>CAUVBZ010000046.1:0-10299 GCA_963550455.1 uncultured Erysipelotrichaceae bacterium
CAGATAAGGGAAAATCAGCTGGTTGACACTGCCGAAAACAATGTCGGAAAAAACGATCACCGTATCTTCCTGAGCCGCATTGAAAAAGGCTTCGACGAGCGGTTTGGGATCCGGACATTCCTCCGTATAGGCATCGATCGCTTCGATATTTTCAAGATTCGGCATGAAGATTCGCAGCGACTCCAGAGCCCCGGACGCAAGCGGCCCGTGACTGATAATGAGTACTCTACGCATAGCGGCTCCTTTCAGAAGTGTTTGATGCGGCCCTGAAAGTGTTCATAAATCGCATCGTTGTCAAAGCCGTCGACATTCTGTGACTGAAAGACATAGGGTCTGTGACCGTCCAGCATGCAGACGCGGATCGCCTCGCTCGCCACAATATTCAACAGCAGCATCGACACCAGAGAAGAGGCCGGTCCGGTCTGAATACCGTCAATATCCAATAACGCGTCGCCCGCCGGCCCGCACGTATCTAAAATCAGATCGGCACACTCATACAGATGTTTACCGCTGGCATGACGGGATATGGAAGCGGACGATTGCGCCACATTCGTGACCGCAATGATATAAATCCCTTCTTTACGACAGCGCAGCGCCATTTCAATCGGCAAGGCGTTGCGGCCGCTGTTCGAGGAAATCACCATCAGATCGCCCGGTTGAATCGGATAGTCGTCGTAGATGATATCGGCGAGGCCTTCCAGTTTTTCCATACGGCCGCTGCGCTGAGCGCCAAACGCCGTCAACGTGTCCGGATCCAGCAAAGCGTCGACGTTTCCCAATCCTCCCGCGCGGGCAAACAGTTCAATGCCGATCATATGGGAATGCCCCGTCCCGAATGTATGAATCAGGTGATCCGTCTTTATACATTCCGCAAACTTGGCGATCGCGCAGGGCAATGTATCGCGATTTGCTTTTTCCGCCCTTTCCATTGCTTTTAAAATTGCCTCATGATATGCGTATGCCATCAGATTCTCCCTTTATATATTTTCCGCAAAGCCGCGTTGTGTCGTTCATCCGTCGTCAGAACCGGTATATCTTCTCCCCGCTCCGACAGTATTTCACAGGCTCGGGCGGCAACGGACTGGGCGATGATGTTGTTGCATATGCTGGATACGGAACAGATCTTCGCTTTTCCGTCTGTTTCCAATAAGGCGTCGCCATGAGGCCCGCAATGGTCGATCACGATAGTACCCAATTCATATAATTTCTTGCCGCTGGGGTGACGGGATTTTTCCGCCAGCGTATGCTGCATGCTGGTCACGACAATAACCGTATGGCCCTGATCGCGGGCAAGCTGAGCGATGTCGATGGCGATTCCGTTAATGCCTGAATTTGAAATGACGATAAAAATATCCTGCGGGCGAATAGCATAAAGATCGTACAGCTTCTGTGCGACGCCGGCCCGGCGTTCGAAGATATCTTTCTTATCTTTGAATTGTGCCAACGGAATTCCGCCTTTGAATACGAAGTCGTTCATATCCATGATGTGAATCGGCACAAGCGAACCCGGACGGCCTTTGATATCAAGGCCAAGGCCGACCGAATGTCCCGTTCCGAAGATATGAATTACCCCCCGGCGAGCAATGCAGTCGGCAAACGCCTGCGCCGTTTTTTCCAGATTTTCTTTTTGTGATGTATACAGATGTTCCAGCAATAAAAGAAGACGTTCCTGAAAGGTTTCCGCACAAATTGTCGTATTCATCTGATTCTCCCGTTGTATGGATCGGTAAGAGCGGCATTATGCCTGTCCGCTCCTTCATTATTGGCAGAAAGCAGAACCGGCGCTTTTAAACCGTTGCGGACATACCACGCATACATTTCCGCTGTAATCATCTGAGCCGAAACATTTGCCAATGTTGAGCCAAGCTGTCCGATCGGCTGATCTTGAACGACGGTCGCTATGTCCGGATCGTCCGCGCCCATGTCCAGAATGCAGTCAGCCAGATCGGCAACGGTTTCTCCGGTCTCCTTTGCGACGGTTTTACGATTCACGACGGCGGTCAGAACATGCCCGTTCGCTTTGGCTTCATGCGCCAGCGCAAGTGAAAGCGGTTCATTTCCTCCGGCGCTGACAATGCAGTACAAATCGCGAGCGTCCAGCTTATAAAGGCCAAGCAGAGTCGGAAGAAGATCCGCACGATTAAAGACGTCGCCGCTTTCGACACAGTCTTTCTCGATTAGTCCATTTAAAGCCATATCCATCGGACGTATCGCATGAAAGGGTGCCAGACCGCCGGCCCTGAAATTCAGTTCATTTACAAATTCTTCGCCATGCCGAACGCCGAAGAGCTGAATCACGCCGCCTGCTTGCGCACAGGTCGCAAACAGCTCGGACATGCGGATAATCTCCGGGCGTATGCGCCGGGCGGTTTCGGGAATACGGGCTTGGAACAGATGAAACATTTCCTCCAGTTTATCCATTGCGGTTCTCCTTTAAAAAGTAGGAAAAGGCTGAGGGGAAACCCGACAGCCTTTTCTCATCGAATAATCAGCCGACAATACCGATCACGCGCAGAACAATGGAGAAGACGATAACAATCCAAATCAGCTTATTGGAATTCATCCACTTCTTGCCAAGCAGAACATAGCAGATCCATGCCAGCAAGGCCGGTAGAAGTTTCGGCATGATCTGATCCGCATAGGCCTGCAGATCATATTCTTTAATGATTTCAGCTCCCGTCGTATCGACGCCGAGAACAACGGAATAAGTCGATAACGGAACGTTCACCATGGAGGCGATCATCGCTCCGACAACCGTCAGACCCAATACGCCGGCGCCTTCAATCAGGGCGTTCATCGTGCCGCTCATGCTGGTGACGAGTTTGATACCCTGCGTATAACCAAGATCGAACAGATTGCGGCGGATAAAGAAGACAAACAGGAGCCATGCGACCCAGATGAAAGTACCGATCGCATTTCCCTGAATCGCCATGGAGGCCGCGATTGAACCGAATACCGCTCCGGATATCACGCCGAAAATCGTATCGCCGATACCGGCAAAAGGGCCCATCAGCGCGGTTTTCAGGGAAGAAACGACTTCCAGCCCTTCTTCATTCCGCTGCTGTTCTTCGATGGCGATATCCATGCCCAGAATAATGTCACCCATCTGCGGCGTCGTGTTAAAGAAGACGGAATGCGTTTCCAGCGCTTTTTTCTTAAGCTCGGGATTATCGCCGTACAGACGGTCGATCACCGGCAACATCGTCGTCAGATAGCCCAAGCCCTGCATACGTTCATAGTTCCAGCCGATCTGGGAATGCCATATCCAGCGTAAATCAATCTTGTGCAGTTCCTGCTTTGTAAATGCAGATGTTTTTACCATGTTTTCACTCATCTTCATCATCCCCCTGCACATTGGCCGTATTCTTGGCGATCGCCTGCTGATAGATGATCATTGCCGCAACCATACCGATCAAAGCGACGCCGAGCGTCGGCATTTTTAAGTAAGCGGACAGTACGAATCCGAGAATAAGATACTGCGGCTTCTTCGACACGGGCAGATAGCGCATTAAAATCGCAAAACCGACAACCGGCAGAATGCCGCCGGCAATCTTGAAGCCGTCCATAAGCCATACCGGAATAAAATCGATAATCGCTTCAATCAATCCCTGTCCGAACAGTAACATGAAGAACACCGGCAATGCGCGGGACAGGCCCCATGGCAGAATGCCCAGTGTATTCATGCGCTCAATACCTTTGGTGTCTCCGGTTCCGACATATTTATCGGCGCGATGCTGAAAATAGGTGTTGGAGAAACGAGCCAGAATATCGAGCTCCGTAAACAGTGCCGCCATGGCAATGCCGATGGATGCCGCCAACGTGACGGCAGATGCGGATATGTCCGCCAATGAAGCGGTCGGTGAGACCTGCGCGGCTCCCAGAGCGGTTGTGATCATGCCGGATGACGTAATGTTCGGGATGGAGGCGCCGCCATACGTCCCCGCTCCCAGCTGGGTCATCTGAAGAGTTCCGCCGACGACAAGGCCGTACGTAGGATTTCCTACGACAACGCCTGTGAAGAGGCTGGCTAGGATCGCCATATTGAAACCCCAGCCGAAGGCCAGAGCGTCAATAATTCCCCAGAATGCCCATGCGGAAATGATCAAAATCTGAAAAAAATTCAATGTCATTCAATTTTCCCCTTTCTTGTTTGCAATGATTTCCACATGTGAAGCCTTGAATTGATTCCGATACGGGGCATGAACCATGATCGAAATCCATCCAACGTTCTGTATTTATGTTAGCGCTTTCATTTTGGGTCGTCAATCGAAATTTATCTTATTTCATATTTTCATGCATGCGTGAAAGCGCATTCATTTCTTGTCTATGCAAAAGCCGCGTTGTAGAATAAAGTATAAAGATTGTTTCGGAGGTTATCATTTATGGCAAATATCGTAAATACCCGCATTGATGAACGTCTTGTGCATGGGCAAATCGTCGCGTTCTGGACAAATCGGCTGAACGCCTCCCGCATCATGGTCATCGATGATACGGCCGCTTCCAATGATATTCAGAAGGCCGCATTGAAAATGGCCTGCCCGGCCGGCACAAAGCTTTCGATTCTGCGGGTGGAAAGAGCGGTCGAGAAGCTGAACGATCCGGCGAATTATGTCGGCGAACGGCTTTTATGCGTATTTAAAGGCCCCGCCAGTTTGCAGAAGGCGCTGCAGATCGGTTTCCCGATGAAATCCATTACGGTCGGCAATATGTCCAGCCGCATCGGATCGCATCTTGTTTTCAAATCGACATCGGTCACCGACGATGACGTCAAACTCTTTCGGGAAATGGCCGCGGACGGCGTCACCTTTACGGCGCAGATGGTTCCGGACGATGAACCGAAGGATTTTATCAAGCTGATCGAAAAGCTGTAATTATTAAGAGGAGCCGCGGATCCTTTTCTTTCATCGGGAGCGTATAAACATGGCACAACCGGAAAAGCTCAATTGTAAAGACGCCTTTTTTCATTATGGCATTGAAATTCCCAGACGTTTTCAACCCGGGGAAAAAGATTTTTTTCTACGTAAAGCCGGGCTGTTTTTTAAGGAAAACGACTATTCCGTCTCTTATGCCTCCGATACGATCAAAGGTATAAAAGCCGCGAATCTGATCGCCGGCGACCCGCAGAAGGCCGATACGCTCGTGGTCGCTCACTATAATACGCCGCCGCATAACTTCGGAAATCCGTATCTGTACTATCCTTTTGACGGTACGGCCAGCGTTCGCAGCCGCTTTCTCCCCACCTATACGCCGGCCATCATCGCCGCCGTGCTGATCTTCTATACACTGTGGCAATGGGGGGCCGTCGTGGATTTCGGCCGCCGGCCTGTTTTTTCTTCCGTCGTCGTCGTTCTTCTTGTCGTGGCCACCATATGCGCTTATATCATGAGCGGCTCCATCGGAAATTCCATCAATCTGAACGGCAATACGTCCGGCGTTGTCGGCGCATTGCTCATGGCGCAGGAATTGACGCCGGCCGCCAAAAAACACGTCGCCTTTATCCTGACCGACAACAACGGACATGCCGGCGATACCTTAAACCGTTCTTTCATTCCCGCCATTGATCATAAAACGGTCATTCTTTTAGACTGCATCGGGCAGGGCGCGGAAAATCGTATCGGATATCAAAAAAGCGCCAAGAAAACGGCGCTCGAACTGGCCGATCGGCTGAACGCCTCGGCACAGCGCGTCGACGGAACGGCGCTCCGTTTTTCTTCTTTCAGCTATTACCCTTCCGGCATTCTGATTTCCCGCACGACCGGTCCGACACATTTTGTTGAACATATCGGCACCGCCAAGGACACAGTCGTCGATACGGAAGCGGTCGAGCATATCGCTGTAACACTAAGCTGTTATTTGAATCAACTCTATAAAAAATGAGCGCTTCCGTCTCATTTTTTCTTCCGCTTTGCATACGAGTTTTTCCAATCCGTTATATATTGCGCCGATTTCGGAGAAATGCGATAGGCTTTTCCTCCATAAGTCGTCAGGCGCTTCCAGGCAAACGGGATACGCGAAATCATTTCAATCGTCTTGACACTGCGAAAATCAACCTTCTCTTCGCCGATCACGACAGAAGTTTCATTATGAAATAAACGATAGCGTTTATCCGTCGTACAATATTCGCCGGCGAAAACGCCCGCAAGAACAATACCGATACCGATGGACGTGCCGTTTTTTTCGACGATTCCGATTCCGGCAAAAACAAGTCCCAGAACGACGCACGTCCCATAGCCGTATTTGTACGGCTTTGAAAAATCATAGAGCTGAAACGCCTCTCGTTTACACAGCGTTTCGATCGCGGCGCGATACTTCTTTTGCTCGTTTAGACGATACAGAAATGTCCAGCCTGCGACGGCAAGTGAAAATACAATGATGAACCATTCTTCCAGTACCATACGTTCATTCCTCAATAGATGGATTATATCATTTCTGCATGTTCCTGTTCTATAATATGGGAAAGGAGCTCATATGTCACAAACACCGGTCATGGAAAAACCCTGCGTCATTCCGATTGCGGAACTGCCCGCTCAGGAACAACCTTATAAAACCATCAACGGCAAGCCTTATTTTGCCATCTGGAGTATTTTTATTCTCGGTCTGCTGAATATACTTTACGGTATCCGCTATGGCTACAGCTGGATCTTGGGCGTCCTGCTGATCGGTCTGGCCGTATTTGTGCAATGGAAAGCCAAGAGTTTTATCCAGTTTGCTTTTTATACAGCTTATTTCGTCATCTTTGAAGCGCAAAACGACGTCACGTGTCAAAAAATTGACTGGGACGACGTGGCGGAATGGACGATTGATAATCACCGCGGCACAAATCAGACTCTCAAAATTCGTCTGAAAAGCACGGAGCTCCCTGTTTGGGTTCCTTTGCTGGCCGCCGGGGAAGTATATCGTATGCTTCATAAACGTCTGCCTGATCTTGAAACGGCGGAGAAACGCAGAGCGGCCTTTCGCGAAAAAGCTTCCGGCGGTATCTTTCCGTGGAAAAAGCGGAAACCCGGTTCACATTAAGAACCGGGTTTTTTCATAATCGAACGTTTTCAGTATCGTATTATGAAACATCGGCCGCAGTTTCTGCATGCATGCATTCGCGCGGTTTGGGTGAATGGCGTTTGTCAACAAAATAATACCCATACGGCGATCGAAGTCCACATAGACGGATCCTCCCGTAAACCCCGTATGATATAAACAGTGCGCGGAATAACGGTTTCCCATGGATGTATATGGATCTTCGCCGATCCATCCCAACGTGCGGCACTGTTTCATTCCTCTTGTTCGATAGCTTCTCAACAAGCGCATGCTGTCGGTACTTAAAATTTGTCTGCCGTTCTCGACTCCATCGTGTAAAAGCATGGACACAAAATGCGCCAGATCATCGGCGGTCGAAAACACTCCCGCATGACCGCTGACTCCGTTCATGCGGTATCCTTTTCCATCATGCACTTCGCCGACGATCATGCCTCTTTCCGGCTGCCATTCGGTCGCGGCGCACTGTTCTTTTGCGCCGTGTTTCTTCGGGCAGTACATCGTATGGGACATGTTCAATGGAGTGAAAATATACTTCTTTGCCAATACGTCCAGGGGAAGACCGCTCGCCTTTTCCAAAACGATGCCCAGCGTTATAAAGCCGAAATCGGAATAAAGCAGATCGGTTCCCGGAGTGTAGACGAGCGGCAAGGATGTGTAAAACCGATATAAAGCGTCTTTATCTGCGCACGCTTTATAGCGTTTATCGTCCGCCGCCATGCCGCTTGTATGCGTCAATAACATGCCGATTGAAATCGCGGGATAGGGGAAATCGGGCAGAACGGAAGATACCGGCGTCGTAAGTTGAAGCCGTTCGTTTTCCAGCCATTGTAACAGCAGGGTCGTCGTCACAATAACTTTCGAAAGGCTGGCAAGATCGTACATCGTATCCGGCAACACCGGTTTGGGAGACGGAATTATCTGTCGATTTCCTATGCAGCCGCTTTTAAAACCGGTGTCTGAAACCAGCGCAAACTGAGCGCCCGGAAAAGTTCCGTCAGCTGTCTGCTTCTCGAGAAATATCTGCGCGGCCATCGTCAAATCCATTATTCTTCCTCTAAAGCGACGCGGACAAAGCCGCCGGCCTTCTGCAGTTCATCAATCGCCTTATCGAGCGGTATTTTTTTCTGCAGCATAAGGATTGCCGCTTTCATATTTCCGTCGGCCTGCACAAGTGCTTGAGATGCCTGCTCCTTTGTAACGTCGGCGGCCTGCATCAAAATGCGAACCGCCCGGGCGGCCAGTTTCTTGTTTGTGACGCGCATGTCTACCATCAGATTTTTATATACTTTGCCGATTTTGACCATGGCCGCGGTTGAGAGCATATTGCAGATCATTTTCTGGCATGTGCCGCTTTTTAAACGCGTGGAGCCGGTCAACACTTCGGGGCCGGCGTCCACCTCGATCGCCACATCGGCATAGTCTGAAATTTCCGCGTTTCGATTGCAGACGATGGAGATTCGTTTGGCGCCTTGTTTTTCGGCATATTCCAAACCGCCGATAACATACGGTGTCCGGCCGCTGGCGGCGATACCGATTACAATATCCTTTTCATTCAGCGCGATGGATTCCAGATCATAGACGGCAAGCGTTTTGGCGTCTTCCGCTCCTTCAACGGCGCGGATAAAGGCTTCTTTGCCGCCGGCGATTAAACCGATCACCTGCTCGCAGGAAAAGGTCGGGACACATTCGACCGCATCCATGAGTCCGATTCGTCCGGAGGTTCCGGCTCCCAGATAAATCATTCGGCCTCCGGCCTTTAAAACATCGGCGCAGATATCCGCCGCCTTGGCGATCTGCGGCAATACTTCTTGAACGGCTTTCACCGTCTTTTGGTCTTCTCGGTTCATTGCCGTCACCAGTTCCAGCGGCGTCATTTTGTCCAAGTCTTTTGTGGCGGGGTTTTGTCTCTCGGTGCCTATCTTTTGTAATTCCTGGTTATTCATCCGGTGAAACCTCTTTTCTTTATTCATTGTAGTACAGAACCCGCCCCGACTTTATTTCGCCTCAATTATTTTTGAAAGTTCCTTACTTCTTTACAAAATAATAAGGAGCTTGATACACAACTCAAAAGTCAATCAATTAAACAAATTAGTCAGCACGTCTTCGTTCGTCTCAAAAACATCAAGGACATGTCTGTCCCAATGACGAGCATCCTTTGTAGAACTGCCGAACACATAATCCTCCTGCCCGTAATCGATGACATCGAAAGCGGGAATCGCTTTGGCGGTGTGGGCCGTACGATAAGCAGCGGCTGACGCCAGAGAAAAGACGGATCCATTTGCCTGATCATAGCTTACCCAGCCTGAAATATCCGTTCCGGTCGCTTCCGTTTCCGCTCCGTTTGCAGTCTGCCCTGTAGGGGCCGCCTTGGTAATTTCCACCACTTTTTCAGCATATTTTCCATACATCATGTCAACGTAAAGCGCCAGTGAATCGCCAAAGATTTCCGAAGGGACATGACCGCCGTTCCACTGCCATTCAAGCGCCACATCCGTTCCCGCATTCAGCCAGGCAATCCGAATATTCAATGAATTAAACATGGAGATATCACCTTCCGAAGCGCCCATCAGAATACGAGACCAGACCGGATTATTCGTACTTTCGGCGCCGATGTATCGGATCGGATCATAAAGTTCGACGATATTTTTATGGTGTTTGTCTCCGTCTTCAATTTCCGCTATGTCCGTTTGATAGGCGGAAAGCATTTCCGAAAAAGAAGAATAATTCGCCGAATCGGTTGAACTGCCTGCGGATTGTGTCGTGCCGGCATCCGGCGTTCCGACTTCTTCCATATTCCCCAAACGATTCTCGCTCATCGTTGGCAGGTCTCCCGTACGTTCTCCGCCCGATCCATCCCTGTCCGGCGGGCCGCCGGTATTGTCATTATCAGGACCGCCTGCCATATTGCCCATTGCATTACCACCGCCGGTACTTCCTTTAGCATAACGTCCTTCAATAAATGCGGCCGCACGATCGGCACGCGTCATAGAAGCGACTTCACTGTCGGAAAGCGCTGTTCCATCCGAATCGAACCATGTCCAATCCTCTGCATAATCAAGGCGGGCAAGATATTCGCTGAGACTCTGCCGGAATGTTGCAAGATAAAAATCAACATAGGTTCCGTAGTACCCGTTCGTATCCGCATGGCTGTCCACATCATATTCGATCGTTAATTTCACCGTATCCACATGAGATACGGGGGCTATCTATGAATTTGTCGTTCATGTGCACAAATGCCGCATATATACAGTATTTTTCAGCGGT
>CAUVBZ010000047.1:0-10247 GCA_963550455.1 uncultured Erysipelotrichaceae bacterium
ACGCCACACCGCCGGTGTGCAAGATTCTGGATTTCGGCCGATATCGGTTCAATGAGCAGAAGAAAGCGCGCGAGGCGAAAAAGAAGCAGCATGTAACGGAAATTAAGCCGCTTCGTCTGTCGCCGGTTGTTGACGTCGGTGATTTTCAGACGAAACTGCGCCATGCTCGGGAATGGATTGAGGATGGGCAGAAGGTTCGCCTGGATATGAAGTTTCGCGGCCGCATGATTACCCGTAAAGAGGTCGGCGAAACGGTGATGAACGATTTTATCGAGAAGATCTCGGACATTGCACAGGTGGATAAGAAGCCGGGTATGGAGGGGAATACAATGTCGGTTGTATTGTCGCCTCGAAAAGGAAAGTAAGGAGCAGGAGGAATACAGTATGAAGGCAAAAGCAAAAAAGCCTAAAAAGATCAGAATGAAAACAAAGAAGACGTATGCCAAGCGCACAAAGGTGACGGGCTCCGGCAAGGTCGCCGTTCATCACAACTACGTATCGCACTTCGCGGCGAATAAGTCGCATAAGCAGAAGAAGCATCTCGCCAAGGCGACCATCCTGAATGAAACGGATGCAAAGCGTAATAAGCAGCTGCTGCAGGGTTAAGGAGGGAATGAAGCGATGAGAGTAAAAGGTTCTACGCCGACGAGAAATCGTCGGAAGAAAGTTTTAAAGCTGGCCAAGGGCTATTTCGGAAGCAAGCATCTTCTGTTCAGAACCGCCAATGAACAGGTCATGCATTCGCAGAAGTACGCCTATATCGGTCGCAAACAGACAAAGCGGGAGATGCGCAAGCTGTGGATTGCCCGTATCAATGCGGCGGCCCGCCTCAAAGAACTGAGCTATTCCCAGCTGATGCACGGTCTTAAACTGGCCGGCGTCGCGGTCAACCGCAAAATGCTGTCGGAAATGGCGATTCATGATGAAAAGGGCTTTGCCGATCTGGTCGATACGGCCAAAAAGGCACTTGCGGCCTAAGTACTTCTACGGTAATATAGAGAACGCGCCGATGGAGCGTTCTCTGTTTTGGCGAGTTGGTGAAGCGGCTGAACACACCGCCCTCTCAAGGCGGCATTCACGGGTTCGAATCCCGTACTCGTCACCATGCATGTATGGCATCGGCGCTGCCGATGCCTTTTCAATAACGGGAAGCGGGGAGACAGCTTATTTCCTATGCGTTTTGTGAACAGATTCCGGCCGATGAAATGGACGCTTTTGTCATGTCCGGTGAGCAGAATTCACTGTTTCAATGTTCCGAATGGGCGATGATCAAGTCAAACTGGCAGAGCATGCGCGCCGGCGTCTATGAAGATCATCATCTGGTCGCCTCCGCATTGATTCTGATTCGTCGGCTTCCGCTGGGAGCGACCTTGTTTTATGTTCCCCGCGGGCCGATCATGGACTACCATAATCCCGCACTTGTTTCTTTTCTGTTCGATCATCTGATCGAGCTTGCCAAAAAAAGACACGCGATCGCCCTGCGGTTCGATCCGGCCGTTCTTCTGCGCTCTTATCCGTATCGTGACCGTACCCGTCCACAGCCGATGCAAAATCAGGACGTCATCGCGCTGCTGCAGCGCTATGGCGCCGTACACAAAGGTTATACCGTTCATATCGAAGACAGCACGCAGCCGCGCTTTAATGCGGAAATGAATGTTTCCTCCGATTATCGTGAACACCTGGAGCATAAAACCGCCAAATGCATTCGTACCGCCGTGCATAAAGGCATCAAAATCTATGAAGGGCCTCAATATGTGCACGATCTTGCGGTCGTCATGCACCATACGGAAATACGGAAACAGGTCGCCCTGCGGGATGAAGCGTATTTCCGCCACATGTTGCAGGTCTATGGCGATCATGCGATCTGTATGACAACCCGGCTGCATTTTCCCGAACAGATTGCCGCTTTGAGTAAAGGTATTGAAGAAGCGCAGGCGAAAATCGCCGCCGCTTCTCGAAAAGAAAAAGCGGCGCTTCAACAGCAGATCGCTAACGATCAAAAGGAACTGGAGCGGCTGCGGGAGGATTATCGGCGCGAAGGGAAAGAAGAAGTCGTCACCTGCGGCATATTGGCCGTTTATAACGATACGCGTATGGAGCTCTTCTATATGGGGAATCATCCCGATTATCTGCGGATGTATTCCAGCTATCTGCTGTATGCGGCCTGTCTGGATCGCTGTGTTTCTCTGGGCATCACCCGTTGCAGTTTCGGCGGCATCGAAGGAACGCTGGACGACGGCCTGACCTTGTTCAAGTCCAACTGGCTGATGAATGTGGAAGAATATATCGGCGAATTCAATCTGATTTTCCGACCGTTGTCTTATCATGCCTTCGATTCTCTGTATCCGAAATTATTGAAGGCTGCGGCCAGGATGCGCGGAAAGAAGAAAAACATATGAAATTTATTGTCGATGTGGATGCGGATCGCTTTGACGCCTTTGCGATCGCCTGTCCTTGGAATCATTATTCTAAAACAAGCCGTTTTCCCGCTCTTCAAAAAGCGGAGTTTTCCGAAGGACATCTCCTCGGCGTGGAGGATGAAAACGGAAATCTGCTGGCGACGGCCGTCCTGTTGCTGAAAAAGACGAAAATACCGCTCGGGAAATTCGCCTACTGCCAATACGGCTTCAATCTGAATGTTGAAAATCGCGAGCTGATTCATTTTTTTGCCGCTTCTTTACGCGATTATGCCCGTTCTCAAGGCGCCTTTTTTCTGCGTCTGGATTCAAATATAACGCGTCTGGAACACACGCCCGACGGAAAAATTGTGGAAAACGGTTTTAACCATGAATACGTCACGACGATTTTACAGGAAGAGGGCTATACCCATCTTGGCTACAATTATGGCTATTCCGGGAATCGCATGAGCCGCTATACGTATCGGATCGATATGCATAAGCCGCTGGCGGAAGTGTTGAAGGGGATTAAACGCGGCTTCACCCTGCAGAATAAAAATCAGCTGCGCGATGTGCGGGTACGTTACGGAAGCCGCGATGAACTCGGCTATCTTGTCGATGCCGAAGATGCGCTCAGCCATAAGCTGGGCTTCAAGCCGAAAGACATCACGTGGTTCAGGCGGCAGTGGGATTGTTACGCGCCCTTTGTTCATTATTATATTGTGGAGACCAATTTCCATCAGGCGAAACAAAACCTGCAAAAAAAAGTCGCGGAAGAAGCCGCGCATTTCGAGTTGTTGAAGGATGAGCAAAAACGAAAGACGGTCAAGAAACAGATCGAAGCCATGCGAAAAGAAATCGATGAAATCGAGCAGAACGGCTACGACGTCGATCAAACCGTTGTTCTGGGCGCCAAATTTATTCTGATGATGGGGGAAAACGTCTGGAATGTGAATATGTATACACATAAAACGCTTCTGAATTTTCGCGGCGCATTCGCGCTTCATCGTTTCGCCATCGAGGACTTATATCAAAAAGGGGCGCGGACATATGATTTTGAAGGCGTCTCTGGTTCGTTTGACCCGCATGACGCCTATTACGGGCTGACGGATTTTAAGAAGTCGTTCGGAGGTGATTTTTTAGAGTTCTTAGGCGAATTTGACGCCGTGCTGAATAGGAGGAAATACCGCCTCTGGAAACATGCGGATCATTTCAATCGGGCGATACGGAGACGGCTGTATGCATTACTTTATCGAAAAAAGGCGGCCGGCAAGACACGGGATTCAATTCGGTTATGAAATCGTCTTCCGCTTTTTAGACAGTTATCCATTGAATGTTCGATTTCGAACACTTGACGGTACGGGTGTCCATTGCCGCCATCGGCGAATCTCTCTATATTAATAGAAAGAGGGGGACTTGCGATGATGTCGGTTATGAACACGATTAAGAAGATCGGTCTGGAGCAGGCGTTTCATTACTTGTATAAAGATCCGGAGAAAAATCTTTTGAAAATTATGGATTGGGCGGATCGTTTTTCCAACGGCGAGTTCGGCCCGCAGCGGCAGGCGATCCGGGAAGCGATTGAAAATCCGGAACATCCGTACCATTCCTATATCATGCGAATTATTGAAAATGTCGATCCGGAAGTTCTGCAGACGGTTGTCGTCAACTTATTTATCAACGCCAGCCTGGTCGGCTGGGATAAGCAGGAGTATTATCGCAAAAAATACAACTGCAACATTCCGTGGGCGATTCTTTTAGACCCGACTTCCGCATGCAACCTGCATTGCACCGGATGTTGGGCGGCGGAGTATGGGCACACACTGAATTTGAGCTTTGAGGAAATTGATGATATCGTCCGGCAGGGAAAAGAACTTGGCGTCTACCTGTACATCTATACGGGCGGCGAACCGCTGGTGCGCAAAACGGATTTGATTCGTCTGTGCGAGAAACATGACGATTGTGTCTTCCTGAGCTTTACGAACGGGACGCTGATCGACGAAGCGTTTGCCGATGAGATGCTGCGGGTGAAAAACTTCGTTCCGGCGATTTCTCTGGAGGGCGACGAAGCTTCCACCGACAGCCGGCGCGGAAAGGGAACGTATGAGAAGGTCATTCATGCAATGCAGATTCTGCATGATAAAAAACTGCTTTACGGAATTTCTTCCTGCTATACAAGCGTCAACTACGAGTCCATTACATCGGACGCCTATTACGACAGTCTGATTGAACGCGGCGCTTATTTCATCTGGTATTTCCATTATATGCCGGTCGGCAATGACGCAGTCGTTGAACTTCTGCCGACGCCGCAGCAGCGGGAACTTGTGTATCGCCGCATTCGTCATTTACGGACCACCAAGCCGTTGTTTGCGATGGATTTCCAGAATGATGCGGAATATGTCGGCGGCTGTATTGCCGGCGGCAAGCGTTATCTGCATATCAATGCCAACGGCGACGTCGACCCGTGCGTCTTTATCCATTACTCCAACGCCAATATCCGCAACTGCTCGCTGTTGGAAGCACTGCAGAGTCCTTTGTTCATGGCTTATCACAATACGATGCCCTTCAACAAGAATATGCTGCAGCCTTGCCCGATGCTCGAAAATCCGCAGTATCTGCGCAAAATGGTACAGGCTTCCGGTGCGCATTCGACGGATCCGCTTTCGCCGGAAACGGCCGATCATCTTTGCGGCAAGTGCGACGCCTATGCGCAAAACTGGGCTCCGAAAGCCGAGCAGCTGTGGGAGGAACATCAGAAACAAAACGTATAAATCAGTCGGTATCGTTCAGCCGCCGATATTGCAGAGAAGCTTTTTGTATCGCTCTTTCGCCGGTTCCGTCCAACAGGAAGCACAGACGTTCCAGCATATGTTCGAGATCGTATTCCATATCGGCGTCCAGCCAGTCTAAAAGAATGCCGATCATCGTGCATTGATAGTAATGAACCAGGATATGCAGGTCTTCTTTCGCCATTGCGGAAGAGGCGTCCAGCGATTCAAAATGTTCCTGCATCACGTGATGAGAAAACCGTTTCAGATAGAAGAGAAAGGTTTCCTGCGAGACGGCGTGATAGACATGGAGAACGGCGTTTTTGTGGCGGGTACAATATTCGACGGCGGGCTTCATGTGATCGAACGGACGCTTCTGCCGCTGGCTGTTCTGCAAAAGCAGATCGATTTCTTTTTCCATGATCTTCTGCAGAAGGCTTGGAATATCCTGAAAATGATAGTAAAAGGTATTGCGGTTGATATCGCATCGGTCGACAATTTCCTGAACCGTGATTTTGTTGAGCGGCTTTTCTTCAAGCAATTGTCGAAAAACCGCAATGATGTGATCGCTTGTATGTCGCATAGTTCCTCCGTCATACGCTATTAAAAGCATAAAACTTACAGCGTGAAATGCAAGTCGTCCTAAGCCGGTTATCCGGCTTTTTATCGTTTCAGTTTGTGACGACGTGGTCGTCCTGTTCCGCGGAATTTCTGAGATTTGACTTGATCTTAACGAAATATTCTCTATAATGAACAATGTTCATTATAGAAAGAAAAACGATGAAGACATTTAAGACGACAAGAGAAGAAATACTGCAAACCGCCCGGGAAATCGCAAAACAAAAGGGAATACGCGCCCTGAACATGCGCACGATCGCTTCCGCAAGCGGCCTCGCCTTGGGCACCCTGTATCACTATTACCGGGATAAAGAAGAGCTTTTATCGGCCGTCATCAACACGATCTGGGAAGAAATTTTTCAGGAATGCCAAAAGCAAGAGGGTGGTAATTTTCTTGCTTACAGCAGACATTGTTATGTCTCGGCCGCCGCTTTTTTACAGCAATATCCGGATTTCTTTACCGAACACCGCGTTGTTTTCGACGTTGATCAACGCGAACAGGAACGTGAAAAAATGAGTCGGACATGGATTTCGATTCAGCAGGCGATGCGATCGGTTTTACAACGGGATACCGAAATCCGCCCCGCCGTATTTGACGCTTCGTTTACCGAAGCGAAATTCATCGCTTTTGTTTTCCGGAATCTGCTACTTCTTCTACAGACCGAAGCCGGCGAAGACGATATTTTCTTTGAAGCGATCGGGCGCATTTTATACGAAAGGAAGGAAAACGTATGAACGCATTTTTTCAGACATTGTTTGACGCCGTCTATTTATGTACCGTAACGTATCTGGGTATTCGATTATTGAAAGAAAGCCGGGGCCGCCGGCAATATGTTCTTTACGGCGCCATGGCTCTTGTCTTAGGCTTCGGCGACGCTTTTCATCTGATTCCCCGCATGATCGCTCTATGCACGGACAGTTTCGATCGTTATCAGGCGATGCTGGGGGTCGGGAAATGGATTACCAGCATAACCATGACCGTATTTTACCTGCTGTTGTATGAAGTCTGGCGGACGCGCTATTCAATCAAAGGACGCCGTTTTCTGAGCGGCACGATATGGGGGCTGACCGCTTTCCGGATTATCCTCTGTCTGTTTCCGCAAAATGAATGGCTGGCGGCCGAACCGTCATACGCATGGGGTATCTATCGGAATATTCCGTTTTTAATTCTCGGCGTCATCAACATCGTTCTGTTCTTTCATTCCGCCCACAAAACGAACGATCGCGCTTTTCAGAATTTGTGGCTGACCATCGTGCTCAGTTTTTCCTTTTATCTGCCGGTCGTCCTGTTCGTACATAAAATACCGGAACTCGGCTTATTGATGATACCGAAGACCTGCGCCTATATATGGACGATTCTGATCGGGTATCGCGCCATGAAAAAAGAAACGCCGACGCATCGGTGAGCGGCCGCTTATGGCCGCTTTTTATAGCGCCATGCCCACCAGCGGCGTTTGAGATGATTGACGACGAGCTTTTCAAAACGGAACCGCTTCATCGCCATCGGGCTGCGCACATAATCAAATTCGCCGATTTGTTCGATGAATTGCGGACCGAATGAGCTTTTATACGCATACAATCCGTAATTGGGGTCCGCCGGATCCGCCGTTCCCGAAAAGCCGACCATGTCGTAGCAAAGGACGCCGTGCGCTTTCATGTCGAACATGGCAAAGCGATGCAGGTTGTCAACCGGCTGCAGATACTGGAGATTTTTATCGTTGTAGGTATAAAGATCCCATGCCATATCGCCATAGCGGATAAACAATCCGCACGCCAGCGCCTTGCGTTTACCATACGCGGCGGCAAGAGCGATCATGTTCCGATAGTCCTTTTCGATCGCGCCGCGGGCTTCGAGATCATTCTTGTATTTTCCGGAATGTAGCTCGGCGGACAAGCCGTCTTTGGCTTTTTCAAAATCGATTTCCGTTACATATAAAACGGCATGTTCCTGAAAGCAGTCGATGAGCTGTTCAAAGAAAAAGCGTGAATGCGGCTTGAAACCCTGCTGCCGGGCGAGCATCCGCTCAAATTCCATCAAAGTCGGAATATCCGCCCTGGCGCCAAGACGGGTGGCGATGCCTTTTACGGCATGGCGGTTCAAAGCGGTTTTCCGCTGTCGGGAAAAGCGGGAGACGATTGTTTTTTCATCAGCCGAAAGATCGACGATCAGCGTATAGCGATTTGTCCAGCTGCCGTTGTAGGCATAGCCGTATCCTTTGTGGAGATAACCGTTTTTTTTCAGCTGTTCCGTCAGCGCTTCATTGCTGAAGCCGTCCGCAATCAGCGAACCGTCAAGGGCATGATGACGACGGACGACATTGGGATCGACGCGCAGAAACTGAACTTTTTTTTGATCGGCATAGGCTTTCAAAAGCGTAAAGACTTCCCGGGTCAATTCCGCATCGGTATAGTCCATGCAGGGGCCCCAGGGAACATAAAGATAGGAATGTCCCAGCCAGGTGTTCTGCAGAACCATGGCGACGGCCACAAGTCTGTTTTGAGCGTAAAAACCGAGATAGGAAGCGTTGTCCCGTTCCGTATTGTGCCTGAAAGTACCCCACATGGATGTTTTCATGTAGTGAACAAAAGGGCTTGCCGCGACATAGGCGTCCAATTCTTCGGCGGAAATGTGCTCGCGCAGTTCCAGCATTTATTTCTCCAGCATGGCCAGGGATAACTGCAGACGCCGCAACGTTTCTTCTTTTCCGAGAATATGTGCAATTTCAATCGCGCCGCCGGGCGTAAACTGCTTTCCGCTGATCGCAAGGCGCAACGGAAATAAGACCTGTCCGTTTTTATACGTCAGCTTTTCCGGCAGAGCCATCAATACGGAGCGCAGGTTTTCTTCCGACCAATCGGATACGGTCTGCAGAACTTCCCGTGAAGCCTGCAAAGACCGTTTGGCGATAGCTTCATCCGTTTTCATTTTCTTGTTCCGGTATAATGTCGGATCGTAAGCGGGGAATACGTCGAAGAAATCCAGCATACCCGGAATCTCGATCAACGTTTCCGCACGCTGCTGTACGAGCGCGGCGATCGCCTTTTTATCGAAATCGCCGTGAACCGCTTCATCAATATACGGCTTGATCAATGCATAATAGGTATCCAAATCCATATTACGCAACCAGATACCGTTGATGCTTTTCAGCTTGATCGGATCGAAAATCGCGCCGGACTGACCGATGTGGCGGACGTTAAACGCCTGTACCAGTTCATCTAAGGTAAAGATTTCCCGATTTTCTTCCGGCGACCAGCCCAGCATGGCGATGTAATTTAAAATTGCATCCGGCAAATAGCCTTTGGCCACAAGGTCCTGAAACGATGCGTCGCCGTTGCGCTTGGACAGCTTGCTGTGTTCATCCTTCATGACCGGCGGGCAGTGGATATAGCGCGGTTCCGGCCAGCCGAAAGCCTTGTACATCAGGGTGTACTTCGGGGTCGAGGAAAGATATTCCATGCCTCGTACGACATCGGTTATCCGCATCATGTGATCGTCGATGACGTTGGCGAAATTGTAGGTCGGGAAACCGTCGCTTTTGATTAGAATCTGTTCGTCGAGCGTTTCGTTATCCACCGTAATGGGGCCGAAGACTTCATCGATAAACGAAGTCGTGCCGTCGGCCGGAATGGTTTGACGGATGACAAATTTTTCTCCGTTGGCGATGCGCTCTTCCGCCTGTCGTATCGTTAACTGCCGGCAGGGGTCGTCGTACTTGAAGCTTTCGCCGCGCGCTTCCTGTACTTCCCGCTGGGCGTTGATCATCTCTTCATCGCAAAAACAATAATGCGCGCCGCCCGAAGCGATCAGCTGTTTGGCATAGTGCATGTAAATACCTTGTTTGACGCGTTCCGACTGCACGTACGGGCCATAGTCGCCGCCGATATCCGGGCCTTCGTCATGCCGCAATCCGCATTGAGCCAGGGTCTGATAAATGATGTCGGTAGCGCCTTCGACGAGGCGGTTCTGATCCGTATCTTCAATCCGAAGGATAAAGGAACCTTCGGAGTCTTTACGGGCGATCAGATAAGCCCATAAGGCGGTGCGGAGATTGCCGATGTGCATATATCCGGTCGGGCTCGGCGCAAATCTTGTGCGAATTGACATGATAAAACTCCTTTTCAACATGATATATAGTACTCCAAAATAAAGAAAAACGTGTATCGTTCAACACACGTTTTCGCTTTATGGCTGGGATAGAGAGATTCGAACTCCCGAATGACTGGTTCAGAGCCAGTTGCCTTACCGCTTGGCTATATCCCAAGGTGCAGAAATAATTATAACGCGGTCGACGGTTTTCGCAAGCACTTTTTAACGGACGGTCCGTTTCCAAAGCGGGAAGGAGGGGTGATTTTGAAAATGCGGACAGAAAAATGATCGAAGGGTCGGAAGGAAGAGTACAATTGAACCGTATCCAAGTCAGCTGATCCATAACGTGAGGGGCCGAAATGAACAACAAAATACTTG
>CAUVBZ010000048.1:0-10184 GCA_963550455.1 uncultured Erysipelotrichaceae bacterium
CCTGACAATAGCGATGAACCACACAGCACGGCTCGTCTTCCAGAATATAATCGGATAAAAAAATAAATTCCAGCTGGTTCTTTCGCAGCATTTCCAGAATATTCCGGGAAGTGCTGATGGTCATATGGATTTTGATCTGCGGATACTTTTTTTGAAACCGGGCCAGAACGGCCGGCATCAGGTAGACGCCGATGAAATTGGTCGCGTCGAAACGCAGTTCGCCATGCTCCATATTTTCAAGCTGGCGGATGTATTCATGAGCGTTATTGTAAGTCGCGACCATCTCTTCCGCAAAGCGCATAAAATGCTCGCCCTGTATGGTTAAATAGGTGCGATTCCCCATCCTGTCAAAAAGCGGCGTCTCCATTTCGTTTTCAAGGGATTGAATGCGCTTACTCAGCGCGGGCCGGGAAATAAAAAGCGCATCGGCGGCCTTGGCGAAGTTCTGCATGCGGGACAGCGGATATTTTGAATCAAGTTCTGTTACGGGCGCATGAAATTCTGCGTGACCATCCCCTCAATCTGGAGCGAAAGAAACAAGGCCTTTTGCCGGCCAACGCCCTGCTCACCAGAGGCGCCGGTCAGATGCCTTCTTTGGAGAAAATCACGAAGCGGCTCGGCTTTAAGGCCTGCTGTGTCGCCAGCGAGCGGACGGTATTGGGCGCGTCCCGATTAGCCGGCTTCTCCGTCTATACGGAACCGGGCTTCACCGGAAATCTGGACACGGATATCGCCGGAAAAGCGCGGGCGGCGATAGAAGCGCTGAAAGATAATGATCTTGTCGTTCTGCACTTCAAGGCGACCGACCTGATGGGACACGACAACAATCCCCTCGGCAAAGTCGAAGCGATTGAAAAATACGACAAAATGGTGGGCATGGTTCTAAACGGCCTGCAGGAACAAGAGCGGACACAGAATATCCTCTTCGCCTTGGCGGCCGATCATTCGACGCCTTGCGAGCGGAAAGAGCACAGCGGCGATCCCGTTCCCATCCTGATCTGCGGTTCAAATATCCGGCGCGACGCGGTGACACGCTATGATGAAATAGCCTGCAGTACCGGCGGCTTGGGACGCATCAAGGGATGTGATTTCAACGGTATGTTACTGGATTATCTGGAAGTCAATCCGAAGTTCGGCAATTAGCAGAAAATAAGGCGGGTCATGCGCACCCGCCTTATTTTTTCAATCTCTTTTATTGTTTTTCCTTTTCAAACCGAATTCCGGCAACGTGACGACATTGTTCCAAGGTTGAAATAATCCTGGCGGATTGTGCATGCCGGACACGAGCCGATTCCACATCCCGGCGACACAGTGTTTCATAAAAATCCCGCATCTCCATCGTCAGAGGGCTTTCATCCCCCTCGTGCAGACATTCTTCCACGCCGGTAAGGCGGTCTTTGCGGATGACCCTCCCGATTATTCCGGGCAAGGTATATAAAATGGTGCCGTTTTCGCCTTCGATTTCACTTTGCAGAAAACTCGTTGAAACTTTTGAAGTCAAAACAACCGCATCAAAGCCGTCATAAGATAGAATCGCCGTTCCGGTCGCATCGACCCCGGATTCCAGAAAAGTAGAAGAAGCCTGTATTCGACGCGGTTCGCCGAACCAGCCGACTACGTTTGCGATGCAATAGACGCCTAAATCCATCCACGCACCGTTCTGCAGTTCTTTTTGAAACGTCGGCGGATTTTCGCCACGCAGATAAGCATCATAGCGGCTGGAATAGCGCGAATAATTGACGACGACGCGCCGAATCGGCCCCAATGAAGACAGATTTCTCTTTACGGCGGCAAACGCGTCCGTATACAGCGGCACGATACCGTCCAGCAGACAAACGTTCTTTTCTGCGGCCGCTTTGTATAAATCCTGCGCTTCCCGAAGAGTCGCACACAGCGGTTTTTCGACAAAGACGGACAGTCCGGCCTTCATGCATGCCAGGCTCATGGAAGCGTGCAGCGCATTGGGCGAGGCGAGATAAACGGCGTCCAGCGGTTCCTCTTTCTGCGCCAGCATGGCAGTGAAGGAATCATAGACGAAGGGAATCGCGTTTTCCTTTGCAAAGGCCTGTGCATGCGACGGATGATTCGCGCAGACGGCGGACGGAATAAGGCCGGGCACACGGCGCATCGCCTCCAGCATGGATTGAGCAATCGTATTGGTGCCGACAATGCCGATGCGAAACTGTTTCATCTTCCCTCCTGTTCAAAAACAACATTCCGTTCATCCCACAGGATACGAACATCCGCATATTGTTCTTCAAATGCGATGCTGTCGATAATCTGTTTTTTCAAAAGCGGCACATCAGCGGCGACCAGTAAGCGGCAGACGGACGTGTCGCGATGATAGACGATTCCGATCACTCGCCCTTCCGCACGTTCCGCCGGTTCGTTTTGACCGACAACATAGGCTTCCATAATCGTCTCGTCGCTCAAACTTTCCTCGACAATTCCTTTGTTGCAGGTGACAAGCGTGTCCGGATATAAAGGATGGTAGGAGCCGTACGGAAGTTCGACGGAAACATGTACATGCCGTCCGAGCCATCGTCTTTCCAGCAGGTATTCCATCGGGACGAAAAGTATTCCGTCCTGTTCAAAGGAAGCGCCTTCTTCTTCAAATCCGAACGATCGAAACAAAGGCAGGATCGAACGCCTTGTGCAGACAGTGAGACGGGTCGCTCCCGATCGTTCCGCGATCGCCGCCAGTTCTTTCAGCAAGGCGGTAGCGACTCCTTTTCCCGCTTCCTCTTTGCGGACGCCGATATACTGAATGTCAAAACAATCGGGCGTATAGGCCAGAAAGCCGGCCAGATCGGCCGTATAGGCGCCTAAGAAGCGGCTTGAGCGGATCGCTTTCGGAAAGTGTCGGACGGCTGTTTCCTTCGTTTCCGCACGCCGTTCGATTTCCCGAAAAAGATTTTCCGCATCCTGTATTTCCGCATCGCTCAATGCGCGGATTTCCATCAGATATCAAGCTCCGCATCGTATAGAGCGATGGAGCCCTTTAAAACCGTCTGTTCCATTTTTTCGCTCCAGGGCAGAATTTCGACATTTAATCCTTTCGCCAGCGGCATCGCCGTTTCCCGCAGACGTTCCGTAATTTCCCGGCTGATCGACCCGTCGGCGGTTTTAACGAACAAGGCGAAGCTCACGCCCGTTTCGGCAATCATCTGTTTAAAGAAAATCTGCTGTATCGCTTCCATACCGCGGGCGGCGTCATGAACGGCGTTAACCATGGCGGTCGGATAAATACGCGGCTCCGTAAACTGCACGGCGGCGGGCGAAACGGCCGGATTTCCTGCTTTGAAAGCGGCGTTTTTCGCGTCGGCCAAGGTCAAAATCAGCCTTGAAGGCAGGATAATATTGACTCCCATCGCATCAAGAACAATCCCTTCCGCCTTCCCCTGCGGATCTTTGAAAAGCGCGGCCAGATCGGTTATGCGGCGAACAATATACTTCTGTCCGGACGTATCCGGCATCTTCATCTTTTTCGCTTCCTGCTCATCGGTAAACGCCGGCAAAAATGTCCGCCGGTCATTCGTATTGACAAAAACAAACTGAATTCGGGCATTCTGTCCCGTTCCCTGCGGGCGGGCGGGAATTAAAAGATAGGCGGCGGCCAGCTCTTTCAGCATCACCTGCTCATTTTCCGGCGTGCGTGTATTCTTCAGCGTCGCCAAGGCCTGGTTCAAAGCCGGATTTTGAACCTGTTCCGCCTTTTTCTCCTGCGTATGGGTCTGTTTTTTCTGCTTGTTTTTTGCCATATTGATTTTGCGATCTCCTGCTGTTCATTATACTAATCCGCTGTCACATGCACAAATGCGCTGTTATAATAAAGCCCATGAAAAAAATAACTTGGAACTCACCGGCCGTGTTAGGCTTCGTATTTCTCTCCGGAGCGGCCTTGCTGATCAACACCGTATCCCGGGGAGCGGCGAACGCACTTCTTTTTTCCGTCTATCGTTCCTCTTTCATTGATCCGCTGACCTATGTCCGCCTGTTTACACATGTTTTAGGGCACGCCAACCTGACGCATTATATGAACAACATGCTCATCCTGCTTCTGGTCGGCCCTCTGTTGGAAGAAAAATACGGTACGCGGCGCATGATTCAGATATATCTTGCCGTCGCTCTTGTCACGGGGCTGATTCACATCGCCTTCTTTCCAAGCACCGGCCTGCTGGGCGCCAGCGGGATAGATTTCGCCCTTATCCTGCTGTCCTCCATCACCGCCCATCGGCAAAATCAGATTCCCCTGACGTTGGTTCTGACCGTTTTGATCTATTGCGGCCAGCAACTGTACGACGGCCTGTTTCTGCGCGATCAGGTATCACAGCTTTCGCATCTGATCGGCGGGGCGATCGGCATGACGTTCGGCTTACGAAAAAAGAATCGCTGAATGAAGCAGATTTCACACACACTTCACATTGCACAATTACTATAGCAATATAAAACGAAAGGAGCTTATGACCATGAGCGAATTACATACAGAAAAAAACACTTCCGAGCAATGGAGATGCTCGGTCTGCGGCAGTGAAAATACCGGTAATTTCTGCACGACATGCGGAAGCCGCAGACCGGCGCCGGAACCGCTTCCGGCGCCGACCATGCCGGTACAAACCGTTTTGAAAGCGCATCGGAGCCATCCGGTGCTGCGCATGCTTCTGGTGGTTTTGTTAAGCGGAACGTGCGGCCTGGGCGGCGGTTATCTGGCCGCCCGGCATACCGGCGGCAGTACGATTGTCTATAAAGCGGCCCCGGCGGCTTCCGCGCTGTCGAACAGTACGAAAAGCGGCGCGCTGTCCATTCCGGATATCGCCGCCAAAGCTTCACCGAGCGTCGTCGAAATCCGCACAGAAGTGACGCAGAAATCGTACGGCCTCTTCGGAGGTTCCTACACCTCGCAGGCGGCCGGTTCCGGCGTCATCATTTCCAAAGACGGCTATATCATTACCAACAACCACGTCGTTGAGAACGCCAGCAGTATCACGGTGACAACCTATGACGGCACAACCTACGATGCCAAGCTTGTCGGAACCGATAAAAAATCCGATATCGGCGTTTTGAAAATTGAGGCGGATAACCTTTCGCCGGCGACAATCGGCGACTCTTCCACGATCCAGGTCGGACAGACGGCCGTCGTCATCGGCAATCCGCTGGGTACCTTGGGCGGCACCGTAACGGACGGTATCATCTCGGCCGCCAGCCGGGAATTGACCATTAACAACGAATCGATGACATTGATTCAGACAAATGCGGCGATCAACTCCGGAAACTCAGGCGGCGGACTGTTTGACGGAAACGGAAATCTGATCGGAATTGTCAATGCGAAAGACTCCGGCACCACTTCCAGCGGCGCCACGATTGAAGGCCTCGGCTTTGCCATCCCGATCAATGAAGCGATGGATGTGGCACAGCAGCTGATCGCCAGCGGCTATGTGACAGATCGAGCGACGATCGGCGTTTCTTTGCAGACCTTGACAAGCGATTACGGAGAATATCCGGCCGGCCTTTATGTCGCCAGCGTCGTCCCGGATTCGGGGGCGGATAAAGCAGGTTTGAAACCATATGACCGCATTATCGGCGCGGATGGAAATGACGTCTCGGATTATACCGCATTGTCCCGCATTCTGCAGTCTAAAAAGGTCGGCGATACCATCCGGCTGACGATTGTTCGGGATGATCAACAGATGGATATTGATGTTACTTTAGGCAATTCCATTCCCGCGACTCCGCAAGAAGATCAATAGTCAAAACGTTACGGTACATTTTAAAAAATGCGGCAGGATGAAAGAAATTCCTCGCCGCATCTTTTATTTCGCTTTCGGAGTTGAAACCGCCCGCTCAGCGGCCACCGTTCTCGTTTTGCTCGGCCATCGAGCGTGAAGCCAGCAGGTCCGCGTCGGTTCCCATAAAATTCTTGATCAGCACCTGATCCATCGCGACCGGCGCCGAAATATGCATGGAGCGGATCGTCCGCATCGCTTCTTCGCACATATCCAGCGGAATTTCCCTGGAGGTGATCACCGGTAAAACGCGGCAGGTTCCGTGCAGAATGCGCACCGTCGACGTCAGCACGCGCATCGGTCGAATCGTTTCCTGCTGCGCGTAGTCTTTTCCCTTTTGGCATCCATATCCCTCAAGGCTGATAATTTTCCCGTCTTCAAGATGAACATGAACGCGGCATCCTTTCGGACAATTGACACAGACCAGTTCTTTTTCAGTCATCCTGTTCGCCCTCCTTCACTTCAATTACCAGATCATCCGTCAGATTCTGCAGCTGCTTTCCCGCAAGGACAACAGACTCCATCTCGGAAGGAATCAGATACGCCTTGCGAATCGAGCGGATGACCGTATCGCCGGAAGATAAGACGATTGTTCCGTTGTGCATCGGCTTGCGCACGCGAAAATAAAATTCCACGATTTTCGGGAGACTGTCGACATGCAATAAACCCGGTACGACATAGCCGACATTCTGTCCCGCTTTTGTATGGACCTCTTTTTGCATGGACTTGACGCCTTGCAGATAACGGGCACAGCCCTGCGCCGCCAAGGTTGCCTGATGAACAACAAAATCGGCCAGATCGTGCACATGCAGACCGTTGCCGCAGGCAAAGATACCCGGAACGCTGGTCATATAGTCGGCGTCCACAAGCGGCCCCTTGATATGCGGATCCATTTCGATTCCGCACGCGTCGCCCAGGTGATTTTCCGGAATCAGTCCGCAGGAAAGCAATAATGTGTCCACGTCAAACATTCTTTCCGTCCCCGCGATAGGCCGGCGGTTCTCATCGACCTGCGTCAATTCGATACGCTCCAAGCGGTCATGCCCGAAAATCTTTGTCACGGTGTGCGATAAAAACAGCGGAATGCCGAAGTCCTCAAGGCATTGTTTGATATTGCGCGGCAGACCGTTGGAATACGGCATCAGTTCAGCTACGCCCTCCACTTTCGCCCCCTCCAGCGTCATGCGCCGAGCCATGATCAGGCCGATATCGCCGGAGCCGAGAATAAAAACCTTTTTCCCGACCAGATAGCCGTCAATATTAAGATAGCGCTGTGCCTGTCCGGCTGTATAAATACCGGCCGGACGTTCCCCCGGAATACCGAGCGCGCCGCGCGAGCGTTCATAACAGCCGACGCATAAGATGATCGCCCCGGCTTGAATCGTCGTATAGCCTTCTTCCGGATTGACGTAAGTGACGGTACGATCTTTTTCGATCGCCATGACCATCGTGCCCGTTTTTACTTCAATCTGCAACTGTTTGACGCGATTCCACAGACGCTCCGCATATTGCGGCCCGGATAATTGTTCGTGAAAAGTCTGCAGGCCGAAACCGTTATGAATACATTGTTGCAGGATACCGCCCAGTTCATCGTCCTTTTCAATTAACAAAACGTTGCTGATGCCGGTTTCTTTCAGAGTGGCCGCCGCCGCAAGGCCCGCGCAGCCGCCGCCGATTACAACTGCCTGATACTGTTTCATCTCAACGGTTCTCCTTTTCCAGCAGGTATGCCTGTCGGCCGTCCAGCACGACATCCAGCGGGCTGCAGTGCAGCTCGTCCGCCAGGATGGACACGACTTTCGGTTCGCAGAAGCCGCCCTGACAGCGCCCCATGCCGGGACGCACCCGTTTCTTGACACCCTTTACCGTCGTGGCTCCGCACGGTCTATGGATACAGTCACGGATTTCGCCCTCGCTGATCTCTTCACAGCGACAGATGATCTTTCCGTACAGCGGATTTTTACGAATCGCTTCCGCCTTTTCCGCTTCTGAAATTTCCTTCATCACCAACGGCCGCATGCGGGTCATAACCGCCTGCGGATTTTCGACATAGGTGAGATAAGGCGCCAACAGTGTTGTGTGTACATAGGCCGCGATGGCGGGCGCGCTGGCCAGCCCCGGCGATTCAATGGACGCGCAGTTTATAAAGCCCGGCACGCCGGCCTGTTCTTCAATGATAAAATCGGCGCTTGTCGATGAAGGCCGCAGTCCGGAAAAGTTTCGAATACTGGCCGACAGCGGAACTCTCCGCAAGATGCGCGTGATTTTCGAGCGCACATACTCCATGCCTGTCGCGCTGTTTCCCAGATCGTCTTTATCGTCGACGCCTTCACTGCTCGGCCCGAAAAGCGTATTGCCATAAACGGTCGGAACCGCCAAAACGCCTTTTCCCTTTTTACCCGGAGTCGGAAAAATCACATGATTTGTCACATGAAGAGAATGATCGATGACAAAATATTCGCCGCGCTTGGGCTTCATTGAAAAGGACGGATGATCGCAGACCATCTGCGCGATCACATCGGCATAAACGCCGGCCGCATTCACGATTGTTTTCGTTTCATAAACCGATCCGTCGGCACTGTGAACAAGGAAACCGGTGTCGTTCCGATCGATTTTGACAACCTTTGCGTTGAGAAATAAATTTACCCCGTTTTTTACAGCGACTTCCATGCTGGCGATCGCCACTTCCCATGGATAAATAACCGCGGTTGTCGGAAAAGACAAGACTTTCGTAACCGCATCGCTTAAATTCGGCTCTTCCGCGCGAGCCTGATCGCCGCTTAACCAGACATATGGAATATGACGCGCTTCCGCACGCTCAGCTAAACGGGCGAGCGTTTTCTCCTCTTCTTCATCCGTGGCCGCAATATAGGCGCCGACCGGCTTATAAAGACAGCCCAGATCTTTGCAAAGCTGCGCATACATCTGTGCCCCCGCGACATTCATGCGCGCCTTCATCGTCCCCTCTTCGGGGTCATAACCGGTGTGGACAATGGCGGAATTTGCCATGGTCGCGCCGTCGGCGATATCGTTTTCTTTTTCTAAAACGGCAACCTTGAGCCGATAGCGCGATAAATCACGAGCCAATAGCGTCCCGACGATACCGGCTCCTATAATGACAACATCATAAGGCATGATTTCCCCTTCTCCTTCAATCCCTGTATAAAAGTATAGCGCTTTCATGCCTGCAAAGGAACCGAGAATTTTCTGTCTTGCCTCATTCAGCCGTTGTCTTCGCCGGTTTCTTCCGCCTGTGTTTCGCTTTCACTTTCCGCCGTAGCCGAAGCGGACGGGGAAATGGTTTCCTGATTCACCGGCGGTACCGGATTTTGTTCTTCGTCCGCTACGCACGCGTTCTGATTTTCATCATAATGCTGGCCGTCGCCGCAGACGGGAATTTCTTCTTTCGGCTCTTCAACAACGCCCCATTCACAGCTTGAGGTTTCCGCGTTCCAGCGGCCGCCGTTATAGATACAGCCGCTTTCGGTTTTGGATTCCGTATCCTCTGAAGGGTCGCCCGTGAAACTTTCCTCCGTCAGCGGATCGATTTTAATTAATCCGTCCGGCACCCCGATAATATCGGGAATCGCCGCCAGCGGCTTCGTACGGCGGTCGTCGCCGTTTAAGGCATGGGTTCGGATATAGGTGAACAAAGTCTCGATTCCTTTCGCCGATAAATGTAGGCCGTCGTCGATCGTATATCCCGGCCCGGCATAGCCGCTCGTATCTTTCAGAATTTCCGCGCTGTTTAAAAATTTCCAGCCGTTTTTTTCGCACATCTGCATGATCGCATCGTTATATGCGTCAATCTGTTTCATGGAAACATTCGGATAAATCCGATTTTTCGCAACCGGTGGTATCGCGTTAATAATCAGGTCGGCCGTCGGATATGCTTTTTGTATCGCTTCAATCTGCGCCTTGTATCGGGCGATGAACGAAGATGAATCCGTACTCTCGCCGGAAAGATTATTCGTTCCGAAGGTCATGATGATACGCTGCGGCTGTAATATTTTTACCGCTTCCGGCATTGTAAATATCCCGGTTGAAAAGCGCATGCATGCAAGTGTCGAAATTGCGTCGATGCCCATACCGACGACGCCGATCGTGTTGTTTTTCGTCGTAAATGTTTTTCCCTTGGAACCGGTCACTTTCAAAAAGCGCGCGGTATTGGAATCGCCCAAGAATAAAGTGTCTTCTATATAGGAATCGCCGGCATCCGCCGTTTCCGCCAGCACGGTTCCGTTTATTACCTGCGGCTGATCACTCCGGTCTGTACCCGAACCGCCTATCGAGGATTGCGCAGTGCTCTGTGTCTGTGCGCTTTTATGAAACAGATAACGTCGGCCCAAAATGAGGGAGGCGGTCAGAATCGACAGGCATAAAACGATGATGATGAAAAGG
>CAUVBZ010000049.1:0-9816 GCA_963550455.1 uncultured Erysipelotrichaceae bacterium
GCCCAGTAATATCGGATTGAGCACCGTGTGCCGCGATAAGATTACGGAACATTTTTCGGAACGGCTGAGCATCGACGCGACCCTGCAGTATTTTGAAAAGCGGCAGATTAAAGGACTTGATCCGGACTTGATTTTAACGACCGTTCCTTTACAACATGATCTGGCTATACCGACGGTGCAGATTTCCATGTTTGTGGCGGAGAACGACGAGTTTAAAATTTTCAAGGCGTTGAATGATCTTGATCGAAAGCGCCTGCGGGATGATTTTTCCAAAAATCTGAAAAAGATGTTAAAAGAAGAATTTTTTTACCGGAATATCCGCCTGCATACGAAGCAGGAAGTTCTATCTTTTTTGTGTAATGAAATGGAAAAGAAAGAGTGCGTAAAGAAAGGCTTTTACGCTTCGGTGATGGAACGTGAAAACCTTTCGTCGACCGGCTTTGCACCGGGCTTTGCCGTCCCGCACCCTTTACATTTTTCAGCGGTTCATTCGACGATCAGTATTGCGCTTTTGCAGGAGCCGGTGCGCTGGGGAGACTATGAAGTGACGACCATCTTTCTTTTGGCGATTCGGAAAGAGGAGAGAGAAGCGTTCCGTCTGTTCTGGGATTGGCTGGGGGCGATGAGCGATCGCCCCGGACTGTTGGCGCAGCTGCATGAAACAAAATCAATGGCGGAATTTATTCGCTTTGTAACGGCGGAACAGGAGGAGATATGAGCAAAAAAACAAAGAAAGAAATGCCGGCGCCCACGTTAGCGGCTCCGATGTTAAAACGCCTGCTGGCCTTTCTGCTGGACTGGTATCTGGGCGGCGTATTGTCGATGATGCCGGTGGCGTTTTTGTGGAATATGAGAACCGGGGAGACAAAGGTCAATTTAAACATTGTCGCACTTGGCCGTCAGGGCATTTATGCGGCTTTAGCGGCCATCCTGTTATTGATCGTTTATTTTTACGTCATTCCATGGCTGGTCTGGCCCGGACAGACGATAGGGAAACGTATTTTATCCATTGCCGTTGTCGATAAGAACGGCAACAGCGTCCCCGCCGGCCGGCTTGCCGTTCGCCAGATCGGCATTTTACTGTTTTTAGAAACGATGTCCCTGATGACGGGAAATCCGATCCTGTCGCTGTTTACCTTACTGTTCAATGAACAGGTATCGACGGTCTTATCCTATGCAAGCATGGCGCTTTTAGCGACATCCGTTTTAATGTGTTCATTCAGCAGACAGCATCAAGCTCTGCATGATTGGCTGACAGGCACCGAGGTTGTCGTTGTAAAACGTGCAAACGCGGTCTATTGAGGAGGAAAAGCATGGAAGCGATGGAACAGATTTGTTTTCAGATTATTTCGTATACCGGCGAGGCCAAGAGCGATTATATTGAGGCCATGGCGGCGGCAAGAGCGTATGATTTCGAAAAGGCCGAACGATTGATGAAAGAGGGCGAGACAATTTTTATTGAGGGCCATAAGACGCACGGGCAGCTGATTCAGAAAGAAGCGGCCGGTGAAAATGTACAGTTATCTTTACTGTTGATGCATGCCGAAGATCAATTGCTCGGCGCCGAGACGCTCAGGGTTGTCGCCGATGAGATGATCGCCGTATATCGTAAGCTGCAGGCGCGCTGACCGTTTTCTTTTCCGCACTGTGCGGAAGAAGCATTGGTAACATTCCAAACATGCATGTGTTAGATTGAAAGCAGAGATAAAAGAAAGGGGGTTCTCATTTTTCATGAAGCGTTTTTATCTTTTTTGCAACGCCGGCATGTCGACCAGTTTTCTTGCAAGCCGCATGCAGAAAGTTGCGGAGGATAATCATCTTCCGATCGAGGTCAAGGCATTTCCGGACGCCGAGATGGACACAATTGTGACGACGTATCACCCGGACGTGATTTTACTGGGGCCGCAGGTAAAGTACCTGCTTGAAAAAGTCACGGAGCGGTATGGGAAGGATTGTCCGGTTATTGTCATTGATTCAAAGGACTACGGTGTAGTCGATGGGGAAAGAGTTTTGAAAGCAGCCATGATCGCATACAAGGAGGGGAAAAAACATGACTGAAAAGAAAAAGTCGAATAAGCTTGAAGAACTGCTTGTTCCGGCTGCCAACGCGCTGTCTAAGAATAAGGTTCTGGTAGCGATTCGCGACGGGTTTCTGATTACAACGCCGATCGTAATTATCGCGTCGATCTTTCTGGTAATTACCAACTTTCCGATTCCGGGTTGGAATGAAATGATCGCCAGCTTTGCAGGCGAGGGCTGGGAGGCGGCGTTCGATCGTGTAACGACCGTCGGCTTCGACTGTATTTCACTGATGGCGGTCTTCGGTATCGGCTATGCTTATGCAAGGGAGCTGGGCATTGATAATAAAGTCGGCGGCGCCATTACGGCGCTGGTCAGCTTTCTGATTCTGACCCCGCAGTCTCACGCGGAGTTCGTCAATGAGGCGGGCCGTTCGTTCGGCGGTTTCGCACTGCGGAATTTCGGCACGGCCGGCATGTTCCTGGCGATGATTACCGCGTTGATTTCGGTTCGCATTTTCGCCTGGGCAATTAAGAAAAAATTGGTCATCAAACTTCCGGACGGCGTTCCGCCGGCTGTTTCTGAAAGCTTCGGCGCTCTGATTCCTTCCGGCATCGCCATGTTGCTGGCGTTTATCCTGGCGATTATTTTCTCCAAGACGTCGTATGCCTATGCGCATAATTTCGTTTATGAAATTCTGCAGGCGCCGCTTGTCGGTCTTGGCCGCCTCGCCGGCTTCGAGGTCATCTACCAGTTCTTGAGCACCTTGTTCTGGTTCTTCGGTATCAACGGCCCGGCCGTTACAAATACGATCTTCGCGCCGATTCATAAGGTTATCACGCAGGAAAACTTTGACGCCATGGCGGCCGGCCTGCCGATGAAGAATGTCTTTACCGCCGGCTTCTCGGATTTCTTCTGCAACTTTGGCGGCGGCGGTTCGACGCTCGGGCTTGTCTTAATGATGAGTTTCATCGCCAAGAGCAAACGTATGAAAACGCTGGGAAGACTGTCTCTGCCGGCCGGTATTTTCGGTATCAATGAGCCGATCATCTTCGGTTTGCCGATCGTATTGAACCCGGTTATGGCCGTGCCGTTTATCCTCACGCCGGTCTTGAATACGATTGTCGCCTATCTGTTTACCATCATGCATGTCATGCCGATTACTTCCGGCGCACAATTGCCGTGGACATGCCCGATCGGTTTCTCGGGCTGGCTGGTAACCGGGTCGTGGACGGGATCGCTGGTACAGTTTATCCTGCTGGCGATGGATATCCTGATTTATTACCCGTTCTTTAAATCGCTTGATAATAAATATCTGGAAGAAGAAAAAAAGACGGACGAAAAAGGAAAGGACGATCTGGATAAACTCAGCTTTGACGATCTGAGCTTAGATTAAGCTATGAAAATCGTATTGATATTTGATCAGGGTCTCGCCGGCGCCGGCGGTAAAAGCACTCCGAATGTCGGATTGAATGCGGAGCGCGGCGGTATCGGTTCCAGCCTGATGCTTCAGCCGAATTTTGATGCGATTCAGGCGGAAGTTGTCGCCACGCTGTATTGCGGCAATGCCTTTTACAGGGGACACGAAGAAGAAGTGGTTACCAAGCTGGCCGCGATGGTCAAAAAGCTGAATCCGGATTTCGCCGTATGCGGTCCCTGCTTTAATTTTGCGGATTATGCGGACATGGCGGCAAAAACGGCCGAGCGGATTTTAGCGAAGACAGATGTGAAAGCGATCGCGATGATGTCGGAAGAAAACAAAGACGTGATCGCCGCATATGCCGGCCGGGTTCCGATCGTCAAAATGCCGAAAAAAGGCGGCACGGGTCTGAGCCAGTCCATTGAGAATTTATGTCGTCTGCTGAATGCGATGTACAGTGAAAGCGCGGACCGCGAAAAGATTCAAAAAGAAGTTTGCTACGAATGAAAGAAGAGGCCTGCATCGGTTACGCAGGCCTTTTGCTTGAGGGGTGAACATGAACAAAGAACGTTTGCAAAACATGCAGAGCCTGTTCGCCGTCAGCGGCGAAGAAGAGCGCATGAAGGAGCTGTTTCGAAACGAGTTTCAAAAAAACGGTTTCATCATCGCGCAGGATCGCCTGTCCTCCGTCTTCGGCATTCATCAAAGCGCCCATACGCCGGCGTATACGGTGATGGTATCTTCTCCGCTCGATCGTCTGGGTTTGATGATCAGCGCCGTCCATGCGGACGGCACGCTCGGTTTTCTGCCCTTAGAAGCCATGCATCCGGCGTCTTTACTGCATCAACGCGTGCAGATTCTGACTCGCGCCTATACCTTGATCGAGGGCGTCATCTGCGACTATGCGCATCGCTATACGGAATCATATGAACATGCGGTGACGGAACTGTGCATCGATACCGGAAGGACGTACGAAGAGATCGACGCCGTTGTGACCGTCGGCGATCTTGCCTGCATACACGCGGATATAGTATGGCCGGACGATCACCATATCAGCGGCGCCTCGCTGTACCCGACGGTATTGAACGAAGTCGTGCTGGAAGCGGCGGAAGAACTGGGCAAAGAAGAACTGCCGTTCACTCTTGCGCTGGGCGGAATCGGACAGTCGCAGATCGGCTATCGCGGCACCAAGACGATCACGCATGTTTTACAGCCGGACGTCGCCATTGTCCTGACGGGATTTGACGGCCGCTTCAGCAACGACGGCAAAAAAAGCGGCGTACTGGTGGGCGCGTTTGATAAAGGCATGATTCCCAATCGCCGTCTCTATCAGGACGTCGTATCGATACTTCATCCCGGCGTCATAACCTGCATGCATACAAATGACGGTTCGTTTATTCATAAGACGCAAAAGGGCGCGGCCGCGGTATCCATGGGGCTGTTGATACGGAACATGGGAACCGCCGTCGAGCTTGTGGACGTGCGCGATATCGAAGCGCTTAAAGATGCCCTGTGCATGTATCTGCGTACTTTGACAGTGGAAAAGATCGAGCAGTTTACCTTCGGGAGAAAAAATGAAAATTGAACGCTTGAAGCAGCTGAGCGACCTTTACGGCGTTTCGGGATATGAAGAAGACGTGGCCGCCTATATCGAGGCGAATACGGATTTACCGTGCCGGCGTGACGGGCTGGGTTCCCTGTTGACGCGGTACGACGGTGACGATCCCCGTTTCAGTCTGCTGGTGGCCGCGCATATGGACGAAGTCGGCTTCGTCGTGAAAGACATAACGGAAGAAGGTTTCCTGCATCTGGAGATGATCGGCAGTATATGGCTTCATGTGATTTTGGGACAGCCCTTTGCGGTCGTCACCGCCGCCAAGAAGTGTTATCGCGGCATTATCGGTTCCAAAGGGTATCACGGCATGTCGAAAGAGTATAAAGAACGGGTCGTCCCCATGGCGGCAATTTATCTTGACCTTGGCGTCGACAGCCGGCGGCAGGTCGAAGAAGCGGGAATCGCCGTCGGCAATATGGTCGTTCCCGTCCGCAATTTTGCACCTATGAACACGGCCGGGTACTATCGGGGAAAGGCGCTGGATGACCGGTACGGCGTGGCGGCGGTGATGTCGGCAATGGAAGAAATACGCGGCGCGCATGCGGTCATCTACGGCGCTTATACCGTCATGGAGGAGCCGGGGCTGCGCGGGGCGCGGACGGCCGCGGCGATTGTCCATCCTTCGCTTGCCATTGCCGTCGATACGACCTTGGCGGGCGATACGCCGGCCGATCATAATACGGTCCGGCTGGGCGGGGGCGTCGTCATCTCCATGCTGGATTCCAACACCATCTATCATCGCCGTTTTCTGCGCTATATCGAGCGTCTTTGCCGCGAAAGGGAAATTCCGTTTCAGTATGCCGTATTTGCGGCCGGCGGCACGGATGCCGGAAATATCCATAAGCTTTATGAGGGCGCCGTCACGATGACGCTTTCACTGCCGATTCGTTATATGCATACCAATGCCTCCGTCATCAATACGAAAGACGGCGATGCCTGCATCGCTTTGTTGAAAGCGATCATGGAGGATTTAACATATGAAAAATTTTGTGAACTGGAGGGAAATGGAATATGTACGGGATGATTGCAACATGGCGGATGGCGTTGGAGGGCGTTGAAAAGGGAATCGATCTCCTTCGCGCCGCAAAAGGCGCCGATGAAGCCATAGAGGCGGCGATTCGGGAAGTGGAAGATTTTCCGTATTATAAGTCGGTCGGCTATGGCGGCTTGCCGAACGAAGAGGGGGAAGTCGAACTGGACGCCGGATTCATGAATGGAAATACGCTCGGCGTCGGGGCGGTCATGGCACTCAAGGATTGTGCCAATCCGATTTCCATCGTCAAAGCGTTAAGCAAAGAAGAAGTCAACTGCGTTCTGAGCGGAGAAGGTGCGAAGAAGTACGCGGACAAAAACGGTTTTGAACGGAAAAACATGCTCACGGACCGAGCCGAGTGGTTCTATAAGCAGCGCGTGCAGGAGGAAAACGGCAGACTTGCCCCCTATGCCGGCCATGATACCGTCGGCATGGTGTGTCTTGATGCGACGGGGCTGATCTGCGCGGCGACAAGCACATCCGGCCTTTTTATGAAAAAGCAAGGACGCGTCGGCGACTCGCCGCTGGTCGGCTCCGGGTTTTATGCCGATTCCGCCATCGGCGCCGCGACAGCGACGGGGCTTGGCGAAGATTTGATGAAAGGCTGTATTTCCTATGAGATCGTCCGGCTGATGGATATGGGTATGACGCCGCAGCGGGCATGTGAACAGGCGGTGCTTCGTCTGGATGAAAAACTGAAAAAGGCCCGCGGTAAGGCGGGAGATATTTCCGTCGTGGCGATGAACGGCAAGGGCGCTTTCGGCTGTGCTTCCAACATCGACGGATTCTCTTTTGTTCTGGCCTTGGAAGCGACGCCGGCAACCGTCTATCTTTGCCGGCGTTTGGAAGATGGAACCTGCATGCATGAAAAAGCGAGCGCGGAATGGCTGAAAAAATATATGGACGACCGGATGCGGCCGCTGGGAGAAAAAAATGAAAAATGAAATCCGAGCGGCCTGTGACGCTGTATTCGATGAAATGATCGCTTCGATTCAGAAACTCTGCCGCATCGATTCAAGACGCACCGAGGCAAGACCCGGCGCTCCTTACGGTTCAGGCTGTCGGGAGTGCCTTTTGCAGGCGATGAATTTAGCCGAAACGCTGGGCTTTCATACCGAAGTCTGGCAGGATCAGGTCGGCGTCGCCGCCATCGACGGCCGCCGGGAATATATCGGAATCGCCGGCCATCTGGACGTCGTCGATCTCAACGGCACCTGGACATATGACCCGTTTCAGGCCACGATCGCCGACGGAAAAATTTACGCCCGCGGCATTCTGGATAATAAAGGTCCGATGCTGGCCTGCCTGTATGCGACTTACGCATTGAAGACAGTGCACTATTCGTTTCCGACCAATGTCCGCCTGCTTTTCGGCACCAACGAGGAAACCGGTATGGAGGATATGAAAGGCTACTTTCGCACCCATCCGGCGCCGCTTTTTGGCTGGACGCCGGATTGTAAATACCCGGTTGTCTATGCCGAGCGGGGGCGCGCCGTCTTTGTCTTTGAAACAAAGAAGGAGAAGGCGTCGTCCTTTTACGCCTTTATCAATGATGAGATTTTAAATAAGCCCGTTCTGGAAGAGAGCTTTCATATCGCCTACAGCTCGCCGGAGTTCGGCAAGAACCAGATTCGCAACGTGCAGCTGCTTGAGAAGGAAGATAAACTGCAGGTGCAGCTGATCATCTCTTATCCGGCCGATGTCACGGTCGAGCAGATGGAACGGCAGCTGCATAGACACGAAACGAAAGATATTCATGTGCGGCTGGACACAAACCTGACGCCGGTTTATTTCGACAAAAAGAACCCGTTTATAAAAGTGCTGGAGCGTTCCTATGAAGATATCATGCAGGAAGACGGCGGCGCGGTTACGACAACCGGCGGCACCTATGCCAAGGTCATTCCGCATATTGTACCGTACGGCCCTTCTTTTAAAGGCCAGAAGGGAATCGGACATATGCCGGACGAATGGATGAATATTGCCGATCTGAAAAAAAATCTGTATATCTATACATGGAGCTTGTATAACCTTTTGGAGGCGACACGATGAAAACAATTCTGGAAGTATGCTGCGGCAGTTACGATGACGTGCTGGCGGCGAAGGCCGGCGGCGCCGATCGAATCGAGCTGAACAGCGCCCTCGGCTTGGGCGGCCTGACCCCGGGGATGGGCCTGTTTCTGAAGGCGAAAACCTGTGCGATTCCGATCGTCTGCATGGTTCGTCCGCGCGGCTCCGGTTTTTACTATGATCAAAGCGATCGGGAGACAATGTTTGCGGAAGCGGAGCTGTTTTTAAAACAGGCGGCCGACGGCATCGCATTCGGTTTTTTAAAACCGGATTTTACGATTGACGGCGAATGGACGGAAAAGATGGTGGAGCTCGTTCATGCCTATGGAAAACAGGCGGTCTTTCATCGCGCCTTCGATTGCCTGAACGACATGGAAGGCGGCGTCAGACAGCTCATCGCCCTTGGCGTCGACCGCGTTTTAACAAGCGGCTTAAAGGAAACGGCACAAGACGGCATCGCGAATTTGAAACGGCTGCAGGCACAATACGGAGAGCAGATTGAAATTCTGGCGGGCGGGGGTGTTCGGGCGAACAATGCAAAACTGATTTTGCAAGAGACGGGCGTGCGCCAGCTGCATTCCGGCTGTAAGACGTATTTTCGCGATCCGACCTATGCGAATCACGGCATATCCTATGCCTATCGTAAAGACGGCGAATATGAGGCCGTCGATCAAGAACAGGTACAGAAGCTGAAAAAAGAAATGGAGAGAACAGAAAGATGAAACGTCTGGGGATTTCGGTTTATCCGGAACAATGCACGGAAGCGGAGTGGAAAGCGTATTTGAAAAAAGCGTCCGCATATGGCTTCACACGTGTTTTTACCTGTTTTATTTCCGCCAACGAAACAAAGGAGGAGATGAAAGAACGGTTTCAGAAGTTCTGCCACTTCGCCCACGATCTGGGGTTTATCGTCAGTGCGGACACCAATCCGACCGTCTTTGCCAAATTGGGAGCCTCGCCGCAAGACCTTTCCATATTTCATGAAATCGGCGTGGACATTATCCGTCTGGACGGCTGCTTTTCGGAAATGGAGAACGTACAGCTGTCCTATAACCCGTACGATATTAAAATTGAATACAATTCCAGCGTCGATATCGATATGGAAAACCTGCTGGCGGCCGGCGCCGATCGCGACCGCATGTGCATGTGCGCCAATTTCTATCCGCAGCGCTATACGGCCATGAGCTTAAAACGCTATGAGGAGCTGATGGGTCGCTATCGGAAAACCGGTCTTTTAAACGCCAGCTTTGTGAGCAGTCAGCGCGAACATACCTATGGGCCGTGGTCGTATTGCCCGCATCTGCCGACCCTCGAGATGCATCGCGATCTGCCGATCGATCTGCAGACGCGGCATACGTTTGCCCTGGGCTATGTGCAGGATGTTCTGATCGGCAACGCGATCGCCGCGGATGAAGAGTTGGCGGCGATGGGCGCTTCCCGCTATGACTTCGTTCGATTTAAGATCAATCCGGCCGCGGATATCAGCGAACTTGAAAAGAAGATTTTGCGCGACGACATTCATGCAAGCCGGGGTGAAAATGAAATCATGCTGCGCTCATCTTATCCGCGTATCGTCTATAAAAAGGAGACGATCGCGCCGCGTCCGCACGGCCGTAAGACCTTTGAAAAGGGCGACGAGCTGATAGACAATGACAATTATAA
>CAUVBZ010000050.1:0-9646 GCA_963550455.1 uncultured Erysipelotrichaceae bacterium
CGATCGCGACCTGTTCGATCGATTTTAACAATTTCTTCTCCTTCAAGGCGACCGCATAGCCGCGCGTTAAAACTTTCAACGGCGAATAGGCGTCCAGCAGGGCGGCCTTTTCCGACAGGCGGTTTTTCTGAATCGTAACCTGCCGCCGTATACCCTGTTGTAAACGCGGAAGCAGAAAGGAAAGCGCCGACTTTTCCGCCTGCAGATGCTGTAGAAGGCTTTGACGCATGCGCACCAGGGCGTCATTCACCTGCCGCCTTGGAACAAGCAGAGACATATGAAGCTGACGGGTGAACGTTTCCTTAACGGCCTGCAGGTGAAACTCACGCTCGCTGTACAGGCGCTGGGGCTGAATAAAGACGGCCGCGGTTTTCAGTCCGTCGAACACACGCTGTTTTTTCTGAAGCTGCTCGATCGTCGCATTTTGCAGACGCTTTTGCCATTGCCGCAGTTCCTTTTGAACGGCAAGGCGGTCGGGAGAACAGCGTTCCGCCGCTCCCGTCGGCGTCGGTGCGCGCAGGTCGGCCACAAAATCGGCGATGGTGAAATCAACCTCATGACCGATACCGGTAATAATCGGTGTTTGCACCGCATGCATGGTTCTGGCCAAGGCTTCGTCGTTGAACGACCACAGGTCTTCAATGGAACCTCCTCCGCGCACCAGCAGGATGACGTCCAGGCAATCCTGATCCGCCGCCCGCAAGGCGCTCATGATCTGTCCCGCGCTTTCACTTCCCTGCACAAGGACGGGATATTCAACGATCTTCGCCACCGGCCAGCGGCGGTTCAAGGTATTTCGAACATCCGCCCGTGCCGCCGTATTTTTCCCCGTGATCAACCCGATACGCATCGGAAAGCGGGGAATCGCCTTTTTATACACATCTGAAAAAAGGCCTTCCGCCTGAAGTCGCTTTTTCAAGGCCTCGAATTTCAGATACAGCTCACCCTGCCCGATCGGCTTCATGGCGGTCACGAGCAGCTGCATTTCGCCGCGGCCTTCATAGACCGACACGCCGCATCGCAACAGCACCTGATCGCCGTCTTTGGGGGTGAACTTCACCTGACGGTTGGCATGGGCGAACATGACGCAACGCATCTGTGCCGCTGCGTCTTTAATGGAAAAATACCAGTGGCCGCTACGGTAAGAAGAAAAATTGGAGATTTCACCTTCGACAAGAATGTTTCGCAAAAAGGCATCTCCCTCAAGCCGCCCCTTCAAATACCGCACCAGTGCGCCGACCGAGATCATCCGCTGGCTCATATGCGGTCCAGCACGCCATTGATCAGTTTATAGGAATCCGGCTCGCAGAATTTTTTAGCCAGATTCACGTATTCGTTAACGATGACCGGCGCCTCCACCTGTTTTAAGTCAAACTCCGCGCAGCCGCACAATAAGATGGATTGTTCCACATAACCCAGACGTTCAAACGACCAGTCGTCCAACACCCGGTCAATATAGCCGTGATACCGATTTGTATGCAGGATCGCCTGTTTCACCACCTGAACCATATACGGATCGTCGGCCCGTTCTTCCTCGCTGAAATTATCCTGCAGAAGCTCTTCGTCATCGCGGGACAAGATCAGGTTCTGATAGACGGCGGTCATGGCATGTTCACGATTCAAAGTACGGTTCACGTTCAATTCCTCCGCAAGTATTCTAACATAATAACGTACACTTTAAGCGGTTGTTCTGCACGTGAAATTGCGAAACGAAAAAACATCTTTTAGAATAGAGAACATGAAAAAAAGCAGTCTGCTTCAACGCATCGTCGGCCATTTCAAAACCGTTCACCGCCACCGCGCGCTGGTGCGGAAATATTGCTTTCAATGCGGTCTGTACGGTCAGGGACTGACCCACGACCTTTCCAAATACAGCCTGAGCGAGCTTATTCCTTCCATTCGCTTCTACCAAGGCTGGCAATCGCCCTATACATATGAAAAGCAGCTGTATGGTTACTCCGCGGGATGGCTGCACCATAAAGGGATGAATAAGCATCATTGGGAATATTGGTATGATACGATCGACGGCCGCTGGCAGCCGATCGTCATGCCGGACCGCTACATCATCGAATCCATGTGCGACCGCCTTGCGGCCTGCCGCATTTACCGGCGGGAAAACTACCGGCCGGACGACGCCCTGCGCTATTTTCAGCGAAGCAAGGCGGCGATGCACCCCAAGACGGCGCGTATTCTGGAGCATCTTTTAGGCATGATCGCCGAAGAGGGTGAAGCGAAAACGTTTGCGACTATCCGACAGCTGCGGAAAAAACGGCTGCCGCTTGAAACGTTGCAGCCAAACGCTGATACAAGATAAAGCGTTTTTTAATGATCGTTGTAACCGTCTTTGCGCTTTACGATGACATCGTGCGCACCGCCTTCGACGATCGAGGTGGAAGAAACCAGGGTCAACTGCGCTTTCTCCTGAAGTTGGGCAATGGAAAGAGCACCGCAGTTGCACATGGTCGAGCGAATCTTTGCCGTCGTCATGGCGACGTTGTCTTTCAGAAAGCCGGCATAGGGCACGTAAGAATCGACGCCTTCTTCAAAGGTCAACTTCTTCCCCTGCCCCAGATCATAGCGGCCCCAATTTCTGGCGCGGTTGGAACCTTCGCCCCAATATTCTTTCACATAGGAGCCGTTGACCATCAGCTTCTGTCCCGGCGCTTCTTCAAAGCGGGCGAAATAGCGGCCCAGCATGACAAAATCCGCCCCCATCGCCAGCGCTAAGACGATGTGGTAGTCATAGACGATGCCGCCGTCGGAGCAGATCGGAATGTAGACGCCGGTCTTTTGGAACCAAGCCTGACGCGCCTTGGCGACCGCCTGAACGGCTGTCGCCTGTCCGCGGCCGATGCCTTTCGTCTCCCGCGTGATGCAGATGGAACCGCCGCCGATACCGATCTTGATGAAATCTGCGCCCGCTTCCGCCAGATAATTGAAGCCGGCTTCATCGACGACGTTTCCCGCGCCGATCTTCACCTTATCGCCATACCGCTCACGGACAAAGGCGATGGTATCTTTCTGCCAGATGGAAAACCCGTCCGACGAATCGATGACGAGAACATCGACACCCGCTTCGACCAGCGCCGGGATACGCTCGGCGTAGTCGCGCGTATTGATACCCGCGCCGACAAGAAAACGCTTTTCTTCGTCCAGCGCCTCATGGGGATGCTCCTTATGGGAATCATAGTCCTTGCGGAAAACAAGATAGACGAGATGATCGTTGGCATCGACGATCGGCAGCTGGTTGAGCTTGTGCTCCCAGATCAGATCGTTGCAGCGGCGCAGATCGTCGTCCACGTAACCGACGACGAGACGCTCCCGCGGCGTCATGAAGTCGGCGACGGGCTGTTTGACGTCGATGCGACCGAGGCGATAATCGCGGCTTGTAATCATGCCCAGCAGTTTCCCGTGCGCCGTGCCGTCGTCGGTAACGGCCATCGTGCTGTGGCCGGTCTTCTCCAAAATGGCGAGCATGTCTTCAACGGTCGTATCCGGCTTTACATTGGAATCGCTCGGCACGAAGCCGGCCTTATAATTTTTGACGCGCGCCACCATTGCCGCTTCCGTCGCGATGGATTGCGAACCGTAAATAAAAGCGATGCCGCCCTCTTTGGCCAGAGCGATCGCCAGACGATCGTCGGAAACGGACTGCATCACCGCCGACACCATGGGAACGTTCAACTCGAGCGCCGGCTTTTCTCCTTTTTTAAACTTGGTCAGCGGCGTTTTCAGCGACACGTTGGAGGGAATATTCTGCCGATCGGTCAATCCCGGAATGAGCAGATATTCGCTGAATGTATGTGAAGCTTCGGTATGATAAATAGCCATTTGTCTGTTCTCTCGCCTCCCTGCATTTTGTAGTTTATTGTAGGTGGAAAAGACACGAAAGTAAAGGCACGTGTGCTATCATAAGTAGCGGAATGAAGAGGATTGAACTATGAAATTAAACAACAGTTTTTTTTACACGCTGCGTGAAGATGCGAAAGACGAAGATTCCCGTTCAAGCAATCTTCTGGTGCGCGGCGGTTATATAAAAAAGACGTCTTCGGGCATGTATATGTTGATGCCGTTAGGCTGGAAGGTTATCCGGCATATTGAAGAGATCATCCGCGACGAGATGCACAAGATCGACTGTCAGGAATTGCTGATGCCGGCTTTGATCAGCGAAGAAACGTATATCGCCTCGGGGCGGCGCAAGGGTTTCGGCAGTTCCATGTTTTCCCTGAAAGATCGCAAGGGACAGTCCTACGTGCTGGGACCGACGCACGAAGAATTGTTCGCCATGGCGGCGAAGATGAAAATTCATTCTTATAAAGATGTCCCCTTCTCCATGTATCAGCTGCAGACGAAATTCCGCGATGAACCGCGTCCGCGTTACGGTCTGATCCGCACGCGGGAATTTATCATGAAAGACGCGTACACCTTCGACAAAGACGAAGCCGGCATGGACAGCGCCTATCGAAAACAGTTTCAGGCTTACCGGAACATCATGGACCGCCTGCACCTTGACTATCGAATTGTAAAGGCCGATACCGGTATTATGGGCGGCCTGTTGTCGGAAGAGTTTCAGGCGCTGACGCCGATGGGCGAAGATACGCTCGTGCTCTGTGAAAACTGTTCATTGGCCAGCAATATTGAAGTCGCTTCCTGCGTTCCGGAAAAGCCGGAGGCGGTTGAAGAAAAGGAGCTTTCCCTTGTGGAAACGCCGGACAGCCGCACCATTGAAGAAGTCTCCGCTTTCCTGAAACGCTCCGTAACGGATTTTGTCAAAACCTTGATCTATCTGGTCGATCAAAAACCGGTCGCCGTTTTATTGCGCGGCGATCGGGAAATCAATGAAGCGAAATTACAACGCTTTTTCCACAGTCAGTCGATTGAGCTGGCGCCGGCCGCGGTTGTGGAAACGGTCACCGGCGCCGACGTCGGTTTCGCCGGTCCGATCGGTATCCGCTGCAAAGTCGTCGCGGACGATGAGGTGCTGTACATGCAGAACTTTATTGTCGGCGCCAACAAGAGCGGCTATCACTATTGCAACGTCAATCTGAAGCAGTTCAGACTGGACGGCCATGGCGATCTGCGCAATATCGCGGAAGGCGACACATGTCCGGTCTGCGGCGGGAAAATTTATTTTGCACACGGCATTGAAGTCGGAAACACATTTAAGCTCGGCACGAAATATTCCAAAGCGATGGATTTGCGTTATCTGGACGCCGACAATCAATTGCAGGATGTCTGGATGGGTTCTTACGGCATCGGTCCGGCCCGGGCCATGGCCGCCATCGTCGAACAGAATGCGGATGAAAACGGCATCGCCTGGCCGGCGGATATCGCGCCGTATCAGGCGGCGATCGTGATCATCTCCGTCAAGGATGAAACACAGAACGCGTTGGCCGCTTCGCTTTATGAGGCGCTGGAAGCGGCGCATATCGATACGATACTGGACGATCGCGATTTAAGGCCGGGGGCCAAGTTTAAAGATATGGATTTAATCGGTATCCCCTATCGGTTTACGGTCGGTAAAAAGGCGACGGACGGTTTGATTGAATTGAAGGCCCGCGGTGCAGCGGAAAGCGAAGATCTCACCGTCCTACAGGCCGTGCAGCGGATTCAGCAATTATTGGACGACGTCAAAAAGAAGACGGACTGAACAGAATGAAAATTGAAGATATCCTTCCTTATCTGCAGAAATTTGTCACCGTCACGGAAATCGACGGAACGGCGCATTCGGGTTACATCGCCAATGCCGATGAAATACGAAACTGCACCGATGCGCAGATCACGGTTCAACTGCTGAACGGTTTTTTTCAGGAAGCGATCGCTTCGGAACAGATCGTTTCCATTCAGGAAACGGCGCGGGAGGAAACCGTCAGTATCCCGGTCATCGATCTGAAAAAAGGCTATGAAAGAGGTTATCTCTTGAAGTCGGAGGATTTTGTTTTGTATCAAGGTGAAATCGACCGAGAACTCTGCGATCTCTACATCGCGTATATGCGGAAGTTTCAAAGCAAGCCTGACATCAAAGAAAGCCTCGGCTTCGATATGATGGATTTACCGCGCTTTAAAAAGATCATCCGCCATTGCCTGAAACGCAATGAACCGGTCGATATCGTACTGAATTCTTTCGTGCAGGCGTTTTATAAGGCTTTCAAACGATTCTGAACCGTTCGCTATAGCTTATGAAAACGCGGCTTTTCCGTATACGAGGTATGAAGCAGTTCCTTCGCCCGTTCACTGCCCGGCTCCATCAGGAAATCGGCATAAAGCTTTTGAATCTGCGGATTGTCGCTGGAAATCCGTATTGCACATTGCGCGTCTTCTTCATAGAGCGCCTGCATGCGGCGCTGCCGATAGTCGTCATCGCTTCCGTTTTTGATGCGGCTTGGAATAATGCTCTGACCGCCGCCATTGATACAGCCGCCCGGACATCCCATCACTTCAATGAACGTATAAGGCGAAGTGCCGTTTTTAACTTCCTCCAGAAGCGGTTTAGCCGCCTGCATGCCGGAAGTGATCGCAATCTGCAGCTTCTGTCCGGCCAGATCGACTTCCGCCTCCTTGACCCCCTGCAGGCCGCGGCAGGCCTGAAAGTCCACCTTTTCCAGCTTGACGTGCTCCAGCTTTTGTTTCAACGTGCGCAACGCCGCTTCCATAACGCCGCCGGTCGCTCCGAAGATCACGCCCGCTCCGGTATAGTCGCCCATTAAATCCTGATCAAACGTTTCATCCGGCAATGATGTGAAATCAATGCCGAACAGACGGATCAGACGCGCCGCCTCCCGGGTCGTCAGGACGGCGTCGACGTCGGCGCAGGCGGACGTCCTGTTTTCGATGCGCACGATTTCGGACTTCTTGGCGGTGCAGGGCATGATACTGACGACAAAAATATCTTCGGGATCGATGCCCTTTTGTTTCGCCCAATAGCTTTTGACGATACTGCCGAACATCATGTGTGGTGATTTGGCGGTCGAAAGATGCGGAATCAGCTCCGGATATTCAAACTCCACATAGCGCACCCATCCGGGCGAGCAGGAAGTAAACATCGGAAGAACTCCGCCCGTCTGCAGGCGCTTCAACAGTTCGTTTCCTTCTTCCATGATGGTGAGATCAGCCCCGAAATTTGTATCGTAGACGCGGTCAAAGCCGCACCGCCGTAAAGCGGCCGTCATCTTCCCGGTCACCCGCGTTCCGATCGGCAGGCCGAATTCTTCACCAAGGCTCGCCCGCACGGCCGGCGCCGTCTGCACGATGACCGTTTTCCGTTTATCCTGCAAAGCCTGCAGGACGACGTGGATATTCTCCTTTTCACTCAACGCTCCCACCGGGCAGTTCAGGACACATTGTCCGCACTGCATGCAGTCGACATCCTGCATGGACTGATTGAAGACAGGTCCGACGATCGTCTGAAAACCGCGATTTTCCAAGCCGAGGATGCCGAGCCCCTGTACCTTGCGGCACGTTTCGATACAGCGTTGGCAGAGGACACATTTACTCGTATCCCGCACGATGCCGCAGGAAGCATCGTCATACGTCGGCGGCGTATGTTCGCCCTGAAAGTGCGACTCGCGTATGCCAAGCGTAAAGGCCAGCTGCTGCAGTTCACAGTTTTGATCGCGGATGCAGTGCAGACAATCCATTGCATGATTGGAAATCAGAAGCTCCACACTGTTGCGTCGTCCCTTTAATACGCGGGGACTGTGCGTATAGACGACCATGCCTTCCGCCACCGGCGTGGTGCAGGCGCTTAACAGCGTGCGCGCCTTTTCCACTTCGACAAGACAGACGCGGCAACTGCCGGTGTTGGCGATTCCCTTGAGAAAACAGAGTGTCGGAATGTGAATACCGGCTTTGCGCGCCGCTTCCAGTATCGTTTCCGACGGCTGTGCCGTCAGATCCTGTCCATCAATTTTTAAATGTACCGTATCCATTCTGGTCTCTCCTTTTAAAGCCGGCTGACGGCGTCAAAGCGGCACGCTTCTATACAGCCACCGCATTTGATACAGCGGGACGGATCAATGACATAGGCCTCTTTTCCGGGCACGCCGCTGATCGCCTCATTCGGACAGACGCGGGCGCACAGGGAACACTTGCGGCAGAGAAGCGGATCGATGCGATACTCGACCAGGGCTTTACAGACGCCGGCCGGGCAGCGGTGATCTTGAATGTGCGCCAAGTATTCGTCGCGGAAGTGATGCAGTGTGGAAAGAATCGGGTTCGGCGCCGTCTGTCCCAATCCGCATAGAGCCGTATCTTTAATTTCTTCGCAAAGCTCTTCCATCTCGTCCAGCATCGCCATCGTTCCCCTGCCCTCGGTAATCGCCGTCAGAATTTCCAGAAGACGCTTTGTACCGATGCGGCACGGCGTGCATTTTCCGCAGGACTCCTCCACGATAAATTCCATATAGAACTTGGCGACGTCGACCATGCAGTTTTCTTCGTCCAGAACAATCATGCCGCCGGAACCCATCATCGACCCCGCCTGTAACAGATGATCGTAATCGATTGGCGTATCTAATTCCCTTTCCGTTAAACACCCGCCGGAAGGGCCGCCGGTCTGAACCGCCTTGAATTTCTTTCCGCCCGGACAGCCGCCGCCGATGTCGTAGATGATTTCCCGCAAGGTCGTCCCCATCGGCACTTCCACCAGACCTGTGTTGCACACTTTTCCGCCCAGGGCGAAAACTTTTGTTCCCTTGGATTTTTCCGTACCGATTGAAGCGTACCACGCGCTGCCATGATCGATGATCTGGGCGACGTTGGCCAACGTTTCCACATTATTGATGCTGGTGGGCTTACCCCATACCCCGCGCACGGCCGGAAACGGCGGCTTCGCCCGCGGCATGCCGCGCTTCCCTTCGATCGACGCGATCAGCGCGGTTTCCTCGCCGCATACAAACGCGCCGGCGCCCAGGCGGAGTTCCAGATTGAAGGTGAAGCCGGAACCTAAGATATTCTCTCCCAGAAGGCCGAGCGCGCGCGCCTGCCCGATGGCGTGTTCCAGACGCTTGACGGCGCTGGGATACTCCGCGCGAATGTACAGATAGCCGTGGTGAGCCCCGACCGCATAAGCCATGATCGTCATTCCCTCGATGACGCTGTGGGGATCGCCTTCCAAAATGGAACGGTCCATGAACGCGCCGGGGTCGCCCTCGTCCGCGTTGCAGATGACGTATTTTTCTTCGCCCGGCTGATCTTTTTCAAACTGCCATTTGACGCCCGTCGGAAAACCCGCGCCGCCCCGGCCCCGCAGTCCGGATTTTTTAATGACGTCGATCACGTCCTGCGGTTGCATTTCATGAAGCGCCTTCGCCAAAGCTTTATAGCCGTCAAAGGCGATGTATTCCTCGATATCTTCCGGATCAATGCGGCCGCAATTACGTAAGGCGATATGTTTCTGCTTGGCGTAAAATCCGAGCCGCTCTTTTTCCGTAATCGTCTCTCCGCTCGCCGGATCGGTATCGGACAGCTGCAGATCGCTGCAGATGCGGCCCTTGCAAAGATGTTCACCGACAATGCGCTCCACATCTTCTTTTTTTACATGGCAATAAAAAACCTGATCGGGATAGACGGCGACAAGCGGCCCCTTCTGACAAAAGCCGAAACAGCCGGTCTTGATAATCCGCACTTCTCCATCCAGGCCATACTG
>CAUVBZ010000051.1:0-9550 GCA_963550455.1 uncultured Erysipelotrichaceae bacterium
ACCACCGCCAGCACGAGATAGCCGACAAGAAGACCGATCAGAATACAGATCAGGGAGGCGCGAATCGATTTCATCGCCTCGCTGTTGAAAAATGATTTATGCATGGCTGGCTCCCCCCTGCCTTCTTGCCCCGGCCATGTAAAGACCGAGTTCCTCGACACTGGTTTTCTTCGGATCCAGCACTCCGACGATCTCGCCCTCATACATGACGAGGATACGATCCGATACATTCATCACTTCTTCCAGCTCCAGAGAGACCAACAGCACCGCCGCCCCGGCGTCCCGATCGGCAATGATCTGTTTGTGAATATACTCGATCGCTCCGACGTCCAGGCCGCGAGTCGGCTGAACGGCCAGAAGCAGATCGTGTTTCTTGTCGATTTCCCGACCGACAATCGCTTTCTGCTGATTACCGCCGGACAACGAGCGGGCGATGGAAGCGCTGCCTTGCGAAGAACGCACGTCATATTGCGTAAGGAGATGATCGGAATAGGCGCGGATGGACTTCTTCTTCAACAAGCCGTTGCGGTCGGTAAACTCCGGTTCATAATACCGTTTCAGCACCATGTTATAGTCCAGCGGATAATCCAGCACCAGACCGTGCTTCTGACGATCTTCCGGAATGTACGAAAGAACCCGGCTGTGTTCGCGGATATTCTTATGCGCATACTCCTCGCCGTTGATTTTGACACTGCCCTCGGCCAGCGGCTCCAGTCCGCTCAATCCGTAGACAAGCTCCGTCTGCCCGTTTCCGTCAATACCGGCGATACATACGATTTCGCCGGCATGTACCTGAAACGAAACATTGCGGACGGCATTATTTTTATGGTGTCGGCTGGCCACGGTCATCGCGGAAACGTCCAGAACGACGCGGCCCGGTTTCGCCGCCGCTTTGTCCGCAACCAGCTGTACGTCGCGGCCGACCATCATGCGGCTGAGCTCCTCTTCATCGGTGTCGGCGACATTGACGGTACCGATGCACTTCCCCTTGCGCAAAACGGTAATCCGATCGGCGACCGCCATGATCTCATTCAGCTTATGGGAAATAAACAGAATGCTTTTCCCCTCTTTGGCAAGATTCTTCATAATCCGCATCAGTTCCGTTATTTCCTGCGGAGTCAGAACGGCCGTCGGTTCATCGAAAATCAGAATGTCATTTTCCCGAAAAAGCATTTTCAGGATTTCGGTTCGCTGCTGCATGCCGACCGAAATATCCGAAATGACCGCGTCCGGTTCAACGGAAAGACCGTACCGTTCGGAAAGTTCCATCACTTTTTTGCGTGCTTCCGTCTTTTGCAGAACGCCGTATTTTGTCTCTTCAACCCCTAAGATAATGTTGTCTAGAACGGTGAAGCACTGAACAAGCTTGAAATGCTGATGCACCATGCCGATCCCCAACGCGTTGGCATCATTCGGATTTCGAACCGTCACTTCTTTCCCGTCTTTTTTCAATGTTCCTTCTTCCGCCTGATACAAGCCGAACAGCACGGACATCAATGTCGACTTTCCGGCGCCGTTTTCCCCCAGCAAAGCGTGAATTTCCCCTTTTTTTACCTGCAGACTGATATTGTCGTTCGCCACGATGCCCGGGAAGCGTTTCGTGACATGCAACATCTCAATCGCATAGGGCTCTTGAGCCACTTGTGTCATTGTCCCTCCTTTGAAAATCACCTGTTACTATTATAATGCCAAAAAAAGCGAATCTCCATTACGATTCGCCTTGTCCTACAGCCGCTCACCCTTTTTTAAAGTCAGCAGAGCCTTTTTTTCCGCCGTCACGAAACAGGCGACGTCTTTTACCGCCGAATGATCAAAATCATAAATACAATATCCCTGCGATTCATAAAAGGATACATTCCCCTGCGCATCGCTTTCGCCCCGAAAGGAAACGCTCGGAGCTACGCGGCAGGCATAGCCGTCCGCTTCAAAAGCATCAAACCAATGGGTATGGCCCATGAGTACCAGCTTCGGCGGAAATTTTCGGAACAGTTTTTCCAACGCCTCGCCGCCTGCCAAAGCGGGAATCCCGGGTCTTGACGACAGCGGATGATGCATACAGACAATCGGATCGTGCGCCCGCCGCAGGGCATTTTCCAGCCATAAAAGACGCTCGGCATCCAAGACGCCGTCCGGCTGTCGGTAAGCGGAATTGTCGAAAATCAGAACGTCTGCCTTTGCAAAATGGCGCACTTCCATATAAGGCGCGGATGAGCGTTTCATCCCCCAGCCCATATAAAAACTTTCCTTGCGGTCATGGTTGCCGAGACAGACGACATATGGAACGCCGGCAGCTTCCAAAGCCGCTTTAACCCGGCGATAATCCGCCTCTTCTCCCCCCTCGCACAAATCACCCGTCACCGCCAATAAATCAAACGGTCCGTAGGTTTGACGAGCCTGCCGTACCAGCCGTGTAAAACGGTCCAAAGGGTTTCGCATCTGCGCCACCATGCGCATATAACGGCTTTCGCCTTCAACGCATCGGCGATAATGCAGATCGGACATATGCAGGATCCGCATCAGCGCAGCTTCTTTCTAATATAGCCCGTCAAGCCGTCCAGACAGTAAACCGTGATGATGACGGTCAAAAGAATCATGCTGACTTTATCCCAATTGCGCGCCTGAATGGCAAAAATCAACGGCGCGCCGATACCGCCGGCTCCGACCAGACCCAGCGTCGAGGCGCTGCGCACGCCGATCTCAAAATGATTCAGAACCAAAGAGGCGTCAATCGGAAGCACCTGCGGCAGGCGGGCATAAACCATCGTCTGTATGGCGTTGGCGCCGACTCCGTGGCATGCCTCGATTGAACTTTCGTCAATTTTCTCCATCTCTTCACAAAACAGCTTCCCCAGCATGCCGATCTGATGAACGCCGATTGCCATGACGCCGGCAAACGGCCCCGGTCCGACCATCTTCACAAAAATAATCGCGTAGATCAGCTCCGGAAAAGAGCGGATCACATCCAAGATCAGTTTTCCGAGCTTTGGTACAAAGGCGTTTTTGCGCCACAGATTGGCGCTGGCCAATAAAGCAAACGGAATGGCGAACACGGTTCCGATACAGGTGCCGACAAAGGCGATCGCAATCGTCAGGCTCATCAGAGATACAACATCTTCCCCCGAACCGTCATAAAAATAGTGCCAGTCCGGATGCATCAATCCCCGCCATGTCCCGACGGCCAGCTCACTTGAAAAGTCTGCAAAAGCGGAATAATCCAAGCCATAGCCGCTTATCCATACAAGTGCGATCAACAGCAACAGGAACAAGCCGTTTTTATGCCGCTTCACCCACTGTTTCATATGCTTTTTCTCCGCATCCATTCGCTGAGCATATCCACCAGAGCGACAAGAACAAAGATCGTTAAAAGGACGAGCGAAACGCGATCGTATTTAAACAAGCCCAGAGAGGCATTCAAAACAATTCCGATGCCCCCGGCGCCGACATACCCCAGAACGGTCGAAGAGCGGATATTGATTTCCAAAGCATAAAATGAATAGCTGATCACCGACGGAAGAATCTGCGGCCATACGGCCCATACGGCTGTCTTCAGCTTATTCGCGCCGACCGATTCGCAAGCCTCCAGCGGCGCCGTATCGATCGTTTCAATCGTCTCATAAAACAGCTGCGAGACAAGCCCGAACGTAAAAATCGTCAGCGTCAAAACGCCCGTCCCTTCGCCGATTCCGATCACCGCCACCAGTATCGCCGCCAGCAGTGTGTTCGGAATCGTGCGGATAATATTCAGAAACAGACGGACAATACCGGTAATCAGCTTATTACGGGTGATCATTTCCGTTGCCAAAAGAGAAACCGGAATCGCCAGAAAAACGCCCAGCAGCGTTCCGAGCACAGACATCTTTATCGTTCGAAGAAGCGGGTCGACCAATGAAGGAAAATAGCTGAAATCGGGACGCATGAGCTTATGCAGAAAAAGCTTCATCTGCGCGCCGTTGGCAAACAGGTCGGCCACGTTGATGCCGGCCGCCCGGCCGCTTGTATAAAGGCACAGAAAAATCAAAACCGCAATGAAGAGATGCTTATACCAGTTGTAATGAACCGTATCTTGAATCCGCATAATCAGGATCTGTTCCCTTTATAAATTTCATGCAGTTTTTCATCCGTCAGCTGATCGGATCTGCCGTCAAAGACAACCTTCCCGTCCTGCAGGCCGAGGATACGGGTGGAAAATTTTTTGGCCAGCTCGACGGAATGAATATTGACGATGACGGTACGCCCCATCGTCCGGTTGATCATTCTGAGATCGTCCAGAATCTTATCCGACGTGACCGGGTCAAGAGAGGCGACCGGCTCATCCGCTAAAATAATATCGGCTTCCTGAAACAGTGTGCGCGCGATACATACGCGCTGCTGCTGACCGCCGGAAAGCTCATCACAGCGATTGTGCAGCTTTTCCGACAAGCCGACTTTCGCGAGCACTTCATTACAGCGCTCATAATCTTCTTTTGAAAACAGGCCGAAAATACTCTTACAGGTCCCATAATAGCCCAGGCGGCCGGACAACACGTTGATCTGTACCGTACTTCGTTTCACCAGATTGAATTGTTGAGAAATAAAACCGATGCCGCGGCGGATTTTTTTGAGCGCCGCTTTTTTGGCCTTGGTGATGGACTCTCCGTTGATCCGGATTTCCCCTTCGCTGATTTCATTGAGGCGGTTGATAGAACGCAAAAGCGTACTTTTCCCGGCTCCGCTCAACCCGATAATCGAAAGAAACTCTCCGTCTTCAATCGTCAGCTCGACATGGTCGAGCGCGTGCGTTCCGTTTGCGTATATTTTAGAAACGTCTTTGATCTCAATCATATTTCTTATTGAGCGGCCGCTTCGATATAGCTCTCCATCGTATCGTACGCCTTTTCATCCGGCTCCGTATAGGCTTTGTGGTTCCACATGGACATCGCTTCTTTCCCTTCTTCATCCTCCGGCATCTGCAGGAAAACTTCCTTTACCTTTTCCTGCAGGGCGGAATCCATATCCGGACGAACGGCGATGGCGTCATTGGGAATGTCGCCTTTTGTCAGATACAGGACTTTCAGTTCCTGAAATAAATCCTGGCTTTCAAATTTATTATTGAAGACATAGCGGGCTCCTTCAAAGACAAAAGCGGCGTCCACCTGTCCGTTCAATACGGCCGTAATTTCCGACGGAATGTCGTTGACCGTAACCAGCGTGCATTCTTTCGTCGGGTCAATTCCGATTTCCTTTAATTCCGCAACCGGATAAATATAGCCGGAAGCGCTGTTTGCACTCAAAGTCGCAATTTTTTTACCTTTCAGATCGGCGAGCGTCTTCATATCGCTGTCCGCCATGCAGATGACCTCACCCTTGAAAGTCGAAACCGCCGAATTTTCAATCGGCTGTTCCGTCTCCTGGTCGTAATCTCCCAGCGAGGAAGACAATAATGCTTTTGCCGCTCCCATGTTGCGGGCCTGAACATAGGCGGCCGGCGGCATGATGCCGATATCGATTTTACCGGACGCCATCGCTTCGACAATCGTTGAATAGTCGGTGGCTAAAGTAACTTTTACTTCCCGGCCCAGTTTTTTGGTCAGATACTGTGCAAAGGGATCCGCCTTCGCCTCCATTGTGCCGTCGTTGTTTGTCGGTACGAACTGAACGTGCAATACGGACGTGTCCGATTCCGCGGAAGCTGCCGGTTTCCCCGTATCCGCCGAATTACCGCATGCCGCAAGACAAAGCGCCATCATTCCGGAAAGCATGACTGCAACAAGTTTTTTCATATCTCCTCCCAAAATATATGATTTCGTGTTTATTATCGCCATAAAGTCGATGAATAGTAAAACAGAAAAGTGACAGATGTCATCTTCTCGTCTATGATCAGATTATGCAGATTTGTACCGATCGAGCCAAACGCGATCACTATTTCAAAAAAACGCCTTTTCTGCAATGTTTTTCCGCCGCGATGCAGGAGGCCGCCGTCCTGTATCGATTTGCGGCCGGCGAATACATCATCCGCAACGGAACTCTTCCGGAAAATCTATATTTTTTACTGGAAGGCGAAGTTATCTTTTTTGCCGCCGCGGAGAGTGGAAAAAAAGTACCTCTCGGCGGGACGAGGCGCTTTTCGATCTTCGGCGAGGCGTCCGCCCTTTGGCGCATGAAGCCGATGAGCGATGTGCAGGCAATTTCAAACTGCTATTGCTTCGGCATTCCCTTGCGGACCTACCGTTCAAAACTGCTGCAGGATCTGACGTTCATGCAGTACGTCTCCCGCACGCTGGCGGCGCGGCTTGCGTTTCAGAATGACAATATCGTATCCGCCCTGGCCGGTACCTACGATAAAAAAGTAGCCGCGTTTTTTATCCAGAATTCGCAGAACAATCAGCTGATACCGACGCTCAAGCAAAGCGCCGGTCAGATCGGTATCAGTTACCGGCACCTGCTGCGCATCTTGAAAAAATTCATGGCGAAAGGACTGCTCTGCAAAAATAAACGTTCTTATATCATTCTGGATTATAAGCAGCTCTATAAAGCGGCCAGCGACACCTATGCCTATTTTGACTGATTCCGCCGTCGAGGTATGCAAAAAGATAAAAGACTGCCACGCGACGTGGCAGTCTTTGCTTATTGTTTTTTGAATTTTCGAAAAGAGATTAACCCATGGAGCCTTCATCGGTGAGAGAAATCGCCTTGAACGTCCAATCTTTCGGTTCTTTGCTGATGTCATTATCAACCTTGATCGAACCGTCCGCCAGATTACCGACCAGAGCCTTGTAATCTTCCTGCGTAAAGGTCTCGTTCCAAGACGTGGTTTCCGGCAGCTGCACATAGTTCAAAGACGGATCGTCCGCTGAAACAATACCCAGTTCCTGAATCTGGCCGCCAAAATCAGACCACTTGCCGTCCTTGATCGCATCCAGCAGCAGGTTGACGGTCGGCGCAAGACCCTTCATCGCCGAAGTAACCGTGAAACCGTCGCCATAGTCCGCATCCGCCGACGCCTTCTGATCAACATCGACACCGATCAGTTTGCCGAAGCCCGCGCTCTTGGCCGCTTCACCATAAGAAGTGTAAATCGAACCGCCGGCTACGAAAACACATTCGACGCCGTCGGCCAGCCATGTATCCATACGTGCCGTAACATCCGGGTTGCCCGCAAATGCACCGCCATAGACATACTTCATCGAAACATCCGACAGACCCAGCTCTTCCGCCGCCGCATCGGCGCCCTGCGCAAAGCCGTAGCCATAACGAACAACGGAAGGAACCGCCATGCCGCCCAGATAGCCGAGCTTCTTATAGCCCAGTTTCACCGCCGCGACGCCGGCCATGTAGCCGGCCAGTTCTTCTTTATAAATCGCCGAATAAACATTGTCCGCATGCCAGTCGCTGGTTCCGCTTGCCTGGTCCAGATCGTATTGCGAAACGTCAAGAACGACAAAATGAACATCCGGATATGTCGGCGCGACGTCAACAACAGCCTTGGCAAATGCAAAGCCCGGCAGAATCAGAACATTGTAGCCTTCTTCAATCGCCTGCTCCATCGATGCCTCACGATCCTGATCGGCATTGGTCGCCGGCTTCTTGTAGGTAAATTCGACCCCGTTCTTTTCCGACCAGCTCTTCGCCGTTTCGTACGTGATCTGGTTAAAAGACTGATCGGTGATATCTCCGTAGTCTGTAACCATAGCGACCTTCATCGCTGTCGCCGGCTCCGACGCCGATGCCGTCGATGCCGGCTTCACGTCGTCGGTCTGCTGGCTGCCGCAGCCTGCCAAAGAAAACGACATGAGCGCAGCCAATGTAAAACTCAAAACCTTTTTCATGAGTTCCTCCTTATCGAAAATGGCCTCCGCCACTTCATCATTCATTTTACCAAGACTGTAACCGTTTGCAAATAGAGACTCCCTGTTTCCGGGAGGGTCTTTGCCCGGAATGTTCTCGCGCCTGTTTTTCGACATTCCCTGTCCTTTTCCCGGCCGGCATTGGTATAATTGTGCTTGCTCCAAGAGGTAAACATATGGTATTCAGCAGTCTGACTTTCTTATACGCCTATCTGCCGCTCGTTTTGATCGTTTATTTTCTCGTGCCTTTCCGCTACCGCAACTTAACTCTTTTTATCGTCTCGCTGTTTTTTTATGGCTGGGGCGAACCCGTATATATTTTCGTCATGCTCCTTTCCATCACAATGAACTGGCTGGCGGGCAGACAGATCCGTCGTCAGCCGGCACAGGCCAGACGCTGCCTTGTCTTCTGCATTATCGCCAATCTCCTTTTGCTCGGTTTTTTTAAGTACTGGGATTTCTTCGTTGAAAATCTACAACACCTCGGTCTGACTTTTATACCCCTGCTTCACCTCAGCCTGCCCATCGGCATCAGCTTCTATACGTTTCAGGCCATGAGCTACCCGATCGATATTTATCGCGGCAAAGCGGAACCGCAGACATCGCTCATCACCTTCGGAGCCTATGTGACCATGTTTCCGCAGCTGATTGCCGGACCGATCGTGCGCTACGTCGATGTCGCCGCCCGGCTGATCCGGCGTCAAGTCGATTCCGCTTCATTTGCCGACGGTATCAATCGTTTTACCGTCGGCCTGTGCAAAAAAGTGCTGCTGGCCAATTCCGCCGGCGCCATCTATACGGATATCCTCGCCCTGCCCAACAGCCGGATGACGACGATGACGGCATGGATCGGAATCGTTTCTGATGCCCTGCAGATTAATTTTGATTTTTCCGGTTATTCCGATATGGCGATCGGTCTTGGCCGCATGCTCGGATTCCGCTTTCCGGAAAATTTCAATTATCCCTATATCGCCGTATCCGTCACCGATTTCTGGAGACGCTGGCACATTTCCCTTTCCACCTGGTTTCGCGATTACGTCTATATTCCGATGGGCGGCAACCGTAAAGGACTGCGGCGGCAGCTCTTCAATATTGCCGTCGTCTGGCTGTTGACCGGTTTCTGGCACGGGGCGTCATGGAACTTTATCCTTTGGGGAATCCTTTACGGAATCGTCCTGATGCTGGAAAAGCTCGGCCTTCTGAAAATTCTGAACCATCTTCCGAAATGGTTCGGCCGCATCTATACGCTGCTGGTCGTGCTGATCGCATGGGTTTTGTTCGCCAATACCGACCTGAACGCCTCTCTTCGCTATATCCGCATGCTGTTTGGATCAACCGGCATGTTTGCCGACGCGATGACGCTTTATTATCTCCGCGATCATTTCCTGCTCTTTTTCGTCGGCATATTGGCCTGCACGCCGATTGCGCAGACGCGGTTCAATCCGCTGCGCCACCGCTATGGCCGCTTCCTGATTCCCGTTCTGGTGCCGGTCGCTTTATTGATCTGCACGGCCTTCATTGTCAGCTCCAGTTACAACCCTTTCCTGTATTTCCGCTTTTGAGGAGGTGTCCTGTATGAAGAAAAAAATATCCGGTTCGAAAATAACAAACCTGCTGTTTCTGGGGTTTCTGTCCTTTGTCACCATCGCCAATCTATCCGCAAAGCGACAAACGGTATCATGGAATGAAAACCGTACGCTGGCAAAAGCGCCGGAACATACCCTCTC
>CAUVBZ010000052.1:0-9115 GCA_963550455.1 uncultured Erysipelotrichaceae bacterium
TTGATGAAGCTACTGTACTCGCCGAAAGCGTATAAATCATTCCAGACTTTTTGCGTTAATTCTTCTGCGTTCATGGCGGCGATCTGATCTTCTGGCTTGCATGTTTTCGGATAAATGGGAACATAGCCCGGAACCGGTCCGATCTTGCCGCCTTCAACCATTTCGTGACATGCAATCACCGCTTTGGCATGGCATAAATTCATGATATGGTTAATCTGCCATTGTTTATAGAACCATTCGTCATCACTTAAATCCTTTGCGATTCCCAGCCATTTTCCGTAAACAATTTGCATATTTTGCTCGTTGATTGATAACCAATATTTCACACGGTCGCCGAAATTTTCAAAACATAAACGGCAATAATAATCAAATTCATCGATGATTTCTCGAGCTCTCCAGCCGCCGTATTTTTCATCAACCCAACACGGCATATCATAATGATATAAAGTGACGATCGGAGTGATGCCCGCCGCAAGAAGTTCGTTAATCAAATCATTGTAAAAGGCGATTCCTTTCGGATTTACCTTACGATCGGCGTTCGGAATAATCCGCGACCATGAAAGGGAAAATCGATAGCTTGTAAAGCCGCATTCTTTCATGAGCGCAACATCTTCTTTGTAATGATGATAATGATCTGCCGCAACCGCGTTATCCGCAAACGGTTTCTTTGTCTGGGAATTCAGATCAATGATCGCCTGCGTCCGGCCATCTTCCAAAGTGGCGCCTTCAACCTGCCAGGCGGCGCTGGATGCGCCCCACAAAAAACCTTCAGGAAATACGGGGTTCTTTCTGTGTTTCATGTTTTCCTCCCTGCGAGCTTTCGCTGTTAAGAACAGTATAGGAAATGTAAAGGCACACATTCGGGCATCAAATGAACCCAAAAATAAAATATGGTATCAGGATATGACACCAAAAAAGATAAAGAAGATAGGCAAGACGCGGAAACCATCGTATGATCAGATTATGAAAAACGAGCACAGTATTGTAAGATTCAATCTCTTAACATCACTGCTCTCCATTCTGAATCACGAAGATGAAAAGAGTACCGCCTTTTTACTTGCCAAGTATTTTCTGGAGCATTTTCAGCACTTAAAAACACTGAGCATTTATAAGGTGTCCGAAGAATGCTATGTCAGTAGAAGCAGTATTCAGCGCTTTGTAAAACAGATCGGCTATGAAAGTTTCACTTCTTTAAAAGAGAGTATTCGTGAGATTTCGGTACATCAGGCAAGTTTTATTCACTATACAGATCATGCCGACTTTGAAAATTATTTAATGGCGAATATCAACGCCATGACGGTGGATATCAATTCCGTTTTTCAACAGTCAAAAATTCATCGACTGGTCGAGAAAATCCACAATGCGTCGCGAGTCATTATTTTAACGGCCGAAGATTCAATTTCCTCCATCCGTATTTTTCAGCAAGCCATGTTGGCGGTCGGGAAGCTCATCCGCGTGATCACCAGCGCGTCCGGCAATCATACCATAATTGATCATCTCGACCGCGATGATTTACTGCTTGTGTGCTCGACGACAGGCAATTATGCCCTTGCGATTAACGACGAAGTGATACCTTTACGGGCGGGCAAGTCTTTAATCACCCTGAATCATACGGCAATCCTGGAAGATACCTATGAGGATATCTACTATCTCTCGTCCGATGACCGTTATTCCAGCCATACAATCACATCCGTACGCAATATCTATACAAACTACGGCATGACCTACTTCTTTGATCTGCTTTATCATGCGTATTTTAAAAAGTACAGGCGGGAGATCGTCAAAGTAAACCGATAGCATTACGGCGTTTAGCAAAGATTTTTTCGCATAAACAGAACCGACGACAAGCGATAATAGAGGAATAGAAAGAACGAATGCCGGAGGATTCATAAAATAGAATTTGAAATGGATATTTCGACACTTAAACGGTATCGGGCGGAAGGACGGCCGCTCCCTTCTTGAAAAACAGCCATCCGTTCCGCAAGGTATCACAGGGCGCATTAAGTCACTATAATCTTCGTATTTGATTTCATATGTGTATACTGTACAATAAATATACTTTAGGATAAAACGCGGGAACGGGAAGGAAATACATCCATGGAATTGTCGGAGCTTGTTGCTTACGCCAAAGAAAAATATCAAATAGAAGAACAGCATAAGTGGTCAGACTTTCCGGGCTTTTCTGTTCTTTGTCATCCCCAAACGGATCAGTGGATGGCCCTCTTGATGCGTCAATGGGACGTTGAAACAGGCAGATCAATCGAGCGCTGTGACCTCAAGTGCAGTTTGCAGGATTTAAACACGGTCCGAAAATCATATCTTTCCGCACCCGTTCGGATGCATGGTAAAAATTGGATTGGAATTGTGTTTGACGATGAAACGGAACCGGAGACTATATTCTTTCTCTTTGATCGTGCAATCGCTTCGGGAACCAAGAGCGTTTTCACCATTGTTCTTGATGAAAAATCGAAGGCGGGGGACACGGCTTACCGTGAAATTCTTTTGCCGTTTTCCGGCGCCGTCACGAAAGGCTTTCCGAAAGACTACGACGTAAAAAAACGACAGGAGCCCGTGCGGGACGTGCCCGAAAAAATTCGTCGGATAAACGCAATGATTCATCTTTATGAATATGGAGACGGTTCTATTTCCAACAAAGCGAAGAATTTCTATCGTCAGGGAAAATTCATGGAAGACTATGAGGACGATATGCCCTGGAGCGGAGAATTTCAGCGGTATTTTACAACCTATCATGATTTAAGTATTCGCCAGTTACGTGGTTATTTTACATGGCGCACCCATGTTCGAAAGGGCGATTATCGCCCGATTTCCTCCTCCTTTGCCTATATGTATCTTTATGAACTGCTTTGCGGGATCGGCGCGGATTCACCGGAGGATACGCTTCGTAAAATAAAGGCGTTTGAAGACGGCTTCATTGATTCCGGTATCGGCGACCGGGGAATGCGGCGGAACCTTCGCCGGTGGTGTCGGGAATATGCCGTTCTACATAGGCTTCCGCTTGAAACGGTCCTGCAATATACCGATCCCGCGATGCTGGAAAGGGACCGTGCTTTGATGATTTTGAAATCGCCGCCGGCATATTCGGACGAGGAAATCTTCTCGGCGTTAAATGTTTTTGCCGGTAAGAAGCTGAAGGAGTCTCCGGTTTTAAAAAACAAGGAAAATAACGGAAAACATCTCTTTTCAGCGGTGTGGCGTCATCTTTCCGCGAACTGTCGCCCGAACGATAAAAATATGTTTACCGCCTGCTTCGGCAGACAGAGAACGTATGCGTGGTATCCGCTTTACAATGCGATATATTTTGAAGAAACTCCGCCGAAAGAGATGGACTTCATTCTGAATGCGTGCCGGTCTTATCATCTGCGAAACGGTGTATGGAAGGAAAGACGCTATGAACGGTTATATTTTGATCCGGATCGGTTCGGCGCCGTTATCCATGAAGCCGACAGACTTTTTCGCCGCCATCTGAAAACCGGGCGGTATCTGCGCCAAAAGCAAGCAGAAGTATGGGTTACGCCTTATATTGAAGCGGTTCTTGAAGAAGAGCGGCGCGCGGAAATCGAGGCGGCCCGGCCCAAAGTTGATATTGATTTTTCCGGTCTGGAAAGAATACGGCAGGACGCGCTTGTGACAAGAGACAGCCTTTTGACGGAAGAGGAAATGCCGATGCCGATCGCGGTAAAGGAGCAGGAAGAAAACCGACCGGCGGCGGAAAAAGAAGAAGCTTCCGCTTATACCGCTTTGGAAGGTTTGGACACTTTGCACATGCGGATTCTTCGTGATCTGCTTGCCGGACAGGCCATAGACTGCCGCATGAAAGCCGAACGGTTGATGCCCGCTATCGTAACCGATACGATCAATGCGGCACTGTTCGATAAAATCGGGGACAATATTCTTGAATGCGACGGGGATACGATCACGCTCGTGGAAGATTACCGGCAGGATGTCATAGAGATTTTAGGAGGTCAAAGCAGATGAATGCTGTTCACAAAACCGTGCCGAAGCGTATTGCGCAGACGGTTCTGAATTCTTTGAAAGGAGGCGTCGTACCGCGTATCGGTCTTCCTTATATCACCGTTGGCAGAAAAAGCGAAATCGAGGCGCTTTTACACGATGTGGAGATTATTTCAGAAGGCGGCGCGTCTTTCCGGTTTATAGTCGGCCGCTATGGTTCGGGAAAGAGCTTTCTGATTCAGACGATACGCAACTATGTGATGGACAGGGGCTTTATCGTCGCCGATGCCGACCTCTCTCCGGAAAGGCGTCTGCAGGGTACGCGCGGACAGGGACTTGCGACGTACCGTGAACTGATCGGCAATCTTTCCACCCGTACAAAGCCGGAAGGGGGCGCCTTGACGCTGGTGCTGGACCGCTGGATCAATGCGGTACAGACCGATGCCGCTCAGGAAACCGGGCGTCCGCTCGGGGATCCGCTGTTGACTAAAGAAGTCGATCGGAAGATTTACGCCGTCACGTCGCAGATCACGGAATTGGTGCACGGCTTTGAATTTGCAACGCTTTTGTCGCGGTACTATCACGCCTACATCGACGGCGACGATGAAATGAAAATGAAAGTCGTCCGCTGGTTTCGCGGTGAATATGCGCTCAAACGTGAAGCGAAGGAAGAACTCGGCGTCAATATCATCATTACGGATGACGACTGGTACGACTATTTGAAACTCTTCGCCCTGTTTTTTCGCCTGGCCGGCTATGCGGGCATGATGATCATGATCGACGAATTGGTAAACATCTACAAGATACCAAACAGCATCACCCGCCAATATAACTATGAAAAGATGCTGACGATGTATAACGACACCCTGCAGGGGAAGGCAAAATATCTTGGCATTCTCATGGGAGCGACGCCGCAGGCGGTGGAAGATAAAAGGCGCGGTGTTTACAGTTATGAGGCGCTGCGCTCCCGTCTTGCGGAAGGTAAATTTTCCCGACCCGGCGCAAGAGATCTGCTTGCGCCCGTCATTCGCCTCGAACCGCTGACGCCCGAAGAAATGTTGGTGCTTTGCGAAAAGCTGTCCGATATGCACGCTGATCTTTATGGATACGGGCGGAAAATTGAAACCGATCAGTTGGGCGATTTCATCAAGCTGGAATACGGACGGATCGGCGCCGATCAGAACATCACGCCGCGAGAAGTTATTCGCGATTTCATTGAACTGCTGGACTTGATGTACCAGAATCCGGCCCTGGACATGGCGGCACTTTTGCAGTCGGGGGCGTTTTCCTATGCGAAGTCCGATGCCGTGTCCGATGAAGCGGATTCAAATTATGCGGAGTTTACGTTATGAACATCTTTGAACGTTATGCGCCGTTTATTCAGGACTATATCTATCGTTCCGGCTGGCAGACGCTCAGGGGCGTTCAGAATGCCGCCGGCGACGCGCTGTTTCATACGGATGAAAATGTTCTGCTGACCGCATCCACCGCCTCCGGCAAGACGGAAGCGGCGTTCTTTCCGATCCTGACGTTATTGGACGAGAAGCCTTCAAGCAGTGTCGGCGTTTTGTACATCGCGCCGCTCAAGGCATTGATCAACGATCAGTTCGAACGGTTGAATGCGCTTTGTGAGGAGGCGGGTATTGCGGTTTCCAGGTGGCACGGTGATGTGCCGCAGGCGCGAAAACGGAAGCTGCTACGGAAACCATCCGGCATTTTGCAGATTACGCCGGAATCGCTTGAATCGCTCATGATCAACAAGCACATGGAGATTCCGTCTCTGTTCGGCGATCTTCGCTTTATCGTCATTGACGAGATTCATTCCCTGCTGCGGGGGGATCGGGGCCTGCAGACTTTCTGCCTGATCGAACGGCTTTGCAAGCTGGCCGGATGTAACCCCAGGCGAGTCGGTCTTTCCGCCACCATCGGCAATCCCGAGGCGGCCGGTCGGTTCCTTTCCGTTGGAAGTGCAAGGGGCTGTATTATTCCGAAGTTTGACGGAGGCAGAGAAGTCTGGCGGCTTTCCATGGAGCATTTTTACAATACCGCCCCGCAGGCGGATGAAGGCAAGCCGATCAACACGGAGACCCCCGTTATCGAAGCACCGACGGATATCGCCCCCACGGCCGCCGATCCCGGCATCGGCTATATCTTTGAGCATACGCGGGGTAAAAAGTGCCTTGTGTTCACCAATTCAAGAGAAGAGTGTGAATCGGTCTGCCAATATCTGCGGCAATATTGTGAAGCTCGGCATGAACCGGAGCGTTTTCTTATCCATCACGGCAATTTGTCCGTTTCTTATCGAGAGAGTGCCGAGGAGGAAATGAAGGACGATGATTCTTTGATGTCGGTCTGTGCCACGGCGACGCTGGAGCTCGGCATTGATATCGGGAAACTGGAACGGGCTTTTCAGATCGACGCGCCGTTTACGGTATCGGGATTTTTACAGCGCATGGGCAGGACGGGGCGGCGGAACAATCCGTCAGAGATGTGGTTCGTCATGCGCGAAGATCACCCCGAACCGCGTGCCATGTTACCGGAGATGATTCCGTGGTATTTGATACAGGGCATTGCGCTGGTTCAGCTTTACATCGAAGAGCGATTTGTCGAGCCGCCGCGAACCGAACGGCTGCCCTACAGCCTGCTGTACCATCAGACGATGAGTACCCTTGCCTCATGCGGCGAAATGACGCCGAAGGAGCTGGCTTCGCGGGTACTGTCGTTGTCCTGCTTTCAACGATTGACGCAGGATGATTTCCGCCTGTTATTGCGGCACCTGATTGAAATCGACCATATCGGCAAGACGGAAAACGGCGGTCTGATCGTCGGTCTTGCCGGCGAGCGGATCGTCAATAATTATAAGTTTTATGCGGTTTTTCAGGAGAATATCGAATATTCCGTCCGGGCCGGTTCCGAAGAACTCGGTACGATTGTCAAACCGCCGCCGGCAGGGGACAAGATCGCCATCGCCGGTCGGGTATGGATTGTGGAGGAAATCGATCACAAGAAGCGCGTGGTTTACTGTACGCTTGTCAAGGGAAACATTCCTGCATACTTCGGCGACGTGGCCGGGGATATCCATACACGCATTCTGGAAAAGATGCGCGAAATTCTCGGCGAGGAGAAAACCTATCCTTATCTCATGCGGCATGCGGTCTGCCGACTTGGGGATGCACGAAAGAGCTTTACGAAATCCGGCATGAAGGAACATTCGCTGATACACCTTGGCGGGAATATGTGGGCGTTATTTCCGTGGCTGGGAAGTTATGCCTTCCTCGCCATGGAGCGGTTTCTGAAAATTCGCTGTGCAAAGAGACTCGGGCTCAAAGGTTTGAATCCGTCAAGGCCGTACTATATGCAGTTTACGATGAAGGTCGATGAAGCGGAATTTTATCGGATTGTTTCCGAAGAGGCCGCCAAGGATATCGATCCTTTGGAACTGGTTTATCCGGGCGAAGTTCCCGTTTTTGAAAAATATGACGAATATGTGCCGGAAGAGCTTATCCGAAAGGGGTTCGCATACGGCGTGCTGGATATAGCGGAAATGCGGGCACGCGCGCTGTCGTGGGGTGGAAATGGAGGGGAGCAAAATGAATCGTAACCGCAAAAGTTATATGAGCTACGAGGACTATCTCGTTCATATTAAAAAAGGAATTGTGACAAAGGACGGAAATTGTCCGGTGACGCCGCTGCTGTTGATGTTGCAGGGACGGTGGAAGTCGCAGCTGATGTATGCGATGTGTATATACGATACGGTGCGTTTCGGCCGGCTTAAAAAAGATCTTCCCGGCATCACCAATACCATGCTGACGAAAGCATTGCGGGAGCTGGAGAAGGACGGGCTGATCAGCCGGGAACAATTTAACGAAATTCCTCCTCATGTGGAATATTCCCTGACCGAGATGGGCCGAGGGCTTCTACCCGTGTTCTATGAGATCATGAACTGGGGAGCGAACTTTGAAAAGGAACTGTACGGAAGGAAATAAGGGGAAGAAGATTGCACGATATATGGAATCCGTGGCACGGCTGTAAAAAATGCAGTGAAGGGTGCCGGAATTGTTATATGTATTATCTGGACGGCAAACGGGATCGGGATGGAAGCGAGATTTATCGGACAAAGGCCGGCTTTCGCTACCCTCTTTCCAAGACACGCGACGGACAGTACAAAGTAAAAAGCGGCGAGATGCTGCGCGTCTGTATGACGTCGGATTTCTTTTTGGAAGAAGCCGATCTCTGGCGCAAGGAAGCGTGGGAGATTATCCGGAAGCGGTCAGATGTGAAATTCTTTCTGCTGACGAAGCGGCCGGAGCGTGTGGCCGATCACCTGCCGTGGAATTGGAATGACGGTTGGGAAAATGTGATGTTCAACGTGACCTGTGAAAATCAGCGGCGTGCGGATGAACGCATTCCGCTTCTGCTTTCACTTCCGTTTAAACATAAAGGCGTTATGTGTGCCCCGTTTATCGGCCCGGTGGACATTGAGCGGTATCTTTCGACCGGTCAGATCGAACAGGTGTTATGTGATGGTGAAAATTACGGCGGGACGCGTCCGTGTCATTATGAATGGGTAAAAAATCTGCATGACGTGTGTCTAAAATATCACGTCACTTTTGTATTTTGCGGGACGGGGCGTCGATTCGTAAAGGACGGGAAAGTGTATCGGCTTGAAGGCAGATTTCAAAGTGAACAGGCGTTTAAATCCGGTCTGAGTTTTCAGGGAAATCCCATTCGTTTCACATTGACGGATGAAAGAGGCTGTCCGATAGATGAGGACAAACTTTATAAGCCGTATTTTGGTGCGCGGTGTCAAACCTGTGGTATGCGATTGGCCTGTAACGGCTGTAGCCGTTGTGGGAAATGTACGGTTTGAATTTGGAATGCGGTTGAATCGCGGGTCGGTGTTTCGCACGTGGAAAGGTGCCGATTAAACAGAACGGGGACGGTGATATGGATGGAGTAATCACGCTGCTTTCCAAACTAGATTCAAAGAAATATATTAGTGTGGAACTTCCAATGGATGATATGGATTTAACAAGTGCCGAAAGTAAAGCAACATATAAACAAATTCAAAACTATGTTTTGGAAAAGTTTGGGTTTAAAGTATCTACTCTGTACATTGCACAAGTTAAGAAAAAGCATGGTT
>CAUVBZ010000053.1:0-8810 GCA_963550455.1 uncultured Erysipelotrichaceae bacterium
GAACAATTTATGGCGCACTATCGGCAAAGACTGGTCGTCAAGAGCACCGAAGAAGATATCGCGGCGCAGAAGAAGGAGGCCTAAGACATGTTACAGATGATTTTATCGACGGATTTCTTCTTTGCGATTCTGCGGATTACAACGCCGATTTTATTGGTTACCCTGGCGGCCGTGATCGGTGAAAAGGCGGGCGTTTCCAATATCGGTCTGGAAGGAACGATGATGATTTCGGCTCTGTTCGGATCATTGTTCGCCTATTACACCCGTTCGTGGTTCTGGGGTCTTTTTGCCGCCATGGTCGCCGGCGTCTTGATCGCGCTGCTCATGGGCTTCTTCGCCTTTAATCTGAAGACGAACATTATCCTTGCCGGTACGGCGGTCAATATGATCGGTGCCGGAGGAACACTGTTCCTGGTCAAGATGATCACCGGAATTACCGAAGGCCGGCAGATGACGTCGACGACGGGCCTGATCATGGCCAACCTGCAGCTTCCTTCATGGAACATTCCTCTGCTTCGTCAGATTCCGATTGTCGGCGATATTTTTTCGGGACACTGCATCCTGACGTATCTTGCTTTCCTGTTTGTATGGCTGACCGGCGTCTTATTGTATAAAACGCCGCTGGGACTGAATATCCGATCGGTCGGTGAAAATCCCAACGCGGCTTCCTCGGTCGGCGTCAGCGTTTTGAAAATCAAGTATATCGCGATCATGATCGGCGGCATTCTGGCCGGCATGGCGGGGGCGTATATGTCGATGTATTACGCCATGGGCTGGTCGCAGAACATGGTGGCCGGGCGCGGCTTTATCGCGCTTGCGGCGCAAGCGATGGGCGGCGGGGAACCGCTCGGTTCCATGTTGTCGGCGCTGATCTTCGGCTTTGCGCAGGCGCTTTCCGTCAAGGTTTCGGCAATGGGCGTCGATTCGAATCTCGTCTCGCCTATTCCGTATATCGTAACCATTATCGGTCTGGTCGTCTTTGCGGTCATGAAGCGGAATAAAGAGAAGAAAGCCCATTCCGCCGCGGCGATTGCGAAAGCCGAGCAGAAAGGATGAGTATGGAGAAAATACCGGTTATTTTAGATGGCGATCCGGGACACGACGACGCCATCGCCTGGGTCTATGCCAAGGCGTGCGGCGCATTTGATATTCGCGCCGTTACCAGCGTGGCCGGAAATCAGACAATCGAAAAAGTAACGCTGAATGCGCAACGCATCTGTGCGCTTACGGGCATACAGGCTCCGATTGCCGAGGGCGCGCATCAGCCTTTGTTGTGCGCGTATGTTTCCGGCAGTAACTTTCATGGCGAATCCGGTCTGGACGGACCGGCTTTACCGAAACCGGATCGGCCGCTTGATCAACGGACGGCGGTCGAATTGATGGCCGATGTGCTGCGGGAAAGCGGGCGGCCCGTCACGATTATCGCAACCGGACCGCAGACCAATACGGCCGCGTTATTGCGGACTCATCCCGAGCTGAAACACAAGATCGCGCAGATTGCCATTATGGGCGGCGGGATCCGTTCCGGGAACTGGACGCCGGCGGCCGAATATAACATTTTTGAAGATCCGGAGGCCGCGCAGATCGTATTTGAATCCGGGCTGCCGATTTTAATGGCCGGTCTGGACGTGACCGAACGTGCTTTGGTTTACCCCGAAGATCAGAAAAAGTTTGCGGCCGTCGACAATCAGGTCGGTCATATCGTAGCCGGATGGCTGGAATTTTTCTTCATCCACCATCGAGAGCTGGGCTGGGCCGGCTCGCCGTTACACGATCCGTGCGCGGTTCTGGGTCTCATTCATCCGGAAATCTTTACGTTTAAAGATGTCCATATCGAGATTGATACCGACGGCATGTTTACGCGCGGAGCGACGCTTATCCGGGAAGGAAAGGCGCCGAATGCAAAGGTGATGCTGGACGTCGATCGGGAAAAATTCGTGGCGCTTCTTGTCGAGGCGTGTCGTGCGTACGACGGCCGGGAGGTGGAAATTGATGGCTGAGAAAATTCCGGTTTGGATTGATACGGATACCGGCGTCGACGACGCGATGGCGTTGTTGATCGCCTTTCAGCTAGAACAGCTGGAAATCACCGGTATTTCCGCCGTATGCGGAAATGTGGAGCAGGAAAAGACCTTTCGCAATGCCCGCGCGGTAACGGCGCTGGCAAAGCGGTCGGTTCCGGTTTATCCGGGCGCGCAGTCACCGCTGCGTGCAAAATTGGAGCCGGCCTTTTACGTGCATGGGGAAGACGGGCTCGGCGGAGCTTTGATCGCCGACAGCAATCAGCCGGTCCAGGAAGAGAAAGCGTTTGATGCTTTATATCGAACGGCGAAGCGATATCACGGGGAGCTGGAAGTCATCGCGTTGGGGCCCTTGACCAACATCGCGTTGGCGATCGCCAAATACCATGATTTCGGAAAGTATGTTAAACGCATTCTCATGATGGGCGGGGCGGCGGAAGGCGGAAACCGGACGGCGTGCGCGGAGTTTAATATATACACCGATCCGGAGGCCGCGGAAGCTGTTTTTCTGTCCGGCATTCCGATTGTCATGGCCGGTCTTGATGTGACGATGAAAGCGTATCTGACTAAGCGGGAACTGGAACATATGGCAAAGAAAAAGACGGCAGTCACGGATTTTATTGAGCGGGCGGTTCAAAAGTCGATGGCGTTTATGGAATGCAAAGGACACGCGGACCGTTATATTGCGCATGACGTCGTGCCGGTTCTCTATACGGTGTACCCGCAATTTTTTCAGGCGGTGCATTGCGGCGTACACGTTGAATTTCATTCTTTGCCGGCCCGCGGGAAGACCGTTACGGATATCTGGAGCGATAAAAAATTTACGGACCGGCATGTGGATGTTCTTTTGGACGTCGATCGTGAATTGTTTGCCGCGACGGTTATGGAAAAATTGCTCCGCTATTGAAGCCGATTCAAAAACGACAGTTTTAAAAATTGAAAAAGGCGCATGCCTTCCGTGAGCGGACATGCGTCTTTTGATCGTGTGATGAGAAAAGACTTTTATTCGTAACGAAGCGCTTCGATCGGGTCCAGGTTTGCGGCTTTTTTTGCCGGGTACCAGCCGAAGAAAACGCCGATAGCCATGGAAAATGTAACAGCGATAAAAATGGCGGTAAAAGAGGGATAGGCGGGGAAACCGGTCATGCTGGCGGCGGTTGAGCCAACCGCGATTCCCAGCAGGACGCCGAATATGCCGCCGATTACGCAGATTACAGCCGCCTCTGTTACAAACTGCATCATAATGGTACGCTGCTTTGCGCCAAGAGCCATGCGTACGCCGATTTCACGGGTTCGTTCGGTAACGGATACCATCATGATATTCATGACGCCGATACCGCCGACAAGCAGGGAAATGGCGGCAATCGCGCCGATGATTAACTTGAGTTTGTTCATGGTCTCATTCATGGATTTCAGATATTGTTCGTTACTGAAAACCTGTATATCAAAATCTTTGTTCTGCGTATAATAGCTCTTAAAGAAGGCGCCCGTCTGCTGCATGAACAACTTGGCGTCCACATCGTCGGCGGGCATGACGGTGATGTAGTTATAGCCGTCCGGACGTCCGGCCAGCTGTTTGGCCAGCGTAATCGGCACAAATAAATTGGTTGAACCGGTTTCAAACATATAGCCGCCGTTTTGCGGCGCTTTGTAGACGCCGACAATGGTAAGCGGTGTCGTTGTTGAACCGATTACAGGCGTCACCACATCGCCGACGTGTTTTTCCGGAGCGGCGTCCGTGCCGAAATAAGAAGTGATGAATTTTTCGGAGACAAGAGCAACTTTGCGATTCTCGTCGAGATCGCTTTTACGGAACCATCGTCCGGTAATCAATTCGTATTTATTTGTGATCATATAACCCGGGTTAATACCCGTCAGCGTGATTTTGGCCGTATTGCGGCCGTTTGTTAAAGTATCCGAACCGACGTCTTCGGAAAGGGCGATTGCCTGCGCCGTGCCTTTGAATTTGGCTTCATAGGCGTCGATCATTTCCGACGTGATCAAATCGCTTTCGCCGGGCGCTTTATATTCCATCTGGCCGTTTTCCATCCCGCCGCCCATGTCGCCGCCCGGATTTGTTTCCGGCGTCGGTGTTTCGATGGGGTTTCCCTCATCATCCAGTTGAACCTGGGGCTTAGCCTGCAGGCCGACCGAAAGGTTATTGCCGCCAAAATCGGAAAATTGTTTGTTGACGTTATTGGAAAGCGAATCGCCGAGCGTAACGATGGCGATGACGCTGCCGATACCGATAATAATGCCCAGCATCGTTAATAAAGAACGCATTTTATTGGCTTTCAGGGAGCCTAATGCAAGACGAATATTTTCCATTAAAAGACCTCCCCCGTATCGTGTGTGATCCGCCCGTCGATCAGCGTGACAATGCGAGGGCATTCTTGCGCGAGATCGCGGTTATGCGTGATAAAAACAATCGTTTTTCCCTCTTCATGAAGCTGGTGAAAAATACGCATGACGGTTTCACTGGTTTGTGAATCCAGCGCGCCGGTCGGCTCGTCGGCTAAAAGGATCGAGGGTTCGTTGGCGAGACTGCGGGCAATGGCGACCCGCTGTTTCTGTCCGCCGGAAAGTTCATTCGGCTCATGCGTCATACGGTCTTTCATACCGACTATGGTTAATAATTGAACGGCCCGTTCACGGCGCTCTTTGGCAGAAACTCCCGCATAAAGCATCGGCAGTTCGACGTTGGCCAAAGCCGTGGTACGACCGATCAGATTGAAGTTTTGAAAAATAAAGCCGATCTTCCGATTGCGGATACTGCTCATTTCGTCTTTGGAGGCGTTTTTGATTTTGATGTCATCCAGCGTATAGGTGCCTTTGGTCGGCTGGTCAAGGACGCCGATAATATTCATCAGGGTCGACTTTCCGGAACCGGATTCACCGACAATTGCGACAAATTCTCCCTCGTGAACATTGAGGTTGATGCCGTGCAGAACTTCGAGCTCATTGGGTTTCCCGATATTGTATGTTTTAACAATATTCTCCATCCGAATCAAAGGCTTAGTAGACGACATCACTTCCCCCGGAAATGTTGTTTTGCATATCTTCATAATTTACGTCCGCAAGAACTTCCATTCCTTCCTGCAACGCGTCGCCGTCAATTTCAATGCTTTGATCGTTGAAATCGCCGGTGACAACCGTGACGTTTTTAAAGGAGCCGTCGCTTTGTTTTACGCGAATATAGCTTTTTCCCGATTCGTCGGTTCCGACCGCATCCAGCGGAACGGAAAAAACATTCTTTTTACTGGCGACAAAAATCGTACCCTTTGCCTTGGTGCCGATGTGCAGTCCTTCGCCGTTTTTGATACTGATTTCGGCGCTGTAGCCGGTTGCACCGCCGGCCGTTGCGCCGGCCGAATCGCCGGAAATTTCAGCTGTCGGCGAAATATTTGTCAAAGTTCCTTCGGCCGGCTTTTGAATGGAATCGGCTGTGATTCGAACTTCAAGTCCGGGTTTTACGCGGTTGATATCCGCTTCCGGAATCGTAACCTTGAAAATCAGCTGATCGGTCGATTGAATTTTAGCGACGATATCTTTGGGGACGGAACCGACCGTTGCGTTCAGCTCGGTTACCTGTCCGTCGCTTTCGGCTTTCAAAACACATTCTGCTTTTCTCTTAAGCAATTCCTCTAAATCTCCGGAGTCGGTGCCCTGTTTCACTTTTTCCCAGGAAGAATTGGCCGCCGTTTTAGCATCCGCCGCGGCGTTATCTGCCGCCTTAACGGCGTTGTTGCGGGCGGTCACAGCCGCATCGTATGCGCTTTGTGCCTGGTCAAGAGCGGTACGAGCGGCGGATAGAGCCGCATCCGCGCTGTTTACGGCCGCCTGCAGCGTTTCAAGTGGAACCGGCAAAGAGGCGACGGCCGCATCGTAGTTTGCCTGCGCTTGTGCCAAAGCGGCCTTGGCCTCTTTATAAGTTGAATCCTGATCAACTGTTGGTACGATTGTAGCGCCGGGGGTCGGCGTCGGGGTCGGCGTTCCGGCTGCCGTCTGATTTGCCTGCCATGCATCGAAGGCCTGTTGTAAAGCAAGTTTTTTTGCGGCCAGATCCGCGGCGGCGGCGGCAATCCGAGTGTTGGCGTCGGTGAGCGCATTAACTGCCGTCGTGCGCGCTGTGTTGGCGGTGTTGAAAGCATTTTTGGCGTCATTCAAAAGTTTCTGCGCGTCGGCGACGGCTTTATCCTGCTGCGCGGCTGTATCATTGCGGCTGTCGCTGGCTCGGTCGGCGTTTGTTTTCGCGGAGTCTGCCGCGTCACGCAACGTTTTATTTGCTTCGGCGATCGCCTTGCGCCGATCGGCAATCTGTTTATCAATACTGGAAGAATCCAGAACGGCGATCGTATCTCCTTTTTTGACGGTATCGCCGACTTTTACATTGACGGATATAACCTTTGAAGTCGTGACGGTAGAGGTGACGGTGGTTACCGTTCCGGAGGCAACCGTACCGGAAACGCTGACGGTATCGTCCAGATTCCCCCTTTTAAGAATGACTGTCCGCGCATAGTTCAGTGAGGCGGCCGTATCGGTCTGTGCATTGTTTTTTGTAAAAAAGCGAAACAGGCCGAAAAGAATCGCAACTATGACGACCAGGATGGCGATCTTTTTTTTCGTCATCTTAAATTTTGGAAAATGAAATTTTTTCCCGGCTTTTTCCGCTTCGGGCGTTTCAACCTCTTCTTCCATCTCTTCTTCATTTAAAATTTCTTTTTTCTTGAACAGAGCCACTGTGCATGCCCTCCTTATGGTTATTTCTGTATCAGGCATAATTGTAGAAGAAAAAAGATCGATTTTGAAGCATTGCGATTTAGCTTTTCCTTAGAAAAATTTTAAGATTGTTTAAGAAAAATAAAGTTTTTCTGTTGTTTAAAGAATCAACTTTTATAAAAGCTCCGATTTTAGTCGCATTCAAAAAAGACACAGCCGACAGACTGTGTCTCTGAAACGAAGAACAATATCGGTCAAACGATCAACGCGGCGTTGCGGTAGGAGTGGGCGTGGGCGTAGGGGTCGGCGTAGGTGTAGGTAGGCTGGGATCGGGGCCCAGCGAAACGCGATAAGCAATCCGCCCATCCAACGTCAAGGGACGTTCGCACCCGTTGCCGGCGGAAGAAGTGCCGAAAGAACATGCGATTTCAATAATACCGTCCTTGGGGATATCCTGACTGTATTCACGTTTTGCAAAATCGCCATATTCGCCGGCCTGAATCCTTGCCCCCTGGGAATTTTGTTTATCGACCCAAGCCTTGAGTTCCAGATAATTTCTCCCGATCCATTCCGTCGTGCTGGTTTGCAAAATCGGCAGATATAATGATTCGGTCACCTCAAGTACGGTTCCGCTGTCAACGGTCGTTCCCGGCTGAATGGATTGATCGATAATACTGCCGGCCGGAGCTTCGTTGAATACTTTGCGTGAAACAATTGTTACGACGCTGCTGACATCTTTGCTTGCCTTCCACAATTCCATTTGTTCAGCGGTAAAGCCGATGAGCTTGGGAATGACGAGGCCTTTGCCTTTTGAAACGGTAAACGTGATCGTCGCTCCCTGATCCATCGTCTGCCCGGCCGCAATCGACTGGCTGATGACGGTTCCCGCCTCTACGGTTGCAGAATGGACTTCCACTTTTTCGGCGATTACTTTTTTCTGACTGGCCCATGCGCTTGCGTCCGTAAAGGGTTTCTTGACAAAACTTTCGACCGTCACCTGCGTTGCCGGGGCTTTCCCTTTAGAAATGAACACGTTTAACGTGGAGCCGCGCGTAAATCCGGATTCGTCTCCTTTAACTTCGTAGCGGATCACTTTTCCGTCTGCCACTGTATCGCTGTACTGTGTTGTTGCCTTGTATTTCAGCAGATGATTTTCCTTGGCCCACGAATCCAGTTCTTCCATTGTCATGGAAGAAATATCCGGCAGAGAGACGGGGATAGTCGGATCCGGTCCGTCCGAAAGAGTAAAGGTAATCGGCGTATCCGGTTTAATGCGCTTTCCCGCCGGCACGGATTGACGGAGAATCATGCCTTTTGCGACCGTGTCGCTGTATTCCGGATCGCTCTGGGCGATGGCGGAGGAAGACATTTTATATTGACGTGCCCAGTTGGAAACGCCGGTCAGCGTGTGATCGTATTCCGTTCCGTTGACAAAATCAGGCATGACAATTTTCGGTATGAAAATAAAATAGATCAGCAGGCCGCATAGCACCATAAACAGTGCGATGATGGTGGCCAGCAGAGATTTTTTAATTTTTCGTCTCGGTTTTTCCACAAGAATTCGCGTTTCTTCCTGAAAGGAATCCGGGTTTTCATCTTTTATTTCACGAGGCAGAGAAGCGGCTTCGTCCACTTCCGCTTTTTTGTTCATCTGTACCGGCTTTGGCGCAGCTTCCTGTGCAACCGGCCGGGCAGGCTGTATAAAAGGCTCTGTATTTTCCGCTTCCATGCGTCCGCCGTGTTTTTTAGCGTCCACTTCTTTTGCCAGTTCACTCATAAAATCTTTCTTTGCCATGCATAACCTCGATTCATTACAAATCTTATTTTAACATAAGTGTCTTCATCGTCGTTTTAAGAATTATTGTCGGTTGTCTATAACGTGAGCCGTCAGGCAAAGGAGTGCCATTAAATAAATGGAATTAAAGTTTTCAGGGAAAAATTTGAAAAAAGAATGGGGTATTATATAGATACAGTGAATAAAGAAAAGTGAAGGAATAAAATGACGGTATGGATAAAAGAGAGAAAGTAGTAAAAATCATATTGTGGGGATCAATAGCGCTCGATATATTT
>CAUVBZ010000054.1:0-8357 GCA_963550455.1 uncultured Erysipelotrichaceae bacterium
CCGCCGACATACCCTTTCAATGAAATATCCTGCGACAGAAAAGACGGCATTTCACCCGCAATATGATCGATGATGTACGTATACATTGCAAACGAATCACGGCCGACCTTCGTCTCCCAGTCATAATCATCCGGATTGTCCGTCAACAAAGAAGATACCGGAACCGTCAGATTGGTGACGGTCAAAAAAACGACCGCCGCAAGAGACAGAGCGGGCAGGACAAGGTATTGCCCGACCTGCAGAATACGGCCCCAGTTCCAGACCAGAAAAGCCAACGTAAACGGATTGATCAGCAGATCAAACGAGCGCGCATACACATCGCTGGTGATCGTATTCGCCAAAAACGGCACGACCAGCGGATTCAGGAACAAGACAAATACAGCCAGATAAAACAGCTTCATACCCGCGCGCTGTCGATATGCGAAAGCCAAAGCCGCAAACGAAGCCCACAGCAGGATATTGCGAACCATTTCCGTGCCGGAAGCGGCCTGCGTCAGATCGAGCGCCATATCAAAAGCGGAAGGACGGGCGAAAAACAGCGCGTATCCATACGTTCGATCTTTCATCACAAAGGATAAAACGCACATGCCGACCCACAGCAGAACGATGACGATTTTCCCACTCATCCATAAAACCGGCATGCGCCGCGATAACAGCCACAGCAATAAAAGCAGGACGGCAAGGACAAGCAGGCTGAGCAAGGTGGCAAGCCAAAAGCCGAAGCGCTGCAGAAAAGCAATATAAGCCGCATACTGAAAAATCGGATAACAGGCCGCTCCCCATCCGATGTACTTGGAAACAGACGTTTCCTTTTTCCACACATAGGCCGTAAATAAACCGACACAGACATAAAAGCCCAGTATCAGTCCCGTCGAACTGAAATCAATGGCCGCCTGAAATACAAACCATAACGGAATACTCGTTTTCCAATCCCGGCTCTGCAGAAGCATATAAACCGCCAGTAACATGGCCCCGACCGCAAGCGGCCGCATTGTATTTCCGAAAAAGGCGAGCGTCGTATTCCAGTAATTGGTATAGAACGGCGACAGTAACAAGACGATGAACAGCCCGTAAAACCACTGCGTTTTTTTAAACAGCGCGTTGACGGACGCCGTGATGATCTGCCCGAGGCACATGCCGTATAACCACGTCGCCCCCCAGATATAAATCGGCACCAGCGGCGGGCGAAGGTCGAAAAGCGCCGCCAGACGACGCAGTACCATGCCCCAGAAATAATAAAAGCCGCTCAAATCGTGCAGCGGGTCAATCTGCAGCAGCGGGGCGCCGGAATACGGCACCATGTGCGCAAACAGCTCTTTGGACGCGGACGAGCTTTCCGTAACCATGGAAAGATAAGTAACGGAATCGTAATAAATATTATTCGTATTCCATTGCCCGGAAGCCCGGCACAGAACAAAGGCGATGCCGATGCCGATCAGAACCGAGCTAAGATGCCTCCAGGAAGGCACGACATTTGCGCGCGTCAGCAGACATAAAAGCGGCGCGGCCAGCAGAATGACAAGCTGCCACGTATATGCAATCCGCGTCGGAGCATCGACGCCGATGCTCCAATAGATTTCCAGCTGAAATAAGGCGAAGATCGTCAGAACTCCGAAAATGGTCGTGTCGATCTTCCGCAGAGCGGGAATAAAGCGCTGATATAAGCGCCCGTAAAAGTAACCGGACAATACGATCACAAATGCGCTGAAAACGCCCAATGACACAACATCGGAGCGCCAGTTTTCAATGAAATAGCCAAGCGTCTGCGACACCGCCATGCTTTAATGCTCCAGCCAGACGGTACGCCGCACGATATCGGTATAGCTTTGAATCAGCTTCACCACTTTGACGGACACATTCTCATCCGCATAATCCCGCGGGCAGCCCGCCGGTTCGCCTTTTTTGAACATGGCGACCGCCAGATTGACCGCCTGTTCCACAGACTCGGCCGTAATGCCGCCGATCACGACGGAGCCGGCGTCCAGCGCCTCCGGCCGCTCCGTACTGGTGCGTATCAAGACGCCCGGAAAATGCAGAATGGCCGATTCTTCGCTGAGGGTTCCGCTGTCGGAAGCGACGCAGAACGCGTTCAGCTGCAGCTGATTGTAATCAAAGAAGCCGAACGGCTCCAGATTTTGCACGAGCGGATGAAACACAAAATGACGTTTCTCAATCCATTTGCGGGAACGCGGATGCGTGCTGTACACAATCGGCATCCGATACGTCTCGGCCATGTGGTTGATCGCCTGCATCAAGGACATGAAATTTTCTTCCAGATCAATGTTTTCTTCACGGTGCGCGGATACCAGAATATACTTTCCCTTCTCAAGGCCGAGCCGGTTCAGCACATCCGACTTCAAAATTGAATCCATATGCACATGCAGAACTTCACGCATCGGCGAACCGGTGACGAAAACCGTTTTGCCGTCGATGCCTTCCGCAAGCAGATAGCGACGGCTGTTTTCCGTATAAGGCAGATTGACGTCCGCGATCGAATCGACAATTTTACGATTGATCATCTCCGATACGTTCCAATCCCAGCAGCGGTTCCCCGCCTCCATGTGAAAGATCGGCATTTTCAGACGCTTGGCGCAGATGGCCGCAAGCGAACTGTTGGTATCCCCCAGGATCAAAACCGCATCCGGCTTTTCCTTTTGCAAAACGGCATAGCTTTTCGCCAGAATATTCCCCATCGTCTCGCCCAGATTCTCCCCGACACAATCCAGATAGTAATCCGGCTCCCGTACGTTCAGTTCCCGAAAGAAAACGGCGTTCAGACACGGGTCGAAATTCTGCCCCGTGTGGGTCAGAATATGATCAAAATAACGATCGCAGGCTTTGATCGTCTCCGAAAGACGGATGATCTCCGGCCGCGTTCCCAGAATGGTCATCACTTTTAACTTGCGCATTTCTTCTTCCCCTCTTTCATTGCAGAAATATCTCCGCCCGATCGGTATCAAAAACCGTAAAGTACGGATACGTCACGAAGGAATACTCCGTATGGTAGTTTTTATTGATCAGAGAAATTTTAAACTGCAGATCGCTGAACAGCAGAAACTCGTTCAGCAGCAGCACCCCCATCAGCAACGCCATTTTACGCCGCGAAAATTTTAGCTCCGCAAACAAATTCGGAATCATGATCAGCAGGATGATCTGCAAAAGATCGCATACCCGCGAAACGATGGAATAACGGACGAACAGCAGATAGATCAGGATGCTGAAAATCCACGTATAGTATGAAAATGTCTGAAAGCTGTCGTTATCCTGCGCCGCATGAAAAAGAAGAAACATGCCGATGCCGAACACGATCTCCATGCCAAGGCCGAGCGCACTGAACGACGTGCCGGCAAAATACACCAATACATGCAGCGCCGGATCAATCCAGCCGATCGTCTGATACAAATACGGAAGCAGAACATTCAACAGCGCGAAACTCAAAACAAACAGTCCGGCGACGATCCCCAGCGTCCGCTTCCGGTTTGTTTTAAAAGCGGTTTGAAAGCGAAACAGAAGCGGAACCAGAAGACAAGGCAGAGCCGCTTCATGGAACAAAGCCGCCAAAACGGCAAACAGCTCATAGCGGACGATCTTCTTTTCCGGAAGATACATATAAAAGCCGAACAGGAACAATGCGCAGGCCATCATTTCCCGAAAGCTGGCCGCGTAATAAACCTCCAGATAACCGGCGCCGATGAAAAGGAGGAGACTGAAAAGAATGTTCCTGCTCTTTTTCAGTATCACCCACGAAATCAGCCCCATGGAAAAAACATTGCAGAGCAAAACCGCAAGCGGATAACGGCCGCCCGTCATCCATTTGGCAATGTACAAAAAGGCGTTGAAGCCGGGATTGCGCAAGACATGGCGTTCCAGAAACGAAGTAAAAGAATGTACATATGCAAACGCATACGCGTAGCTTGCCGTATCCGCCCCCAGGCCGAACCGCAAAACCAGAAATAAACCGATCACGCCGTAGATGCAGACGTCAAAACGCCTTGAAAACGGTTCCTTCCGCACCTGTTCCCAAAGCACATAACCGGCCAACGCAAGATTCAGCAGAAAAATATACATAGAACGTCTCAATTATACCATCTGTCCCCTAACGGCGGTAAAGGCCTCCCGAAAATCGGCCGCCATATTGCCATAGGCATACGCCTGAATCGCCCGCAGGCCGTCTTCCCCCATTTTCGCGCGGCGCACGGAATCGGAGCCAAGAGAAGCGATCGCCCGATGCAGAGCCGTCGCGTCTTCCGCCGGAACAATTTGAACGTTGTCCGCCAAAGCCTGAAAATGCATGGCCGCCACGCAGCGGTCGCTGCTGATAATCGGCAGGCCGTAGGCCATCGCCTCATTGATGACCAGTCCCCATATGTCATAGCGAGTCGGCAGGACGAACAGATCGGCCGCCGCATAATACGCCGCCAGCTCTTCCTTTGTTTTAAAACCGATAAAATGGATATTATGCAGACGGTGCCTCTGAATCAAAGCGGCGACCTTTGCTTCACTTTCGCCGCCGGCAATATACAGCTCCATGTGTTCAAGGCCGATCATCGCCCGCGCCAGAATATCGTAGCCCTTTCGATGAATCTGCTGACCGACCGAAAATAAAACCGGACGGTCGGGCATGCCGAGTTTCCGCCGCAGAACTTCCTTCTGCATCCGCAAGGCGCGCGCCTTGCGCAATTCTTCTTCATCCATGCATGCAAAGCGATAGTGGAAAATACGCGAAGCCGGAACGCCGTAATACTGAAAATAGCGGTCGGTTTCAGCTCCGGAACTGAGAAAATAATCATTTTTGCGCATCACGATGCGGATCAGGTCGTCCACAATTCCCCGCCGGATCACCAGACCGCCGTCCGCATGCAGGATAACCGGCTTACGCCGACGATGAAAAGCACGCACGGCAAAGCGGGCGAGCGGATTGCTGTAATCGGAATTAAGCAGGATATCGCTTTCCAGGGCACTCTTCAAAATCACGGAGCGGGCATTTTGGCGATTGAGAAAATCCGCCTGAAAATGCGAAAAATCATACGTATACCAGTTTTTTTCCCGATCGGCCTCGGCACGCGTTTCAAACAGCGCCCGCAATTCGACCTCCTGCCCAAGCCGGTTCATGAACGCCACTTTATACGGACTGGGCGCATTGGATATCCAGCAGACACGCATCTTCCGCATTATTTCATCCTCTCGTCGTACAGCTTTGCATAAGCCGCCAGCATGGCGGCCGTCTCATAACCGGCCGCATTTTGGATACACGCTTTCCGCACGCGCGGACGATCTTTGCCCTTCATCGCCGTGATTGCCGCCCGCAAAGCCGAACGATCGCCACGGTCGACAACGATGCCCGTATCGGCATTTAAGGAATCCGGACTGCCGCCCGTTCGATAAGTGATGACCGGACAGCCGCAGGCCTGCGCTTCCAGATTGACGGTCGGAAACGTATCCGCATAGGTCGGATTGAGCAGAACATCCGCCGAAGCGTACAGTGCGCAAAGCGCCTGCGCATCTTCCAGACGCGGCAGCATGATCACATTTTCTTTTGCAAAAAGCCGCCGCTGTTTTGCGGACAGGCCGACGATCACCATGACCTCATCCGCAAGAAGCGACCGGGAGAGCGCCGCAAGATCATCCAGACCTTTTTCTTTCGTCCACGTGCTGGCAAGGGCCAAGAGCAGAAACCGATCGCCAAGCGCGTTTGAAGCGCGAAAAGAAGCCGGAACCGGCTTGAAGATTGAGCGGTCGATTCCGGTCGGAATGACGCGGACGTCGTATTTTGCAAAAAAAGATTCTTCAACTTGCCTTTTCAGCCAGGCGCTCGGCGTGACGATGGTCAGTCGGGACGGCGACAAAGAGGTGAACAACGCCTTCTTGCGTTCAAAATGAGCCGCGATCGGAAACGGATTCCAGCTGACGGGATAATGATGCAGCGCCGGACAGAATCTCGTACAGCAACTCCGCCATTGTTGGCAGCCGACGCTTTCAAAATGGGCGCAATGTCCCGTAAACGGCCAGCAGTCGTGAAACGTCCAGATCACCGGAACGTCCGCCTGATGCAGATACGAAAATAAAACGCCGACATGCAGATAATAGCCGTGCAGATTGTGCAGATGAATGATATCCGGCGCAAAGGCGGCCAGATCTTTCACCATACGCCGCGTCTCCTGCGCGTTGGCGAAACCGTGCTGGTCAAGAAGATACGTCCTGCCGGCATGCGCAACATTGCCGAAAAACGACGTCATCCGCATCGTCTCGGCATGGGCAAGGTTCTCCTTGCGGCCGTAATAAATTTTCCCTTCGACGCCCGTCATCGTCGCCAGCTGATCGACGATGCGCCCGGTACTGCCATAGCCGGCGACCGAATTGATCAGGGCGACTTTCACAAGCGAACCTCCGCATGAACGGTATCCGGGTTGTGCGTGTCAAATATTTCATTGGCATAAATCAGCGTAATCAGATCTTCACTTGCGGAAAGATTGGTAATCGCATGGGTATAGCCCGGTAACATATATACGGCCTGCAGATGATCGCCCGACACCTCAAACGACAGCACCTCGTCGGAATCAAGCCGTCTTTCTTCGATGCGGGCCCTCCCCTTCAGCACCATGAAAATTTCCCATTTGGTATTATGCCAGTGCTCACCTTTGGTTACGCCGGGCTTGGACACATTGACGCTCACCTGCCCGTGGAAAGGCATTTTCAGCAGCTCCGTAAAACCGCCGCGCGCATCTTCGTGTCCGGGCAGGTCGTAAACCGCTTTGCCCGCGGGCAGATAGCTGAGATACGTGCTGAACAATTTGCGGGCAAAGGAAGCGGCCGGCATGGCGGGTAGGATCAGCGACGCGGGCTGATCGTGAAACGCACGCAGCAGATCGACCACCTCGCCCAACGACACATGGTGCGTACAGGGAACGTAACAGAATTTTCCGTCCGCATCTTCAACCGGCCGCAATCCGTCATAAGTGCAGCGATGCTCCTCGCCCGATAAAATACCGATCATTTCCTGAACAAGATCGTCAATATACAGAAGTTCCAGCTTTGCCGCTTCATCGTCCACCGCAATCGGCAGATCGTGCGAAATATTGTAACAGAAGGTGGCGATCACGCTGTTGTAATGCGGCCGGCTCCACTTTCCGAAAAGATTCGGAAAGCGATAGATCAGCACCTTGCTCCCTGTTTCCTTGCCGTAGGCCGCAAACAGCTCTTCGCCGGCAAGTTTTGACTTTCCATATGCCGATTCGCCATAGCGGCCGATCAGGGACGCCTGAATACTGCTCGCCAGCATCACGGGACAGCGGTTGTCGTATTTTCTCAATGTCTCCAGCAATTTTGAAGAAAAGCCGAAATTGCCCGCCATAAATTCCGCGTCCGTTCGGGGACGATTGACGCCGGCAAGATGAAAGACGAAGTCGGCGTTCTTGCACCACGTTTCAAGTTCTTCCGGTGTATTTTCTTTGTCATAGCGATAAATCTCTTCAATCGAAAGCCGCGGATGGGTATGATCGTAACCATCCATGATCGCCTGCAAATTGGCGCAAAGATTTTTCCCTACAAATCCATTTGCGCCGGTCACCAGTATGCGCATCGCCTGTCCTCCTTCTTGAATCCACTTTATTATAACTATTTCCTAACATATAAAAAAAATAACATCGGCATCCATGAACCCTATTTAAGATAGGGGTACAGGTTTTTAACAGCGCTTTTAATCTGCATGTCGGCATAGAGGCTCTCAATTTCGGCATATGGAATATCCTTCATCTTTTTACAGAAGTTCTCAAAAAGATGCACCGCCTGTTTTATCTCCATCGTTTCAAAAATATGCAGAGCCGCCGGATACCGTTGCAGATAAATCATACTTGAATCATTTTGAAGATGACAAAAATTAACGATCGGCTTGCCCGTCGAAATGTAATCGAAGATCTTGCTCGGTGTCTGGTTTACACTGCGATTGGCTATATTTATCAGAACATCGGCTCCCTTCATCATTCGAAAGCAGTCCTTCAGCGGCGTCCGTCCATACCACAAAATATTTGCCTGATTGCCGGTCAATAGTTCTTTTAGTTTTTTGTTTTGCGTATCCATCGCATAACAGACCATATGAAAGACATATTTTGGCCCGCAGGCTTTAGCAAACGCGTAAAAGTATGCCGGATTTCGAATGGCCATATCCATCAGACTGCCGGTAAACACACAGTTTATTTTTTCTTTTGCATGCTCAAAAACAAACGGTTCTTCTTCATGAGGGCGCAGGTTCACATAGCCAAGCGGACTCATTTTATGCTGAAGATCGGAAAAGAAATTCGTTTGGTTTTCCTGATACAGCTCGTTTGATAAAAACACATGATCTGCCTGTTGATATACCT
>CAUVBZ010000055.1:0-8091 GCA_963550455.1 uncultured Erysipelotrichaceae bacterium
CCGAGTCTAGACCGAAGAGCCCTAACATTCAGACAGCTCTTTTCTGCATGATGATGGTTACAAGCAGAGAGGCTTATCAAAAAATCAAATCTGCATCATTGTGGCAATCGATTGTCATAAAAACACATATGCCGTTATTTGTGGTCATGGAAAGCCTTCTGCTTCACGTATTGATGAAGCACTAAAGAACCATATCGTTTCAGGGTCAACACTAGTACATGATGGTGAAAGAGCACACGATAAGTTGATAACAGAATTAGGGCTAAAGGATGAATTCTATAAAGCCAATGCTCATGACAAAAAATATCTTGAGAACATGGCATTGATAAATAATATGTGTTCATGGCTGAAGAGATATATCTATCGTTTCATTGGAATGAGAATGGCCAATCTGCAATCCTATTTAAATTGGTTTATGTATCTGTTCAGAGTAAAAGGAACAAGTGAACGTTGGCCTGAAATGGAAAGAATATTACGACATTTGATACTATTCAATGGAACACATAAGAGAAACGCCTGATTTCATCGTATTTTCCAAGGCCATTTTTGTTTACTGTTAGATTGTTGATTAAAGCACGCACAAAAGAATATACTAATGACGATGTCGTTGCACCTGTTTCTGGAACGATGATTTCACCTGGAAAAATACAAGATTCCGTTTTTTCAAAAGAAATGCTTGATCAAACTATAGGAATTGAACCAACAGATAACATAATTGTTTCTCCAGTGAATGGTACAATCGAAACATTATTTTCTACAGGACACGCTTTTGGTGTGAAAACAGCAGAAGGTAATGGATTCTTGGTTCATATTGGAATTGATACAGTATCTATGAGAGGCCAAGGTTTTAAAACTTTTGCGAAACAAGGGGATACTGTAAAAGCAGGCCAAAAAATAGTTTCAGTAAACTTAGAAAAAGTGAGTGAAATGGGTCATATGAAAACTGTAATGTTGATTCTTACAGAAAAAGGGAAAAAAGATTATCAAGTGAATTACATAGAGAACACAAAGGTTGAAAAAGGGCAGAAAATCAATCTTTAAAATTTCTATCAATTAAAAAGATGCCTGGTAAGCAATACTCACTAGGCTCTTATTTTGTTAATAGTTTGTTTAATTCAATTAGTATTGTTTCTGCAGGAATCTCAGATGCTTGAGAAAATGTCGCAATAATAGCTCCGATTCCATCAAAGATTTGCTGTGGTGATTCACCAGGAAATCCAACAAAACCATGTCCAACAGGATCTGTTTGTAGTCTGATTTTTGCACCTTTTTCAGCTCCATCTGCAGCATGCTTACCGCGTGCCAGCAGTTTTTTGTAAATCGGATAATTGACGCTTATGGCCAAAAAACCGATTACGCCGAGAATAAACATGGCCTCCGTCCCGCTACCGATAATTCCCATCGACAGGCACATGCCGAGACCGGTGATCAAAGCGGCAATAATGCCGAACGTATAAGCGAAAACGACGGCGGGAAGCTTCGCTTTTGCGTCCAATTTTCGCAAAGCGATCACCTTGGACGTATCTTTTGGCGCATATTCATTGGCAAGCTGTTCGGCATAGATTTTATCTGTGTTCATGGTTTTCCCCTTTCATCGAACGAGTTTATTCTAGCGAAGGGAAAAATCGAAGGACACAACACAAACCGCTGTTTGTGTTGATTTCAGAATTTTTTGATTTTGTTTCATGGCCTGCCCGCTTTTGCCGTCAGCGCGCCGAAAGGAAAAAGGAAACACGATAACGTGTTTCCTTTCCAAAGCGTAGGCGTTTTATGCTTGCATGTTTCGTGTTTTTTGCGACTACATTCAAAATCACAGGGATCGAACCTTGCAAATGTCTTTAATCCGCAAGCAGAGAGCCTCTCAAGGATAAAGACGGCGTCTCGGTCGGAACTTCCATCTGCACACTGCCTGCCGCAAAGGTGACGCCATACAATTCATCAACCGTACGGACGGAGGGATCATAAGCCGTTAACAACAGCTTGAGACGATGTCCTTCTTTCACCGTATAAAGATTGGGCTGCAGATAAATTGTATAATCGTGGAATTCATTCAGGACAGGAACAATGGACTCCCTTGCCGTCTTTCCGTCATAGGCGGCGGCGGGGTTGCACAGATCAATCCATCCCTTCGCAATGACTTTATATGTTGTCGGCGTCGGCGCCAGACGGACGGCATCCAGCTGCGGTATATCCGCGCCCAGCCAATAACAATCTTCGCAGAGCGTATCTTTCGGAACATAATGATCATCGCCGCAGATAAAGGCGTCAAATTCTTCCTCGGCCGTATCGACAAGCATGGCGGTCACGATCAGATTATCACTTCCTCCGCCTTCGCTCAATGCCGCCTTAAAGTGAACCGTTGCCGTGCCCTTGACGGTAACGTCCTCCGGAAGCGTTATTTCCCATGTGCGATTGACGGCGGTGGAACGGGAAGAAAATTCACCTTCCGGACTGTCGGAAAGATCGAGCAGAGTGTAATCACTGCTGATGGTCTGATCTTCACCGTCTTCCGTATGCATGGTCAGCATATTGTCTGCTTCCCATGTGTCATAGGCGTCCCACCGATCGGCATCGGCATTGTTCTGGGCCAGAACAGCCGGCATTTTTTCAACGCCGTTTTCCTGTCCGTACAGATAATGCGAAAACCAGCGGTTCAGAAGATCGTCATAGCTCTCGCCGTTGACGGTCATCGCCCAATGACCGGCCTGATAGACGGGTGTGATGTGAGCGTCCTGATGCAGCAGAAGATGGACGCCCTGATTCGCTTTCTGCAGCGTTTTGTACATCATTTCAAATTGTTTGGTGCGGACATTTTCATCGTTTAAACCGTGGACAATGAGCGCGGAACATTTGAAATTTTCCGGATGAAGCGTGGCGTCACGTTCGACGAAGACGTCGCTGTAATCGCTGCCGTGTTCCAATTGCGAGCGTTCCAGCGCATGCAGATATGTTCCGTAGCGATCGGCAATCGTGTTCCAGTCATCTTCATCCAGATAGCGGCCGGCACAATAAACGGCCAGTCCGCTGAGCTGATCGTCAGGGAAATCGGCCAGCCCGGCGCCTTGGGTATTGTAGTATTCATACCAGCTGGCGATACCCGATACCGGGACAATGGTTTTCAGGCCGTCAACGCCGGTTGCCGCCAATGCAAAAGCGGTCGTGCCGGAATAGGAACGGCCGGTCATGCCGACCTGACCGTTTGACCAGTCGGCCGAAATGGCGATGTCCGACGTTTTGTCTGTATAGGCGGTACGTTTGCCGTTTAACCATTCGATGATGCATTTGAACGCGTCCGTTTCATAAAAAGAACCGCAGGTCTCATATCCCTCGCTGTTTCGTGTTCCTAAGCCCGCGCTTTCCACTACGGCATATCCGCGGACGAGATAGTAGTCATACCAGTCCAGATCTTCATAGTCATAAATATCTTCATACGGAGAAAAGTAGTACCATTCATCGGATTGTGCGGCCGCGGCGGCTTCCTGTGTCGTGCTTGTGCCTTTGGGCGAGCGCGGGTCCACTTTTTTGGCCAGCGCATCGATCGTAAAGTCTTTGTCCGTATCCGGTAATTCCGACAGGTCGCCATAAAACGGAGAACAGCCGGAAATATACGGCCGCGCCTCAAAAATGGTGGCCGCCTGATAATCGCCGTTCATGACGGCTCTCGGCATCTGAACGACCGCCTTGACGAGATCTAATTTTCCATCGTCGTCGGTATCGTAATTGGTTTCAACGTAGACGCTGTAACGGATGATCGAACTGTCATCGTTGCTGTAGCCGCTCTCCACCGCCCCGCTTGTATACGGAAAAATCGGCTGGGCGATTCCGTTGATGAAGAGAGGCTGTTTCTGCTCCGCCATAACGGCGTTTTGAACGATTTCCGCCGTTTTTTTCATTTCTCTCGCTTCGCCGACGGTGCAGATCGCTTCCGGGTCATAGGCGTTCCTATCCGGAATGAGCGTCAGACTGGCCGCAAGAGCTGTCTGTTCCGCTTCGGTTTCGCCGATCTGCGCCGCTTCCAGACCGGTCCATTCCAGCATGGCCTTGACGGTTTGAGCATTGGTCAGCGTCTGTTCCGGGCTATCCTGTTCAACCGTCGTTTGCAAAAGTTTTTGCAGTTCCTGATTGGTCAGCGGTGCTTTTGAATCTGCCCCACAGCCGCTGAGCGCGCCGAAGAAGCCGCTCAGCAGGCACAGGGAAAGCATGATACGAATTGTGCGCATGTTTCTCTCCTTTTTCTATTACCATTGTCCTTGAAAAACAGGATTCTGTCTACCTTGGAACAATACGACAGGGAAGCGGCAAGCTGCCATCGCCGTTTCAACTTCAACTGTGCCGGGAAAGGGAAGAATGGTATACTCGTTTTAAAGAAGAGAAAAGGGGATTTCTGCGGCATGAAGAAAGTATGGAAAGAGAAGGAAGCGGCGGGGAAAGAGTTATTGATTCTGGCCGGCGGCGATTTGATCATTGCGTCCGCCATATTCTTTTTTCTGATACCTTCTCACGCGGCGATTTCAAGTATCTCGGGACTGGCCATCGTTCTGCAGAACTTTCTGCCTTTATCGGTGGCGGGCATCACGTTTATTCTCAACGTCTTCCTGCTCATCGTCGGTTTCAAGACATGCGGTGCGGATTTCGGCTTTAAAACCGTATTTACCTCCATCTTATTACCGGTATTTCTGTGGCTTTTGGAGCTGCTCTTTCCGCATTTTAAAAGTCTGACCGGCGATCAGATGCTGGATGCGTCGGTCTATATTTTTCTGGTGAGCATCGGGCAGTGCATTCTATTCAACCGCAATGCCTCCAGCGGCGGTTTGGATATCGTGGCCAAGATCATGAATCATTATCTGCACATGGATCTGGGGGCTTCCATCGGCATATCGGGCATGTTTATCGCCTTGTCGTCGGCACTTGTTTATGATTCCAAGACCGTCGTGATCAGTGTGCTGGGCACGTATCTCAACGGCATGGTGCTGGATCATTTTATTTTTGGAACGGGTCTGAAGCGGCGCGTCTGCATCGTTTCGGATAAAGAACTGATTATCAAGGAATTCATTTTGAACGACCTGCACAGCGGGGCAAGCATTTACGAATCGTATGGCGCGTATACGATGCGCCGGCGGCATGAAATTATCACGATTGTCGATCGCGGCGAATACCAGCGCCTGATGACGTTTTTGCAGAAAGAAGATCCGAAAGCGTTCGTGACGGTATATAAAGTGCAGGACATGCGTTACATTCCCAAGCCGATCGTACTTGACAGAAGTGAAAAATAGTTCTATAAACTTTATTAAAGATATAAGCAAAAGATTATGACAGGGCGCGAGAGACAGATTCTGAAATGGATTGAAGAAAATCCGATGATTTCACAGGAAGAGCTGGCGGCGAAAGCGAAGATCACACGTTCTTCCATCGCCGTGCACATATCCAACCTGATGAAGAAAGGTTACATTGCCGGGAGAGGATATGTTCTTCGCTCCGGCACCTACGTGGCGGTCGTCGGCGGCGTGAACATGGATATCGGCGGCCGTTCTTTCAAAAAACTGCAGCTGCGCGATTCCAATCCGGGCACCGTACAGGTAAGCCTGGGCGGCGTGGGGCGCAACATCGCCCATAACCTGGCTTTATTGGAAGTCGACGTGCGCTTTCTGACCGCCTTCGGTGAAGACGCATATGCCTCGCGCATCGAAGCGAGTTGCGGAACGCTGGGGATTGATATAGCGCATGCGCGCAAGGTACGCGGCGGAGCGACGTCGACCTATCTGTTCTTGAACGATCAGGACGGTGATATGGCGGCGGCCGTATCCGATATGGCGATCTGTCGACACATCACCCCGTCTTATCTGGCCGCCAATCTGCTGCTTCTGAATCATGCGCAGATTGTCTTATTCGACACGAACATTCCGACGGAGTCGATCGCTTATCTGGCCGCGCATTGTACGGCGCCGTTGTTCGCCGATCCGGTTTCTGCCGCCAAGGCGGAGAAACTGCGGCCTTGTCTAAGCCGTCTGCATACGCTGAAACCGAATCGTTCGGAAGCGGAAATTCTTTCCGGTATCGCCATTCAGGATGAGAAAAGTCTGCATCAGGCGGCTCGGATTCTGTTGGCGTCCGGTCTGCATCGGGTCTTTATTTCCCTGGGGGGCGACGGCGTATTGGCTTGCGATCAGGAGCGGATGGAGCACAGGAGGTCCTTTGTGTCAAAGATGGAAAACGCGACGGGAGCCGGCGATGCCTTTATGGCCGGACTGGCTTACAGTTATCTTGCCGGATGGGATCTGGAGAAGACGACCACGTTTGCCCTGGGCGCTTCCGCCGTGGCGATTGAGAGTGCGGAAACGATCAATCCGTCCATGTCGGTCGCGTTGATTGAACGGAAAATTGCTGAAAAAAAGCGGAGGAGAAAAGTAAAATGCTGAATACGTATCTGGATGTAAAAGAAGAAGTCGCACAGGCCGTTGCGCAAGGCAAACCGGTTGTCGCTTTGGAGTCAACCATTATCTCGCACGGAATGCCGTATCCGCAAAATGTGGAGACGGCGCTGGCGGTTGAGAAGATCATTCGCGATCACGGTGCGATTCCGGCGACGATTGCAATTATCGGCGGGCGTTTAAAAGCGGGATTGACCCCGGAAGAAATTGAATATTTCGGCAAGAAAGGAACGGCTATCGCCAAAGCTTCGCGTCGCGATCTGGCTGCGCTGTGCGCCAAAGGCGAAGACGGCGCCACGACGGTGACGACGACGATGATGATCGCGCACATGGCGGGTATTTCCATCTTTGCGACCGGCGGTATCGGCGGCGTTCATCGCGGCGCGCAGCAGACCTTTGATATTTCGGCCGATCTGGAAGAACTGGCGCATACGCCGGTGATGGTCGTCTGTGCCGGCGCCAAGGCGATCTTGGATCTGCCCCTGACACTGGAGTATCTGGAGACGCATGGCGTTCCGGTGATCGGCTATGGAACCAAGGAATTGCCGGCTTTCTATACGCGCCATTCCGGGCTGGAGGTCGATTATCGTCTGGATACGCCGCAGGAAATCGCGAGTCTGTTTCAGGCTCAACACGCCCTCGGCTTACAGGGGGGAATTTTAGTCACCAATCCGATTCCGGAAGCGTATTCCATGGATGCGGACGTCATCAACGGCGCGATCGAAGAGGCTTTGAAGGAAATGGAGGAAAAAGGCATTCACGGCAAGGCGTGCACACCTTTTCTGCTGGCGAAGGTCGCGGCCTTGACCGGAGGAAATTCTCTGGCTTCCAATATTCAGCTGGTCTTCAATAATGCGAAGCTGGCCACGGAAATCGCGGTTGCCAACTGCGACAAAAGAGTGGATTAAGCGGGCGGTCGCAAAGAAAACTGCGGACAGATAGGATGATATAAAAAATCCAATCCATCTGTGCAATTGCAAAATTAAGGTTTTGGCAGAACACGCTAAAGCCTTTTTTATATTTGAAAATTGATCGGAAAAGGCATTTTATTGACGAAAGGATCAAAATAAGAAAGCTCCTCTTGTTTTTCGGCAATTTTTGCACAGCAACAAGCGCAGAAGCGCTCAAAAAGCATCTATCTTTTCTATTACATACCTAAAATCAATAGTTGCCAAAAACCAGAAAAAAGATTAAGCTTTTACAACAATGAGCGCTTGATTTAAAACCAACTATTACCGAGAATTTCTTATTCCGTTGTTTCAAAGCTTTTAATAACATAACTAAGCTGTTGGTATTGTTAGAAAAATAAGGTAAATTAAGTATTAACTTCACCTGTAACAGGATTATGGTTGCCTACGACGTGTTCAAATTTAGCAACGTTGATATCGTAAAACACAGTTTCAATAAAAGGGATTGCTTTCCAGAAACCTTGCCATCTCTAAAGCGATCATACCCGATAAACGGCTTGACATGAAGGTGCCGACACCTTCCCGGCTATGGCCGAATGAAATAGGACGATACCGTGTCACGCTTCTCTTGAAGCAAATAAGCTAAATCTTATTAAATATATACAAAAGACTTTCACTTCCTATTACAAAGCTAGAAGGAGATAGATTCCATGTACAGGCAAGGTACTTTGGTTTCGTACAATAAAAAATGGAAA
>CAUVBZ010000056.1:0-8034 GCA_963550455.1 uncultured Erysipelotrichaceae bacterium
CGCAGCCACAGCTCGATATCAAGGAAATGGACGAGACACACGCCGTTTTGACGTTTGAGTTTGCCGTCGAGCCGGCGGTTGAAGTTGGAACGTACAAAGGTCTTGAGCTTTTATCCACCGACGTTGCGGTCAGCGATGAAGAGGTTGAGGCGGAGCTTGCCCGCATGCAGAAACAATATGCGGATAAGGAAGAAAAGGAAGGCGTCGCGCAGGAAGGGGATACCGTCAACATTGATTTTGAAGGACTGGTCGACGATAAACCGTTCGAAGGCGGCAGCGGTAAAAACCACAATCTGAAGCTCGGCAGTCATTCGTTCATTCCGGGTTTTGAAGAAGGGCTGATCGGCGCAGCGACCGGTGAAGATAGGGAATTGCCCTTGACGTTCCCGGAAGATTATTACCATGAAGCACTGCGGGGGACAAAGGCGGTTTTCAAGGTTCACATCAATAAGATTGAGCAGGAAGTATTGCCGGAAATCAATGATGATTTTGCAAAAGACATCAATGCGCCCGGCGTTGAAACCGTAGAGGATCTGCGTAAGCTCGTCCGCTCCCGTCTTGAAGACAGCAAGAAAGCGAAGGCGAAAAATGACGCGCAGGAGCATTTGACCGATCAGCTGATCGCCGCATCCAAGATCGATCTTCCGGATGTCCTGATTGATCGCGAAGTGGACGATATCATCGCAAATCGTCGTCAGTATTTTCAGCAGCAGGGGCTGACGCTGGATCTGTATCTGCAATATACCGGCATGACCATGGATGCATTTAAAGAAAGCCTGCGTAAAGAGGCGGAACGCAGTGTGCGTATACGTCTGATTTTGGCGAAAATCGCCGAAATGGAGAATCTGCAGCCGAGTGAAGAGGAGCAGGAGAAGGAATATAAAAACATTGCCGACACGTATAAGATGGATGTCGAGAATGTAAAGAAACTTGTCTCTCCGTCATATATTTCCGAGGGACTCCGCAATCAGATGGCCTTCGATTTTGTCGAGAAGAATGCGGCGGCAAAGGAGAAGTAAATCCGGTCGGCAATAAAGATAAACAGATAAGACGCTGCTGAGCTTCGGAAGCGTCTTGTTTTGCCTTTAAAGAAAGGAGTACAAACCATGCGTTCAAAAACTACCGTACAGGTTCCGGCGGTCGCTACTCGCGGGATTATTGTTTTCCCGGGCCAGGATGTCATGATTGAAGTCGGCCGTGAAAAGTCCGTTCGAGCCGTCGATGCGGCCGAAGCGAGGTACGATGCCATGTTATGGGTCGTCTGCCAAAACGATATTATGGTCGACGATCCGCAGCAAAACGATTTATACGCCATGGGCACGTTGTGCAAGATTAAGACGGTGCGCCGGAAAGAAGGCTTTATGCGGGTAACCTTTACCGGCATGAAGCGCGCAAAACTTGTTCTTCTGGAAGAAACGAGCGGCATGTTAATGGCGGAAGTCGAGCTGAAAGATGATCAGCCGGGCGATGCGATTGAGGAAATGGCTCTGGTCAAAAAGATCATCACGGCGTTTGAAAAAATTTCCAACTTATCGCAAGCCTTTCCGCAGGAGATCATCGCCCAGCTGAGCGCCGGTGTTTCGGCGGAGAATCTGACCGATCAGTTCGCCCAGTATTTTCCGATGACGATCACCGCCCGACAGAAACTGTTGGAAACGCTGCCCGTAAACGAGCGGATGATACAGATTCTGGCGGAGCTGGAAAAGCAGAAGAAGATCAGTGAAATTGAAGATACGATCAATGCCAAAGTCAAGGAGCGGATTGACGAAGGGCAGAAAGAATACTATCTGCGCGAAAAGCTGAAGACAATACGCGAAGAACTGGGCGACGCCGGCAGCGGCGGCGATTCGCAGAAAATCCGTGAGAAAATCGAGAACAATCCTTACCCCAAGCATGTTAAAGAACGCGCTTTGGAAGAACTGCGCCGCTACGATATGTTGCCGCAAGGTTCGGCGGAAGCCAGCGTCCAGCTGGGTTATCTGGATTGGCTTTTGCGTGTTCCCTGGTGGCAGAAAACCGAAGATAACAGCGATCTGAAACATGTTCGCGCCGTTTTGGATGAAGATCATTACGGCCTGGATAAAGTGAAGGAACGCATCATGGAGTATCTGGCGGTGAAGGAAATGACGGGGAATCTCAATTCGCCGATTCTTTGTCTGGTCGGGCCGCCCGGCGTCGGCAAGACGTCTTTGGCAAAATCCATTTCCCGAGCTTTAGATAGAAAGTTCATCAAAATGAGCCTGGGCGGCGTGCGGGACGAAGCGGAAATACGCGGGCATCGGCGGACATATCTCGGTTCTTTGCCGGGGCGGATCATTCAAGGCATGAAAAAAGCGGAAGTCATCAATCCGGTTTTTCTGATTGATGAAATTGATAAAATGGGAGCCGATTATAAAGGCGATCCCAGCGACGCGCTTCTGGAGGTTCTGGATCCGGAACAGAACAAGCTGTTCTCCGATCACTATCTGGAAGAACCGTACGATCTTTCACAGGTTTTGTTTATCGCGACGGCGAACTATCTGGAAAATATACCGGCGCCGTTACAGGATCGTCTGGAAATCATTCAGCTTCCTTCTTATACGGAAATCGAAAAAGTACATATCGCGCAGGGCTATCTCGTGCCCAAGCAGTTGAAAAACAACGGCCTGAAGCCGACGCAGTTTCAGCTGAAAGAGAAGGAGATTCTTTTTCTGATTCGCCATTACACGCGGGAAGCCGGCGTCCGCCAGCTGGAGCGTCTGATCGCCTCCCTTTGTCGTAAAACCGTACTGGCGATTTTGAAGGACGGAAAGAAGAAGGTGACTGTAAGTGAGCGGGGCATCAAGACGTGGCTTGGCAAAGAAGTCTTCGCCTACGGAAAGAAGGAAAAGAAAAATCAGGTCGGCTGTGTGACGGGGTTGGCGTATACAAGTTTCGGCGGCGATACCCTGCAGATCGAAGTCAATGCCTTCAAGGGCAAGGGACATCTTGTTTTAACCGGAAAACTCGGCGACGTCATGAAAGAAAGCGCCGCGATCGCGCTGGATTACGTGAAGGCGCATGCGGAAGAAATGCATATCGATCCGGCTTATTTTGATACGCACGATATTCATATTCATGTTCCGGAAGGGGCGGTGCCTAAAGACGGGCCCTCGGCGGGGGTTACGTTAACGACGGCGATCGTCTCCGCCTTGACCAATACGCCGGCCTATGCCGACCTGGCCATGACGGGAGAAGTGACACTGCGCGGCAACGTGCTGCCGATCGGCGGTCTGCGTGAAAAATCGCTGGCGGCCAATCGCGCCGGCATCCGGCATCTTCTGATCCCGAAAGGCAACGAAAGAGATCTGGAAGATATTCCCGAATCGGTTCGGAACCAGATGACATTCACCCTGGTCGATAACATTCATCAGGTTCTGAAAGACGCGTTGGTGCACTGATGCAGTATCATGAGGTACGTTTTTTAGGCTCCGCGGCACGAAGAGAGCAGTGGCCGGTTTCCGATCTGCCGGAAGTGTTGTTCGCCGGCCGCTCGAATGCCGGCAAGAGCAGTCTGATCAACGCCATCTGCGGCCGTAAAAATATCGCCTATACCGGCAAAGCGCCGGGCAAGACGGTGCTGTTGAATTTCTTTGAAGTGGACAGACGGATGATCTTGACCGATGCGCCCGGCTACGGTTATGCCAAAGGCGGTACGCGGCGAGCGGCGGATTTCGGCGCGCTTCTGGAGCCTTATTTTATTGAGCGGAAAAATCTCAGGCTGCTGGTGCTTGTGCTGGATATCCGCCGCATTCCTTCAGCGGACGATCTGACGATGATTCAGGCGGCTGACGCGGCGCAATTGCCGATTCTGGCCGTTTGCACAAAAGCGGATAAACTGTCAAAGAATGCGGTGTTGAATCAGATGGCGCAGATACAAATGGTAACCGGAATTGCCAAAAACAGCCTTGTGCCCGTTTCCAACGTGAAGCGGACGGGCTTTGATACGTTAAACGCGAAATTACGGGAATATTTGCAGAAAGCCGCACTTTAATTTTCAATTGAAAAGAATTTTGAAGCCATCTATAATACTTACAAAGCCAGGAAGCGGAACAAGTAACTGCATAACGCACGGTTTAGAGAGCCTCGATTGGTGAAAAGGGGTCTGTACGATCTGCAGTGAAGTCCTCCGTGAGCTGTCCGTTTGAACTTTGTATGTAGGACGGATCGTTCGACACGTTACGTCGTCAAGAAGCAAATCAGGTGGTACCACGCAGATCCGGCGTCCTGTATAGGGACGCCTTTTTCTTTGGAGGTGGAAGATGAGAGAAAATTTGGCAGCGAAGTATGATCATCGGGCGGTCGAAGACGGCCGTTATGAGCAATGGGTTGAAAAAGGATATTTTACGGCCGGCGAGCAGGGCAAAGAACCGTTTACGGTCGTCATTCCGCCGCCGAACGTCACCGGCATATTGCATATCGGTCATGCCTGGGACAACACGCTGCAAGACATGATCTGTCGTTATCAGCGAATGCTGGGCAAGGACGTCTTATATTTAGCCGGAATGGATCATGCCGGCATCGCGACACAGGCGCGCGTCGATGAGCGATTGAAGGGCGAAGGCCTTTCGCGTTATGACATCGGCCGTGAAAAATTTCTGGAACGGGCGTGGCAGTGGAAAGAAGAATACGCTTCAACCATCCGCAGTCAATGGGCAAAATTAGGAAATTCGCTGGATTATTCCCGTGAGCGTTTTACGATGGATGAGGGATTCAACAGGGCGGTTCGTCACGTCTTTGTCTCACTGTATGAAGAAGGATTGATCTATCGGGGCTGGCGCATTATCAACTGGGATCCCCAGGCCCGCACGGCATTGAGCAATATTGAGGTTTATTATCAAGAAGACGCCGGCAAGATGTATTACATGAACTATCGGACGGTGGAAACGAAAGAGCCGTTTATCGTTGCGACAACACGCCCGGAAACGATGTTCGGCGATGTCTGCGCCGTCGTCAATCCGGCGGATGAGCGGACGAAGCATTTGATCGGCCTGCATTGTATCAATCCGGCCAACGGCGAATCCTTACCGATTATCGGAGATGATTACATCGATATGGACTTCGGTACGGCGATCATGAAATGTACGCCCGCGCACGATCCCAACGACTTCGCCATTGCGCAGCGGCACAATCTTCCGACACCGATCTGCATGAATCCGGACGGAACGATGAATGAGCGGTGCGGAAAATATGCAGGCATGGATCGCTTCGCGGCTCGTGATGCGTTGGTGAAACAGATCAAAGCGCAGGGCGACATGGAACACATTGAAGATATCCGCCATCAGGTCGCGCATTCGGAACGGACGCACTGCGTGATTGAGCCTTATCTTTCGCAACAGTGGTTCGTGAAGATGAAGCCGCTTGCGGATGCCGTTTTACAACAGCAGGAGAAAGCGGATCAGAAAATTCATTTTTATCCGGAGCGTTTTGAAAAGACGTTCACGCAATGGCTGTCGAATATTGAAGACTGGTGCATTTCCCGACAGCTGTGGTGGGGGCATCGTATTCCGGCGTGGTACAATCGGCACGACGGGTCTTTGTATGTCGGCGAAAGTGATCCGCAGGATGCGGAAAACTGGGTGCAGGATGAGGATGTTCTGGACACATGGTTCTCATCGGCTTTATGGCCGTTTGCGACACTTGGCTGGCCGGAAGATACGCAAGACTATCGGCGCTATTATCCGACTTCGGTCATGGTGACCGGCTATGACATCATCTTTTTCTGGGTCGCCCGCATGGCTTTTCAGGCTCGTCATTTTACAAAGGAAAGGCCGTTCAAGGATGTTTTGATTCACGGCCTGATTCGTGATGCGCAAGGCCGCAAGATGTCCAAATCTTTGGGAAACGGCATCGATCCGATGCAGGTCATCGATCAATATGGCGTCGACGCGCTACGCTTTTTTCTGACGACCAATTCTACGCCGGGGCAGGATATGCGCTATATTCCCGAAAAAGTGGAAGCGTCGTGGAATTTCATCAATAAACTGTGGAATGCTTCCCGCTTTGTATTGATGAACCTGGATGATGAAATGATGATGCAGGATATTGATCTTTCTGCACTTTCGCAAGCCGACATCTGGATGTTAAAGAAACTGAATCTTGTTTCGGAACACATTTCTGAAAATATGAATAAATACGAGTTCGCTCTGGCGGGAAATGAAATCTATGGATTTGTCTGGGATGATTTCTGCAGCTGGTATATTGAGATGAGCAAAGCGAGCCTGGCATCGAACGATGCCGCGATCCGCAAAGGAACGAAGTCGACGCTGTGCGTTGTTCTGCATGCGATTGTACGCATGCTGCATCCGTTCATGCCGTTTGTGACGGAGAGCATTTATCTGGCTCTTCCGCATGAGAAGGAGAGTATCTGTCTGGAAAGCTGGCCGCAGGCAATTGAAAATCTTCCGGTCATCGATCTTGAAGCGACGGATCGCATGGTGTCGATTATTCAGAAACTGCGGGAGTTGAAGAATGACAATGATCTCAAGCCAAGCCGCACTCTGGACTTCATGGTGAAGGATCTGGATGGGAAAATCGTCGCGGTCGATGCGCAGCAGAAGGACATGATCAGGCGGATGGCGAAGTGCGAGTGGAAAGAGGAACTGCACGGTGATCTGACCGTGGCGACCGTTTATCGCGGCAGTATTTATATTCCGAGCGCCGATCTTCTGGATACGGAGGCGGAGAAGGTAAAGCTGGCGGCGGAGAAGCATCGATTGGAAGCGGAAGTCGATCGCTCCGTCCATATTCTTGATAATCCGAATTTCCGCCAAAAGGCGCCGCAGGAAAAGGTGGCGGCGGAAGAAAAGAAGTTGGAAGATTATAAACGGCAGTTAGCGGTTGTCATAAAGCGGATTCAAGCGATCGATGCATAAAACAATGCTATAATCCTATCAGGTAAAGCCTGTAGGAAAAAAGGGAAACGGGACATTCTGCGGGCTGTCCGCTGTTTCCTTTTTTCGAAGGGGAGGAAGAGGCAATGCGTGAAAAACAAAAGAGCAAACATACGGCTTTAAAAACAGTCGGCACTTTGGCTTTAACGGCGGCGGGCGCTTATGGCGTCGTCGCCTATAAGCTGTTTCAAAAATTATTTGATCTTGAAAAAAGTAATAAAGACGGCCATGCGGTCCGCGATATGAAAAATAAAGAGGCGCAGACGACATGGCTGATAGAAAGTGCGCGGAAGGACGCCTACATTCAATCCTTTGACGGTTTAACTCTGCATGCGATGTTGATCCGCAATCATCCGGATTCGCATCAATGGGTCATTCTCTCGCACGGCAGCCGTACCGCGGCGACGGATATGATTGATTACATGATGGCGGCCGATCGGCGCGGGTACAATGTGCTGGCTTTCGATCAGCGAGGCTGCGGCTCGTCGCAGGGCCGCTACAGCGGCTTCGGCTGGCTGGAACATTATGATCTGATCAGCTGGTGCGGTTTTCTGAGCGAACTGGATACGAAGGCGATGATCGCTTTGATCGGCGTGGGCATGGGTGCAAATGCGGTGATGAATGCGGCGGGCGATTTTCTGCCGGCAGGTGTCAGGTGTGCGGTGGAAGACAGCGGCTTCAGCGATGCGCGCGAACAGATCGTTCATCTTCTGCGTCATCATCCGGATTATCCAAGCGCCGCCTATATTGTCGGCATTGATTTTTTAGTCAAACGAATTTTGCATTTTTCACTCTATACAGTCAGCACGCGCCGGCAATTGTTAACGGCGCGGATTCCGATTTTATTTCTGCACGGGGAAGACGACGCAATCGTACCTGCAAGCATGATGAATGAGTGCTATGAGGCCTGCGCCGCGCATAAAGAGCGTAAAGTTTATGCGGGCTGCGATCATTTGGAAGCGGTTCATCAGGCGGATTACTTCGATACGCTGTTCAGCTTTATTGAAAAAACGTTTTACCAAAGCTGATTTTCGCGTGTTTTTGCTTGTTTAAAGAATGACGCTGGCATATAATCTAACCGTTAAAGTTGCGTTGTTGACATTTTAAAAGGGAGGCTGTATGG
>CAUVBZ010000057.1:0-8019 GCA_963550455.1 uncultured Erysipelotrichaceae bacterium
ATCGGCAGTACCTGCGCAATTCTGCTGCTGCTCTGTTTTATTTATCTGCTCATACGGAAAGATATCGACTGGCAGATGCCGGTTGTTTATGTGGCAACCATTTTCATTGAGATTTTGGTGATCGCTTTGATCGCCGGCGTTTCCGCTCAGCTGGCCATATTCAATATTTTGGCGGGCGGCGTGCTGTTCGGCGCGGTCTTTATGATCACCGATCCGGTCACTTCACCGGTCACCATTCCGGGGCGGATGCTCTTTGCGGCCGGTGCGGCAACGTTGACGGTTATATTGCGTCTGAAGAGCAATCTTCCCGACGGTGTCTTATACAGCATCTTATTGATGAACGCCCTGGTGCCGGCGATTGATAAAATATTTGACGGCAATCAGATTAAAGACAGTCGAAAATTCAGCCGCAGATTGTGGATTCCGATTCTCTGCCTGTTGTCGGTCGCTTTCGGCATAGGAGCGCTCAGCGCGAATGAAAAGAAGGTGGAAGAAGAGGAGGCGGCCGCTAAGGCGGAAACTGCCGCATCATCGGAGGCGTCCGCTTCATCCGCACCCGCCATGACGTTAGGTACGGCGGATTTCAGCAAGGCGCAGGCGACGGCCGTAGCTAACGGCGACGGTTCTTACGCCGTCGAAGCGAAGGGCTTCGCCGGTACATTGACGGCTACGATCACAATTCAGGATGGAAAGATTGAAAGCTTTACGGAATTGTCGGGAAAAGATGACGGCGACGGCGTCGGCGATTCGTTTTTTGAGGAAGGCGGACTGGACGCGTTCAAGGGCGCAACACTGGATTCAAGTGTGGACGAAGTGTCCGGGGCGACGTTGACTTCGCGGGCGGTGAACGGCATGGCACAGGCGGCGCTCAAGGCGGCAGCCGATGCATCGCCGGATGCGTCCGCTTCATCCGCGCCCGCTATGACGTTAGGCACGGCGGATTTCAGCAAAGCGCAGGCGACCGCCGTTGCTAATGGTGATGGTTCCTACGCCGTCGAAGCGAAGGGCTTCGCCGGTACGTTGACGGCCACGATCACAATTCAGGACGGAAAAATTGAAAGCTTTACGGAGCTGTCGGGGAAAGATGACGGCGACGGTGTCGGCGATTCGTTTTTTGAAGAAGGCGGGCTGGACGCGTTCAAGGGCGCGACGCTGGATTCGCTGGTGGACGAAGTGTCCGGAGCGACGTTTACTTCGCAGGCGGTGAACGGCATGGCACAGGCGGCCTTAAAAGCCGCTCTGGAAAATTGAGGGAAGGGGAAACAATATGAAAAAGGACTCGACGCTTTATAAAGTTGTTCTCCTGGGTGTACTTTGTGCGTTGTGCGGATTACTTCTGGCGGCTGTCAACGGTTTGACGGAGCCGGTTATCGCCGAGCAGAAAATTGCCGCTGAAAAAGAGAATCTGGAGAAGATTTATCCGGGGGCGGAATTTGCGGAAGTGATGGACTATACCGATGAAACCGGCCTTGTCGAAGGCGTCTATGCGGCGCAGGGAAAAGGCTATGTCTTTAAGGTAGCCGGCATGGGCTACAATTCAAACGGCTTCACGTTTATGATCGCGTTTAATCAGGACGGAACGGTAGGCGGTTATACGGCGGTTGAACAAAATGAATCGCCGGGTTTCGGTCAGCGTGCGTTTGAGGATGAGTATGTTGCCGAAATCAAGAGTATGAGCGCGCAGGACGAGGCGCCGCTGTTAACGGGAGCGACGTTGACGACCGAAGCGATTCGCAAGGGCGTCGCGGCGGCGGAAGCTGTTTTTGCGACGCTTGCAGAATGAGGAGCGGATTATGAGTGAGACAAAAAAGAAAGCTGGTTTTGCTAAAGAACTGATTTTAAATAATCCGGTCTTTGGCCTGTATCTGGGGATTTGTTCCGTACTTGGTATTACCACGGTTTTGGATAATGCGATCGGCATGGGGCTTGCCGTAATCGTGATTCTGGTGCTCTCCAATGTGATCATCTCTCTGGTGGCGCGCATCACGCCGGAAGAAATTCATATCCCGGTTTACATTGTGATCATTGCGACTTTGGTGACGATCGTTGAATTGCTGATGCAGGCATACATGCCCGGTTTATTCAGCACGCTGGGAGCCTTTGTCGATCTGATTGTCGTAAACTGTATTATTCTCGGGCGCGCGGAGGCGTATGCCTCTTCTCACAATGTGATCGATTCGGCGCACGACGGCCTGATGATGGGGCTGTCCTATACGATTTCACTGCTGGCGATGAGCATTATTCGTCAGTTACTGGGGACGGGCATGCTTTCGATGAGCAACCCGCTGACGCAACAGACGATCTTCTCTTTGCGCTTGATTCCGGATGCGTTTACGATTCCGGTCTTTAAATCGCAGACGGGCGCTTTTTTGACATTCGCGATTTTAGCGGCCTGCATAGCTTATGTAAAGAACAGAGAAGATGAGAAAAAAACGGCTGTAAAAAAAGCAGCAAGGGGGGCTTAAGTTATGACCTTGGCGTCTTTGTTCACCTTATTTTTTTCCGGGGTGTTGATCAACAATATTATTCTGGCTCGTTTCATCGGCATGTGCCCGTTTATGGGGGTGTCCACTAAGCTCAGCTCGGCTGTCGGAATGGCGGCTGCGGTTGTTTTCGTTATTTTCGGCGCTTCAATTCTTTCATGGGTACTTTATTACAATGTGCTTGATCCTCTCGGCATCGGTTATATGAAGCTGATCTGTTTCATTTTGCTGATCGCTTCATTCGTGCAGTTTGTCGAGATGTTCATCAAGAAAAAATCGCCGGCGCTCTATAAGGCGCTGGGTATCTATCTGCCGTTAATTACGACGAACTGTGCTGTTCTTTTCGTGGCGCTGGACAACATTTCACAGGGCTATAACTTTGTCGAAACCTGCGTCAATTCGATTGCGGTGCCGATCGGCTTTATGCTGGTGCTGGTTTTATTCGCCACCATTCGCGAACGTCTGGACGGAAGCGATGTTCCCAAGGTGTTTCAGGGGAATCCGATCGCGTTTGTTGTGGCGGCTATTCTGGCCATTGCCTTTTCGGCATTTGCCGGGATCGTGTAGGGTATGCATACTGTTTATGCGCTTTTGATCGGCGCCGCTTTGGCCGCTCTTGCGGGCTGGTCGGTTGTTTTGAACAATCGAACGCCGAAGCCGGCCGGGTGTGAAAAACTGACGCCGGACTGCAAGGCGTGCGGAATCACAAATTGCGCGGTGCGGATAAAGAATGAAGAGAAGGAAGAGGAGGGAATATCATGACGGCGGCGCTTACGATGTTGGTGGTTGGCGGTATCTGCGGCTTGATTTTGGGCATTGCCGGAATTGCGTTCCATGTTGAACCGGATCATCGGGCGGAAGACCTGTTGAGCATGTTACCGGGGTATAACTGCGGAGGCTGCGGCTATCCGGGCTGTGCGGGCATGGCGGCCGCTTTGGCGGACGGAACCGGCGATATTGAAAAATGCAAACCGTCCAAACCGGATTGCAAAGAAAAGATTCGGCAATGGCTCCGGGAACATCCGAAACCGGAATAGAAGTGGAGAATGCATGTGCGTCTTAATTGTCTCGTCGGCGCATATGCATTTTTAATATACCTGCCGGCGGTCTAAAGAAATCATAGAAGGCGGGTTTTAGATGAAGAGAAAACTTGTAGGGCAATGTCTGTTGATTCTTACGCTGGCCGGCGTCCTTGTCTGGGTGGATTTGATCGTGATTGATTTCCGTTCACAGCAGAAGTTGCAGCTGATGAAAACATATGTCGCTTCTCACGACATTCCTCCGCGCACAAAAATTCAGGAGGCGGATATTTTGGAGATGGTTCTTCCGGAGTCGTATCTTGGAACGAATGCCGTGCGTGACAGGCAGTCCATCGTGGGGAAATGGACGGACATAGAAGGGATGATACCGGCCGGTTCTTTCTTTTATACGCGGATGTTAAAAGCTGAGGAAAGTCTGCCCGATTCTCCCGTGACACGCTTGCGGGAAGGGCAGTCGGCGTATACCGTGCAGGTGGATCTGAATCGTATCGGCGGCGGAACGATTGCGGGTATGCGGGTGGATATTTATGGAACCATCATCGGTAAAGACGGTCACCCGATAGCCGGTCCACTCATCGCCAATGTGCGGGTTTTATCGATTCGCGATCATCAGGGTCTGGATATTGACAGTCCCGACTCGCTTGGCGTTCCCTATATCGCCGTCGTTGCGGTAAAAGATACGGATGTACCGATATTGGCGGCTGTGGAACAGGCGGGAGAATTACGCTTCGTATCTTCTTCGCGAAGCTACAGCGCGCAAAGTGAAGCGATTTTAGATCAGGATTCCCCTGTTGTGGCGTGGTATCAGGTGAATTAAGGAAATTTTAATCGCTTGCTAAAGAACAGTTTGAAAAAAATTGCGTATGATAATATTGTGAAAAAGCTGTTGAAAATTGTGACGCTGCTGGTTCTTCTGTTTGTGGCCGGAGTCTGCGGTCTGTTTCTGAAAATGGGCTACGCTTCCTATAAAGAGGCCGTTCAGCGCGTATCCATTGAAAATGCCGTTCGGCCCTACATGGAGCGCACGGATTTTGTTGACTACGACGACATCAGTCCGTATTTTGTGGACGCCGTTGTGTCGGTTGAAGATCAGCGGTTCTTTCAGCGCTACGGATTTGACTGGCTGGCCTTGACGCGCGCCATATTTAATAATTTGAAAGCGGGAGCTTTTATCGAGGGAGGGAGTACCATTTCACAGCAGATCGCCAAGAATTTATACTATCCGGACGTGCATCGCGGAATCCGCGAAAAAATCGCCGAGGTTTATCTGATGAATGATCTGGAAGCGAAATATACGAAGAAGGAATTGTTCGCTCTGTATGTGAATATGAACTATTATGGCGACGGGTATTGGGGGATAGGACAGGCGGCAAAGGGATATTTTCATACAACGCCGGACGCCTTGTCGATTGCCCAGGCGGCCATTTTGGCCGGAATACCGAATGCGCCCGGCATCTATCAGCTGTCGACCGGGTATGATCGCGCCATATCGCGTATGAAAAAGGTCTTGGTGCGTATGGTGAAAACGCGTTGCATCACGCAGCAGCAGGCGCAGGATGCTTTGGACGAAGAGCTGGATCGGCCGGCGGTCGGATATACTCTCATAAAAAGAACTGGTTTTTCATGGGCATAACCTTTATGATACGCATATGTACACACTGATATGGGATTATAACGGCACCATTGTGGACGACGCCGAGCTGTGTCTTGCGATTGAGAATAAAATGCTCCGGGAGCGGGGAATGAAATATGGATATTCGATGGAAGAATATCGGCATATGTTTTGTTTTCCGGTACAAAGTTATTACCGGAAGCTGGGATATGATTTTCAAAATGAAAGTTATGAAGCTCTTTCGGTTGAATTTAATCGGTTGTATGATCAGAATTTTTCTTCCTGTTCTTTGATTCCGCATGTAAAAGAAAAGCTGGAGGAAGCAAGATCGAAGGGGTTCTGCTGTATTATTATCAGCGCTTCCCGTCAGGATAAATTAGAAGCGCAGATTCGTCTGCAAGGGCTTGACGGTTATTTTGAGGCAGTGCTCGGTATTGATAATCTTCTGGCCGGTTCAAAGGTGGAGCGCGCCAAAAAGTGGATCGATGACAGTCGGATTGATCCCGCGGAATGTCGGCTGATCGGCGATACGCTGCATGATCTGGAAACGGCGCAGGCGATCGGGGTTCGGCATTGTACGCTGGTTGCACAGGGGCATCAGGCTTTTGATGTTTTGAAAAAACGATGGCCCGCTACCGTGCGCACGATGGAAGAGGTTGTTTTATGAGCGTTTGTCCACAATGGAAGCGATGCGGCGGCTGTTCGGGTATGGTACAGTCGTACACTGAAACGCTGGAAGAAAAAAGGAAGCGGGTGCAGTTTCTTTTTCCGAAGGTAAAAGTCGACGATCCGGTCGGAATGGCGGAGCCGTATCGGTATCGACATAAAATCTATGCGGTATTCGGGCAAAATCAACGTGGGCAGATGATCGCGGGTATGTATGAGGAAAGCAGTCATCGTATTGTTCGTATATCGGATTGTGCCATTCAGCATCCGCTGGCGAATCAGATTATCACGCAGATCTGTCATATTGCCGACAGCATGGAATTAAAGCCGTATGACGAAGATCGCCATAGCGGCATCTTACGGCAGGTGTATATTCGGATTTCCGAACAGACGCAGAAGGCGCTAGTCGTATTGGTCATCGGGTCTCGTGAATTGCCGGGCGCCCGTTATTTTACCCGGCAGTTGAAACAGCATTGTCCGCAGATGGAAACACTGGTTTTAAATTGGAACCGTCGGCAGACGTCGATGGTTTTGGGGGAACGTTTCAAGGTTCTTTATGGCCGAGGCTGGATTGTGGATTCTCTTTGCGGGGTACAGTTTCGTATTTCTCCGCTGTCGTTTTATCAGGTGAATCCGGCGATGACGGAAATTTTATATAAGACCGCCTTGAGAATGGCGGACATTCATGCAGGTGATCGTGTATTGGATGCATGCTGTGGTATTGGAACGATCAGTCTTCTGGCCGCAAAACAGGCGGCGTCGGTTACGGGCATAGAGATCAATCGGGCGGCTGTTCGGGATGCGCAATATAATGCGGCGCGAAATGGAATAACGAATGCAAAGTTTATATGTGCGGATGCCGGCCGCTTTATGTCCGCGAGCAGGGAGCGCTATGATATCGTGATTGCCGATCCGCCTCGCAGTGGCTTATCGGAAGGCTTTCTTTATGGGCTTTTAAAGCATTGCCCGCGGGTCTTTGTTTATATATCCTGTAATCCGGAAACGCAGGCGCGGGATTTGAAAATTTTAGGGAATAAGTATTGTATTAAAAAGTTGGTTCCGGTCGATCAGTTTCCATGGACGGAGCATGTGGAGACGGTAGTATTGATGTCAAGGGTCGAAGGGAAATAGTCTCGAAAGTCCTTGATTTCAGGCACTTTTCGGCTTCCGGCAGCTTCGGGCAGGCGGAGACGGCAATCGCTCCGAGAGAACTTATCCACGGCGGCACGGCTCAAGAAATGTGAGAGTGGAGTTGCCGAGATAGATGTCATTAAGTGGAGTTAGTGAGTTAGATGTCGGGGTAGTCGAGTGTCGAAGATAGATGCCATAAAAGAAACGGATGAGATATTCGCAAAATTTACCGTTTCTATTATAGAACGGTAAAAGGAGGCGTTTCATATATGAAATATGTAATTATTGGACTTTGCATAGTGACGGTGGGCGTCATCGTTGCATTGCTAATTTATAGGAAAAAGAAAGCGAGTTCTCTGGGAGAGGAGAATATATCTAATCCGGGTGATAAAGCACTGATGGTGAAGAATACCAGCGAATTATCTCAGACAGATCAAAACCTTGATGAGCTTGTTATTCAGATGGAAATGCTCCCGGTAGAATCAATACCAGATGAGAACAAGCTGGTTGAAATAACCGATAGCAAAGTTCTGGCGCATGTGAATAATCTTGTTCCCGGCTTGGCTCAGGCAGGAGTTGCGGGTACTAATGCTGTTCAGGCCGCAAAAGCTGGAAGTGAAGTTCTGTATCGTGCAATAATCCCGGCTGGAGCTAAACTTACAAATTCACAGGCTATGGAAGGAGCCGTTCGCGGCTTTTATCGTGGCGCTGACGGAATTCAGGGTCACGCAAACCTTGTTGCTGTGCAAGCTCAGAAAGGAACGGCTGTAGTAGCAAATACTGCTGCGGCAGCTATGGGAGTTGCATCTATGGTCGTAGGCCAGTATTACATGACACAGATAAACGCAGAGCTTGGAGAAATTAGTAACGGAATTTCAAAGATTGCAGATTTTCAGGATAATGAGTTTAGAAGTCGTGTATTTTCTCTCGTCGCTCATGTTAAGAAGATCGCAGATTTTCAGGTAGAAATTCTTGAGAACGATGAGCTGAGGTTATCAAAGATAGCGCAACTTGATAGTCTGGAAGAGGAATGTACTAAGCTACTCGGTCAGGTAAATTTGACGTTATCGGGATATGCAAAGAAGAA
>CAUVBZ010000058.1:0-7777 GCA_963550455.1 uncultured Erysipelotrichaceae bacterium
TCGTCAGCGAAACCGTATCGTTGAAGATCGGATCGGTAACGCCGAACACCGACAGTTCATCAAAGATGGAAGCCGTGCGGCCGAAGCCTTGATTGCCGGCGTCGTCGGTCTCGGTTGTCGGCCGGTTCCAGTCGTCTTCATAATCCAGACGTCCGTCCGCATAGCAGAGAATGATATCCACCGTTTCCGCGGCCGCCTGTGCGAAGGCCTGCGGGTAGGAAAGCTGGGTCGTATGCGCCAGGTCGGCGATCGTCTTGCCGTCATAGTTCTTCATCAGCCACAGCGTCGGGAAGACGTAGCCCGCCGAAGACGTCGTTGAAGCGACTGCCCAGTTGCATTCGTTCAGATCGTCCCACGTAATCGGCTCGCCGTTTTCAACCTTCGCGGCGATCTTGCGGCCGTTGGCGGAAGGGCCGGCATAGAGCAGACCGCGATAGTAGGTGACCGGAGTGCCGGAAACACGCGTCGTTTTATTCGCCTCGCCGTTCCAGGTCTTCGCGTCTTCCGAGTCGTTGCTCAAAGCGTCGCGCGTCGCCGTCAGGGCAACCGTCGTTTCATCGCCGTAATTGACGAAAGTCGAAGCCGGAAGCCAGGCGACGTCGACGGAACCGGATGCCAGCGCTTCTCCGGTTACGTTGTAATCGGAACCGGCGCCGACGGTAATTTCCACGTCGCCGATTTCATAGCCGCGTTTTTTCATCGCTTCAATCAGAAGCTGCGGCAGTTCCGAAGTTCCCTGCATGATCATTTCCGCGTCACGGGACGGAACAAACTGCATTTTCAAAACGTCGATGGTTTTGGAAGCGTTTGCCGCCGAACCCGAGTCGGCCGCATCCGCGCTTGGCGAAGCCGTGGTTGAAGAGCCGCAGCCCGCCAACATGAAAAGGGTCAGCAGTGAAGCCGAAATCTTCTTGAAATTCATTCTTTCCTCCAGTGTACGTCTCGTACAGTCTTATTATAGGCGGCTTGAATTTGGCAACTCAACCGGCTTTCATGTAAAACCGTCAAACGAGCGCGGTTTTTTCGACTCTTCGTGAAAATATGTTTCGCATTCAATGAAAGCGTCCGGTTTATTTTCAACTCCAATGTGGAGCGTTTGCGCCGTATTTTGCAGGCGAGAATGTTTGGGGTAGAATGAGAAAAGAAAAACGGGCGACGGGGAACGCGGAAGGAGAAAGCAGATGTTGAAAATAGAGAATCTACATAAGAAATTCGGCGCTACGGAAGTTCTGCACGGCGTCGATCTGGAAGTGGGCGACGGAGAGATATGCGGCTTTATCGGACAAAACGGCGCCGGAAAAACGACCACCCTGCGCTGCAGCGTGGGTATTCTTAATTTTGAACAGGGACACATTACGATCGACGGCATCGATATCCGCCAGGATCCCCTTGCCGCCAAGCGGATACTGGCCTATCTTCCGGACAATCCGGATTTGTATGACAACCTTTCCTGCATGCAGTATCTTCACTTCATCGCCGATCTGTTTCAGGTGGACGAAAGCGTGCGCACACGACGGATTGAAGAGCTTGGCAGAGAGCTTGAAATCTTTGATCGTCTGGGGGATGCGATCAAGACTCTGTCACACGGAATGAAGCAGAAAATCGCCGTCATCTCGGCCTTTCTTCACGACCCGAAACTGCTTGTTCTGGACGAGCCGTTTGTCGGACTGGATCCGCAATCGACGTTTATTTTGAAACAGAAGATGCATGCGTTATGTGACCGCGGCGGCTCCGTCTTTTTTTCTTCACATGTTCTGGAAGTGGTGGAAAACCTGTGCGATCATCTGGTCATCATCAAAAGCGGCGTCGTAATCAAAGACGGCGCGACCGATTCCATTCTTACAGACGGTAAAAATCTGGAAGAAATCTTTCTGCATCTGGAGGCGGAACAATGAAAACGTTTCGCGCTCTTGTACGCGTGCAGCTGCTACAGCTGCTGCAAAGCTTTGGGAAGAAAAAGCGTCGGTCGATCCTTTTGACGGTTTTTCTGATTCTGCTCTCCATGATCTATTGCTCGTTTGTAACAGGTATGACGATGTTCCAAAATCTGGAGCCGTCAAACTACGGCATCGGCCTGCTGTCCCTGCTGATCATGAACTCCATGATTTTGACCGTTATGGGTATTTCGTGGTCCTCCGGCTTATTGTTCGGCTTCCGAGACTATGACCTGCTCATGAGCCTGCCGCTGCGGCAAGAACAGATTACCGCCAGCAAGCTGTTGTCTTTTTTCATGACGGAATACCTTTACAGTTTTCCGTTCGTCTTTTCGGCAGCGGCAATTTACGCCTGGTTTGCGCGCCCTCCTTTTCTATCGTATGTCTGGATGGCTCTCGGCTTTTTTGCTTTACCGGTGCTGCCGGCTGTCGTGGCGATTTTGGGCGGCAGTCTGCTCCATGTCTTAACGGCCGGCAAGAAGCGTGAAGCGTTATGGCGCAGCATTTTAAATATGACGATGGTCTTGGCTTTCGCAGGATTTTCCATGTGGCGCTCCGGCACGCTTGCCGAAGGCGGCGACGTTTCCGCTCCGTTTCATGCCGCCCGGTATTTGTTCCCGATTTCCGACTTGTATGGCAAGGCGATCGTCAGCGGGAACGGCATTTATATCGTCGTGGAAATCGTGGCGGCATTCGGATTGCTGGCCATTGTTTTGCGGTATTTGTCCGGTTTGCTTTTACGCATTGCTTCAAAAGGGAATCAAGGATATCATGTACAGAATTTCTGCCTGAAACCGATAAAGGGAAATTCCGTACTGGCGGCTTTGACCAAGCGCGAACGGCGGTTGTTCTTTACCGATATCAACGGTTTGTTTAATCTGGGATTCGGCGCCTTGATCTTGCTGGGGGTGGAGGGATATACAATCTTGTTTCCCCAACGGAGCCTGTTTTTTTCGATGCTGATGACACAAGATCCGCTTTCGGCAGGCCGATTTGCCACGCTGATGGTCGGTATGCTGGCCATGTCCGTGAATACGGCATGCGTATCCATATCGCTGGAGGGAAGAAGGCTGTGGATTCTTCGTTCTCTGCCTGTATCGGAAAAGATGATTTTCGCCGGCAAAGTGTTATTTCCGCTGGAAACGATGATTGTTCCCTGCGCTGTTTTGACCGGCGTCATGCTGTGGCGGATCGGCGTTCCGCTTCAGATGGCCTTGCTGGGAATTGTGTACGTATTGGCCGGAGGCGTGGCGTCCAACTTATTCGGCCTGGTCGTCAACCTGCTGTTTCCCAAATTGGATTGGGATCGATCGATCATTGTTTATAAACGTTCGCTGTCGGCTTTTCTCGGCGTTTTGGGAAGTTATCTGTGCGGCGGTATTCTGCTGGCTATAGGAATGAGCAGTTCTGTTCCCACATCGGCTTTTTTGCTTGCGGCGGTGGGGGTTCTGTGTCTGCTCAGCCTTGTCTTTTTTTGGATTTTGAACGCCTGGGGCCCGCGACGCTTCAGGGAATTGAGCTAAGAGAGCATGATTGACTTGCTTTGCCGAGAATAATGCTATATTGAATAGAGCCTAAAGCTTGAAAAGGAGAGTAAAAGATGATGGCAAAACCGGTGGTACTTGTCGTAATGGACGGTGTCGGCTGGACGAAAGAAGATCATGGCAACGCGGTGATGCACGCTTATAAACCGCAGATTGATGAATTGATGTCCAAGTGGCCGCACACGACCATCAAAGCGAGCGGAACGGCGGTCGGACTGCCTTCCGACAGCGATATGGGCAACTCGGAGGTCGGCCATAATGCGCTGGGCTGCGGACAGATCTATGCCCAGGGAGCCAAGCTGGTCAACGAGTCGATCGCGTCCGGAAAAATTTATGAATCGGAGGCGTGGAAAAAGGCGGTCGATTTCTGCAAGACGCATGGCGGCAAACTGCATTTTATAGGCCTGCTTTCGGACGGGAACGTGCATTCCAATATTTCCCATCTGTTCGCCATGTTGCGGGAGGCGAAAAAAGAGGGCGTCCGGGAGGTGCGCGTACATGCGCTTCTGGACGGCCGCGATGTGCCGGCCACAAGTGCGTTGACCTATGTCGATCAGCTGGAGGCGGTCTTCAAGGAGCTCAATGATGCGGATTTTCATGCCTGCATCGCTTCCGGCGGCGGCCGTATGGTCATTACGATGGATCGCTACGAGGCGGATTGGTCGATGGTTGAAAAGGGCTGGCACATTCATGTCATGGGCGACGGCCGCATGTTTCCGTCGGCTCGCGATGCGATTGAAACCTATCGTAGCGAGGGTCAGTATACCGATCAATATCTGCCCGGCTTCGTGATCGCGGAAGACGGCAAGCCGGTCGGAACGATTGACGACGGCGATTCGGTCATTCTGTATAATTTCCGCGGCGACCGGGCGGTTGAGATTTCCAAAGCCTTTGATTACATGAACGACGGCTTTAACGCCTTTGACATGCCGAAGAAACCGAACGTCTTCTATTGCGGCATGCTGCAGTATGACGGCGATCTGAAACTGCCGACGAATTTTCTGGTTGAACCGCCGCATATCGAGCATACGCTGTCGGAATATCTGGTGAATAAAGGCGTATCCAGCTACGCCTGCTCCGAGACGCAGAAGTTCGGGCACATGACGTATTTCTGGAACGGCAACCGTTCGGAAAAATTTTCCGATACGCTGGAGGATTGGGAGGAAGTTCCGTCGGACGTGATTCCGTTTGATCAGAAACCGTGGATGAAGGCGACGGAGGTGACGGAGAAAATCATCGCCGCGATCGAGTCGGGGAAATACTCCTTTATCCGCTGCAACTTCCCGAACGGCGACATGGTCGGCCACACCGGAAACTATGAGGCGACGATGATCGGCGTGGAAGCGGTCGATCTGAACCTGCGCCGTATCATGGACGCATGTCGGAAAGCCGATTATACCTTGATTGTTGTTGCGGATCACGGCAACGCGGATGAGATGGTGGATAAAAACGGCAATCCGAAAACGTCGCATTCTCTGGCTCTGGTTCCGTTTGCGATCTATAACGGGCCGAAAGACCTTGCGATCAAGGACGGCGACTTCGGTCTGGCCAATGTTGCCGCGACCGTTGTACAGCTGCTCGGCTTTAAGGATGCGCCGAAGGAGTGGCTGGAATCCATTATTCGCTAAACAACGGAGAAAGGGAACGTACGTTCCTTTTCTTTTGGGCGCGGTACATGTAGGATAGTGCCATGGCTCAAACCGAACGCAGAGGCGTCATCTATACGATTGAATTTGATGCCGACGGCAATCTGGTGCGCTGGGAATCCAAGCCGGCGCCGCTCAAGGACGTCGATTTCTTTGATCCGGGAACCGGCCGCCGCTGGGCGCTGTTTTTCAGCGCCGTCGGGGCGGCGCTGCTGCTTGGCGGCATCTGCTATGGCGATAGCGGTTCTATCGGCCCTGTTCTAACGGGAGGCGGTCTGCTTTCCGTGTTTGCCGCGTTCGGTATTTTTCTGCATACGGTTCAGTCGTACAGCGCCTGGATTCGGGCGGAAGATTTTATGGAAGACTGGCGGATCGATCGAAGGAAGCGGCGCGGGTATAAATACCACGAACATTCCGGCTGTTATGTCATCGCGACGTATCGGGAAAAGCCGCAAACGCCGGATGATCTGGCGCATTACGACAACATTTATGTCGGCCAGTCGCTGCGGGTCTATCAGCGGGTGTACAGTCATCTTTGCGGACGGGGAAACGGCGAAGTGTACGGGGATATCAAATATGGCATGCATGCATACGTACGGATTGTAAAATGCCGGCCGCGTGAGCTGAATGAGCTGGAGCGCAGTCTGATCGCACGATATCATGCGATTGATTCATATAACCGAACCCGCGGAGGCGCGGGAAAATGGAACTAGGAGGAACAGGCGATGATTCCGATGCTGTATGAACCGTTTCAACACTGGGCGCAGGGCGGCTCGGTATTCATCCTTTCCGATCTGCATTTTGACGATCCCTTTTGTCGTAAGATGGACGCGGCATGGCCGGAAAGCGATGAGCAGGTACGACGTATCAATCAGCTGGTCGGCGGAACGGATACGTTCGTTTGTCTGGGCGACGTTGGCAATCCGGCGTATGTGAAAAAGATACACGGACGACGGAAAGTTCTGTTGCTGGGAAATCATGATCGGCGCGCCGATTACAAAGGCCTCTTTGATGAAATTTATGCCGGGCCGCTGTTCATCGCGGAGAAGATTCTTTTGTCGCACGAGCCGGTGCACGGGCTCAACTGGTGCGTGAATATTCACGGACATGATCATGCGGACAGCGAGCCGTATCGCTCGTCGCCGTTTCATCTGAACCTGGCCGCGAACGTATGCGGCTATGTGCCGATCAATCTGGGCAGGCGGATTAAAGAAGGGCTGGTCGCGGATATCGACTCCATTCATCGCGTGACGATCGATCGCGCCATCGAGCGTATCGACAAAGAAAAAAGTAAACGAAGAGATGAAAAAGCCGACGATGTTCGTTTTTGATTTCTTCTTGGATTAACATACGAAATATCCCCCGGCTTGCCGGGGGATATTTTCTGAAATTAAATTACTTGATCGTGATGACGCTGGTCGTGCTCTTATCTTCCTCGCTCATTTCCTGCTTGGCGATTTTTTCTTCCTCTTTCAGCGTGTCGGAAGACAGGGCGTCGTCAATTTTGACAACCTTCTGTTCTTCGCTGGCGATCATCTTTGCCTGCTCGGCATTTTTCTTCGCCTCCTCCGCGGAAACCGGAGCGGATAAGTCGCTTGGCCGATAATAGGTTTCCGGCACTTCGCCGCCGATGTAGATGTAACCGATCAGCGCTTGCCACGAGCGGGTGTCGAAAGCCGGATACCAGCCTTCGTTGTAGCCGCCCATATAACCGCCTTCGCGGATAAAGATCGAGGCGCCGTCCTCCGATACGTCCGTCACATAGGCGACGTGATTTGACCACACGGCGATCGTATTGGCCGCCGGCACCGCCGACACATACCAACCCTGATTTACGGCGTTGCGCGCCCACTCGCCGCCATTGCCCCAGCGGGGAAGTTCGATGCCCGTCGATTCATAGACAAGCTCCCACGTCGACCATGTGCAGTTTGACCAGCCCCCGCCATAGGGGTTGCCGCCTTCGGCGGAAACGGTTGTACGCGAGGCGAACGGAAGCCCGAAGGCGAGTCCTGCCGCAAGCAGAATCGCCGCTAATTTCGTCAATAATTTTTTCATAACACGTAAAATCTTAAAATATCTTTAAAAAGTATGCAAGTCTTAAGAAAAAATCATCACATAATTTCACATACTTGTCCGAAACGAAAAAGACGTATTTTTTCATGCAAGCATGAAATACAATTTTTTTCAGGCAGGCAAAAAGCGTGCATATTGCTCCGGTTTGTATTACGCTTCTTCTAGAAACAACGGAGGGGAATCTTATGCGTTATGATATAGCCATTATCGGTACCGGCCCGGCCGGACTGGAGGCGGCGATTACGGCGGCTGTCCGCAAAAAAAATATTGTCCTGATCGGTTCGCCGGCAGCGAGCATGAAGGTTCACAAAGCGCACCTCATCCGCAACTAACTCGGTTTTCCGGAAATTTCCGGCCGGGATTTGGCGGAGCATTTTTTAAAGCATCTGGAGACGATGAACGTACCGATCACAGAAGATCAGATCACGGCGGTTTACAACATGCAGGATTATTTTGTTCTGCAGGGAGGTCATGATTCCTATGAAGCCGCGACAGTCATATTGGCGACCGGCATTGTCAACGGAAAACCATATCCGGGTGAAGAGCGCTTCCTGGGACACGGCGTAAGCTATTGCGCGAC
>CAUVBZ010000059.1:0-7715 GCA_963550455.1 uncultured Erysipelotrichaceae bacterium
GGGGAGCGTGGCAGCTTGTGTATAACAATCTGAATATCAAATTGCCGTGGTTTCCGGGCAATGCGGGGGACTGGCTGAAGGCGGCGGAGGCAAGAGGCTATGCGACCGGCAGTGAGCCGCGCGCCAATTCCATCGCCGTATATCCGTTTCATGTCGCTTTCGTTGTAGAAACCGATGGCAGCAGCGTTCATATTCAGGAAGGAAATTTTAATGGCCATTTCGGGGATCGCTGGGTTTCGGCAAATCACGGTAATTGCAGCGGTTACATTTATCTGACGTAAAATCTGTAAAAAAAAGGAGCCGGCGGGCTCTTTTTTAATACCAACGATAAGACTCAGGCTGCGAGTCATCGATTTTCACTTCCTTGACTTCCGGACTTTCATCCGTGAGAATGGCCTGTATTCCCTGCGTCAAAGTTACATCCAAAGCCATACATCCGGCACACGCGCCGAGCATGCGCACCGTGACGACGCCGTCTTTATAATCAAGCAGCTGTACATCGCCGCCGTCGGCCTGAATATAAGGGCGGATTTTATTGATGGTTTTTTCAATCCGTTCCAAAAGCTCGGCCGACACATCCGTTTTGATCTCATTTTCAGTCATGGTTTTCACTGCCTCTTTTCTCAGAACCAGAAGTGGAAGACGGAAGCGATCGCGGCCCCGACAAGCATTCCCCCCAGAACTTCCGCCCATTTATGTCCGAGCACATCTTTGAGCTTGACGTTATAGATCGGATTCTGAAGCTGCGTATGCGTCATCTCCTGCACATCCTTGACTAATTGTTGCGTGAGTTTGATGTTTTGTCCACTATAATACCTTACATTTGCCGCGTCATAGATCACGATGCATGCAACCGTAAAGGAGACGGCAAACAAAGCCGAAGAAAAGCCGTCGCGAAAACCGACCGAAAGCGCCATCGCCGTTACCATCGCCGAGTGCGAACTGGGCATGCCGCCGGCATCACGGCAGTGCTGCATGGACCAGTGATGATCTTTGAAATAATAGGTAACCGGTTTTAAAAGCTGCGCGATAGCCGCGGCCAAGATCGCCGACCAGAACGGATACATGGAATGCGTCATGAAAAAGCCTCCTGAAAAGCATTTTATCATAGCCGGAACAGGCGTGGTATACTTGCATAAGAAACGAGATGAAGATGGCTTATCAGATCGGACAGATTGTAGAAGGAAAAGTGACGGGAATACAGCCTTACGGGGCTTTTGTCGCCTTGGACGGACATACGGACGGACTGATTCACATTTCGGAAATCAGCGACGGATATGTAAAAGATATTTCACGCTTTGTAGCGCCGGGTGATACGATTCGTGTCAAAATCATCGATTATGATCCGCATACGCATCAGGCCCGGCTGTCTTTAAAGGCGCTGCGGCATATTCATGCCCGCAATCGCCGCCGCCCCCAGATACGCAATGCGGCACTGCCACCGATGCGTTTAGGTTTCATGTCGATCGCCGCACATATGGAACAATGGTTAAAGGAAGCGGAAGAAGAGGAGAAAGACAATGATTCAATTTAACGAAGAACATGCATTTTTAAAGGAAGACATAAGGTCCTATCAGGAAGAGGTGACACGTCTTCACCACATGATTCACGAAAAGACCGGGGCGGGAAATGACTATCTGGGCTGGGTCGATCTGCCGCAAAACTATGACCGGCAGGAATTTGCAAAAATCGAAGCTCTCGCCGCTTCTTTAAAAGGCCGCTTCGATACGCTGGTTGTCTGCGGTATCGGCGGCAGTTATCTGGGCACGGCGGCCGCGTTGGATATGCTGCGAGGATTGTATCCGGCCGAAAAACCGGAAGTGATCTTTGTCGGAAATACCTTTTCCGGCGCTTATATGAAGCAGGTTTTACACCATCTGGAAAACCGTTCGATCGTATTGAATGTCGTTTCAAAGTCCGGTACGACAACGGAGACGGCGCTGGCTTTCCGCGTGTTGCGGGAATTTATGGAGCGAAAATACGATAAAGAAGAATGTCGGTGGCGCATCATCGCCACGACCGATCGTAATCGAGGCATTCTGAAAACCTTGGCTGATAAAGAAGGATACGAACAATTCGTCGTGCCGGACGATATCGGCGGCCGATATTCCGTTCTTTCCGCAGTCGGTCTGCTGCCGATGGCGCTGGCAGGCATCAATATCCGGAAGGTGATGCACGGCTTTGCACGGGCGTATGAAGAACTTTCAAGCAGCGAGTTGGATAAAAATCCCGCGTATCAATATGCGGTTGCGCGCCGTATTTTGCAAAAACAGGGATATAACGTCGAGATGCTGGTGACCTATGAGCCGCAGTTGCGTCTTCTGGCCGAATGGTGGAAACAGCTTTTCGGCGAATCGGAAGGGAAGGACGGCAAGGGGATTCTGCCCGATTCCGCAACGTTTTCCACCGATTTACATTCGCTGGGCCAGTTTATTCAGCAAGGTAAAAAGGTGCTGTATGAAACGTTATTGCTGGTGGAAAATCCGATTGCGGATATTTCCGTTCCGAACGATCCGGAAAATAACGACCAGATGAATTATCTGTCGGGGAAATCGCTGGACTGGATTAACAAGCAGGCGTCGGCAGGGACACTGCAGGCGCACGTTGAAGACGGTCATGTGCCGAATTTATTGTTAACGATCGATACGATGGACGAACAGACGTTCGGGTACCTGTGCTACTTCTTTTTCATCGCCTGCGCGATGACGTGTTACATGCTGGATATCAATCCGTTCAATCAGCCGGGCGTTGAGATTTACAAGAAAAACATGTTTCATCTTCTCGGAAAGCCGGGTTTCTGATTATAATGAGAACACCATTAGGAGAAGAAGGATGAAAGAGTTTGAAAAAATCACGATTGACGGGACAAAATATGTCGTGCTCGGCACTATGGACGACGGCCGCCTGGAACTGGTCGACGATACGCGTCTGGATTACGCGGTCGGATTGTTCGCCCGCAAGCCGACATGCCCGACCTGTAATAAAGAATTTTATGTTTTGGATTCCGGCAAGATGTCATCCTGCGTCTGCCCGGAATGTGCATCGAGCGTTGAAATAAAAAAATAGACGAAAGAGGGAAGGATTTTACCGGAATCCTTTCTTTTCTTATTTCACAAGGCAGAATCGAGGTTCCTATGACGATGGAGGCGGAAGCACAATATAAAAAAATGACCCGGGCGCCGGTAAGCAGACTGATTATTTCGCTGAGTATACCGACGATCGTTTCCATGCTTGTTTCCAGTATCTATAATATGGCGGATACGTATTTTGTCAGCAATCTCGGCACGTCCGCTTCGGCCGCAACCGGCGTTGTGATGGGCTTGATGTCGATCTTGCAGGCGCTCGGCTTCATGTTCGGCCATGGCGCCGGGTCCAATATTTCACGGAAGCTTGGTTCCCGTGAAATTGAAGAAGCCCGCGAGTATGCATCGACGAGCTTCTATTATTCAATCGGCGCGGGACTGATCATTTTACTCATCGGGCTTATCTGGATGAAACCGATGATGCGTCTGTTGGGAAGCACGGAGACAATCTTTCCTTATGCGCGCGATTATGCGATCTGGATTCTGATTGCCGGGCCGGCGCTGACATGCAGCTGTGTGATGAACAATATTCTGCGCTACGAAGGCCGCGCGGTGCTGGCGATGATCGGCCTGACCGTCGGCGGTATTTTAAATATTTTCGGCGATGCCTATCTGATCAACGTTCTGCACATGAATATTACGGGAGCCGGCATTTCAACCGCGGTTTCACAGTATATATCCATGGGGATTTTGCTGATTCCGTTCGTCATGCGCAAAACACAGAGCCGCTTCGGCGTGCGGTATATCACGACGCGTCCGGAAGTGTTGAAAAATATTATCAGCTGCGGCATGCCGAGTTTGATGCGGCAGGGACTAAATTCCGCTTCCATGATGATGATCAATCATTCCGCCGGCTTATATGGAGACGCGGCTATCGCGGCCATTTCAATCGTCAATCGGATTGTACAGTTTCTTTTCTGCATCGCCATCGGCATCGGCCAAGGCTTACAGCCAGTCAGCGCGTTCAATTTCGGCGCCCGAAAATATAAGCGCGTCAAAGATGCGGCGAATTTTACACTCTATTTGGGCATGGGTCTGATGAGCGTCCTCGGTGTGTTCGGCTGGATATACGCAAAGCCGCTGATTCTATTATTTCGCGACGATCCGGCGGTGTTGTCCATCGGTCTTCCGACACTGCGGTATCAATGTCTGATCTTGTGGATGATGCCCATCACCATGTACGGGAACATGCTGTTTCAGTCAACGGGGCAGGGAAAGATCGCGACGTTTCTTGCGGCATTACGTTCGGGCATCATCTTGATTCCGCTTCTTTTTCTGCTGATCAAAGCATTCGGCCTGATCGGTCTGGAGCTGGCGCAGGCCGGTTCGGAAGTCATTTCCGCACTGATCTGTCTGCCGTTTTTCCATCTGTTTTATCGACATCTGCCCGAAGACGGAAAAGAATGGAGCGGTTTATAAAAGCGGGCGAGCGGACTTCTCAATGGCCGGAAAGTGAAATCATTGCGGCCACACGAGCGCTTCTTTAAGCCCGTCGGTATAGACGGCGGCATATTGCGTTACGATATGTACATTTTCAACATTGTTGGGAACCTGTTCCGGATCCATAATCCATATCGCTTCCAGCATTTCCTGCGGATGTTCCTTTCGGTAGGCGTCGATCACCTTAAGGCCGCTTTCGTAGTCCAGCATGAATAAAGTTGTGCTCAGACAGTCGGCCGCTCCGGAATCGGAAGTGACGATGGAGACGGAATGAAAGCGGCGCGCCGGATAGAGCGTGGTCGGATCGATAATATGCGAATACGTATTCCCGTCTTCAGCGACATAGAAGCGTTCATAGTCGCCGCTTGTGACGAAAGAGTGCGCGCCCGGAACGCGAAGAGCAAACAGGGAACCGGCGCCGCCGGGATTTTGGATGCCGATCGACCATGCGTTTCCGTCCGGCTTTGCGCCGATTGTCCGTACATTTCCGCCGGCATTGATGGCGACACATTTCGCGCCGCTTTCCTGCAGCGCGTGGGCAATTTTCTCAATGGCAAATCCTTTGGCGATGCCGCCGACATCCAGAAAAACCGCCGCATCCTTGATATAGACGGTATGGGCGTCCACATTGATTTCCACCAAATCCCAGCCTTTGTGGAGGCCTGCTTCGGACAGTTCTTCAAGAGTCGGCAATTTTCCTTTTTCACCTTTTTCGTTCAGAGCAAGTCCTTCTTCGCGGTAGGTGTGCCAGACATTCAGCAAAGCCCCGGAGGTGATGTCGAACATGTCGTTACTGAAGGTATAGAACGTTTTGGCTTCCTGTAAGAGCTCGATGATAACCGGGTCGACCGTTACCGCCTGCCGTCCGGCATTATCATTGATGGTTTTTATATTAGGGAGCCCATCATAGTCGTTATAGATGTCAAACAGATCGTTATAATGTCTGAACAATGTTTTCGCCTGTTCGAAGTGCTGCTGAAAAATCGCTTCTTCCACGCCATATTCACGCATGCTGAAGACGGTGTCGAATCCGCTGTCCATGCTGGTGTCCGAGTAAAAGGGGGCGCTTGCTTCGGGACTTGGATTTTGCCTGCCGGTTGAAGTGCATCCGGCAAGTAATGCGCCGGTTAAAAGTGCGCATGTCCATTTCGTTTTTTTCATAGATTCTTATTATAGCAGTCTCATGAAAGAGAACAACGGATGAAAAAACGACGGATACCGTGGATACGGAAGCGGATTTACGGAGGTTTAATGCTATAATTTTAATGTTTTCAAGAGAAAGGGAAGAGATATGTCATTTTTAACCGGACCGATGCATCAGCATCTGGAAGGGCATAAGGAACTGACGGCGGATCAGCCGGTTCTGACTATGCCTGAAGCGGACGACCTTTATATTCCGCTTGTAAATGGCCGTGTGGAATGTACACCGCTTGTCAAAGAAGGAGATGAGGTGAAAGCCGGGCAGAAAATCGGCGAGCCGACCAACGGCTTCTGGTATGTTCCGCTCTTTTCGCCGATTTCAGGAACCGTTGTCGGCATTGAAAAGCGCAGGACATGCAATCTGAAACAGGTCGACCATCTGCACATCAAAAACGATCATCAAAATACCGTTGTCCGTGCCTTTCCCGCTTTCGACTGGCAGGAAGCGAAGCGGGAGGACTTATTGGAATTTATCCGAACGGCAGGTATCGCCGGACTGGGCGGGGCCGGCTTCCCGGCTTTTAACAAATATACCAAAGTGGACGGCTTACAGATGTTATTGATCAATGCCGTGGAATGCGAACCCTTTCTGACGGCCGATCTGGTCAATATGCGCGCGCATATGGATCTGCTGAAGACGGGCGTACTGGCTTTGCGTAAGCTGGCCGGCGATATTCAGACGACCGTCTGTGTCAAGGACCATTGGCAGAAGGAAATCGAAGCGCTCAAAACGTTGTTTGCCGATACGGAGGTTACCGTCACTTCGGTTCCGGATCTGTATCCGATGGGGTGGGAGCGGACATTGGTTTATCAGTTGACGGGCCGCCGTTACGATCGTCTTCCTGCGGAAGCAGGCTGTGTCCTGAATAATGTTTCGACAGCGATCGCCGTCGGCAACGCTTTGATGAACGGAGCGCCGATCACCCATAAAATGGTGACCGTTTCCGGAGACGGTATTCAAGAGCCGCACAATGTGTACGTGGCCATCGGCACACCGGCCGCTTCCGTAATTGAGGCATGCGGGGGTTATACGTCCGACAACAGTTTGCTTATTGCCGGCGGGCCGATGATGGGGACAACCATTCCGGACGACCAGTTTGTAATCGGCCTGGCAAACAACGGCCTGACCGTTTTCCGATATCGGAAAATATCGGCGGTAAAATGTCTGCGCTGCGGCAAATGTACGGAAGTATGTCCGTCGGGACTGGAACCGGTGCGGATTCATTTCGCCGAGAAGGTGAAAGATGTACAGACGCTTAAAAAACTGGATATCAACAGCTGTATTCAATGCGGATTATGCAGTTATATCTGTCCTTCCAAACTGCAGGTGACAGAGGATGTTGCAAGAGCGAAACGTTATATGGCTCTTGTGGCTACAAAGTAAGGGGGCTATAGGGGATGAAAATATTGACATATCAGCCTTCTCCGAACTATCGGACGACGCAAAGTACCACGTCGATCATGAATGATCTGACGCTTTGCCTGCTTGCCGTTGTCGTGTTTGCAACGGCATGGTACAGCACGACGATGGGAGCGGCATACGGCCTGCGGGTGGTCGGCCTGACGGCGACGGCGGTCGTGACGGCTTTGGTTTGCGATGCGCTTTGGGCAACGTGTACAAAGCAGGATATCAAGACTTTTATCTTGTCGAACTATTCTTGGGTTACGGCATTGATTCTGGTTTTAATTTCCCAACTTCGTGTCAGCTATTATGCCGTTGTCGTCTGTACGGCGATCGCGGTCATTTTCGGCAAGCATGTATTCGGCGGTTTCGGGCAGAATATCTTTAATCCGGCCGCTTTCGGTCAAGCCGTGCTGATGAGCAATTTTGCGGCAACATACAGCGAGGATTTTGCGACCGGAGCGACGCCGACAACGGTGGCCAAAGGTTTCGGATGGCTGCTGCGTTTGACGGATTACAGCCGGCTGCCGGGTATCGGCGATATGATATTGGGAAATTACGCTTCGACAATCGGCAGTACATGCGCAATT
>CAUVBZ010000060.1:0-7667 GCA_963550455.1 uncultured Erysipelotrichaceae bacterium
ATGTGATATCCATTTTTTCTTAAAGACAGTGATAACTGTTGCATATAGAAAAAGCAGGAGAAGATAAGGCGTATTTAAAACAGCGCAGGCATAGAAAAAGCCGCTGAAAATTGTTCTTATAAAGCAATTCGATTCAAAAGGATAAATTAAAATACTCAACAGCAATAAACTTGGTGCCATAGAATTATAAGATAATGCCTGAAAATTAAATGGAGAAAATAAAAGCAAAACTAAAGCGCCGAATACCGCCTTTATTTCATATTTACGAAACCGAATATAAAAGGCAGTGCCAATCAATGTATTAAACAGAATATAGAAGTATCGAAACCCTAAAACAATTCCTTCATTACCTCCGGCAATTAAACGATATAATTTTACCAATGGATAAATAAAGAAACCAATCATCTGAGCAATATGCCAGTCATCATAGAATAGGGCATCTCCCTGCTCTAATCTCCACCCTAAGGTAATATAAAACTGCTCATCTGCAGAACCGATACCGATTCTTGTACGATAAAGTTGCAACATGAATATTACGCATAGTGCAACTAAAAATATTCTATCCGTTTTTTGATAAAAAGCATTTGATTTCATAAGAATTCCTAGGGAACATTCTATCAAAATAAAACATATAAAATCTATCAATTTTCATTATGGGTCATTATTTTGACAGCATTTTGCTTATAGTATCTTATGTCTTTGATCATCCATACAAAAAGAAACGCGTGCATGGCTAAAAACCGATATATCGCGTTATATGGTGCAAATGTGTTCCGATCGGCGGAACGGATTATCAGTTCTGTTTTTACAATGAAGTCATCAGAGAATGCGGCAATGCCTTCGATATGAAACTTGATCGCAAGTATCGGACGCAGCAGGAAATGCGCCGGCTGCTGAAATATTAGACACCTCGGAAAATCCCCTATTACCCCACACAGACAAGATGGAGAAAGTCGCTTGGTTATGCGGTTTTCTCCATTTTTGCTCCAAAACTTGAGATACTGAAACACGATACAGAATAAATCCATTCGGTTTTCAATTCAGGCTTTTTTCGCTTTGCGGTTGCCGACGGCGATCGCATAGACAAACGGTACATAGCGCTGTAAAAGATACCCGACGCCAAGACACAGGAGAACGGTCGAAAGTGACAGAACCGTCCGCATGAACAGGGCATACATTCCCTCCACCGGAACGTCGGCGACAAGATGGCCCAGATGTAAACCGTTCAAAATCCGATGCAAAACCGAAAGGCCGATTGGATGCGAGGCATACAGGAAAAAACTCATGGTCTGATACCAATGCCTTTGGGTATAACGCCGCGTATCCGCCGCCACCCAGATAAAAAGGAACGCGTGAAGCGTTATGAAGCGATACAGCGTGTTGTATGGCACTATCAGAAGATACGCAATCCCCGCCCGGCCGAGCAGGTTCAGCCGCTTTCCATACGTTTCCCGCAGAATGAAAGCGCGGAAATGCCGCGCCGCCACGATGCCTGCGGCATAGGTATAGACATACGACCAGCCGCGATTCAGATAGCGCCCCGCCTCTTCACTCAAAAAGGAAACGTTGCAAAAATCCGGACAGAGAAACACGGTAAAAAAGCAGAGAAATGCCAGGATCAGGAAACTGACCTTTTTATTTTTAAACACAAACGCATTGACGGGCGCGAAAAGCGCAAGCACGGTGACCATTTCCAGAAACCAGAACACGGGACACCCTTTTGACAGCAGATACCAGGAAACGACGTCGCCGAGGCCGTGAAAAGACGGATGCGTATAGAGGATGCCGAGCGTATTCCACGCCATATACGGAATCAAATTCCGCACGAGACGCCGCCTGATCTTCGCCGCATACGTTTTGGGATCGTAATTGTAAAACAACAGAAACGCGGAAATCGTCATGAATACGCTCAGCGCGGCGCCGGAAAACGCGGTCAAACCTTTAAAAAAACGAAGCGCAAGCGCATTCAGCGCGCCGTTTCCCTGTACCTGCGTAAAGGTCATACCGTGTGTAAATACGATGACGACCGCCATCAGAAACTGCAGAGCATCGATTTTATGAATAAACGTCTCCGTCGGTTTGACAGGCTGCACGACTTCTTCCCCCTTATAAATCCGTACTTCCTAATCATACACCACTTCATAACCGGGCTAAAATCTCTTCCTGAAAATGCTAAAATAAAGCGTATGAAACGTTGTTTTGTCATTCCCGGCCCCTTTGTCCCCGGCAACGATACCATCACCCAGCTCGTTTATAAGCAGCTGCGGCTTTTAGACATGGAATACGACGTGTGCGCCCTGGAAAGCGGTACAGACGACAGCCTGCTGCATCTTCTGCGGCAGGATTCCTGTTATCAAAAATTTCATACCGCTTTCGTCGATCGCTACGACAACGTGCTCTTTTCCATCCGCAACATCAATCTCCTGAAAGGATTGCGCCATATGCAGCGCTACATCGATACCGCCGCGGCCATGTATGCCGGACAGGAATATGTCTACACAAACAGCTGGCCGTGCTATACGATACGGGCGGCGCTCAAAATTCAGGCGCAAAATCCACATGTCAAATGGATCGCGTCCTTTTCCGACCCGATCAATCACAGTCCCTATAAATACGATGCCGAGACGTACGCATCGTATTCTCTGCCGGAAAAGATCGCCTTCCGTCTATATTGCCGCTATTATGTCGTCGACGCCGATGAGGCGGACGCCTTTGAACACGCCGATCTTCTCGTCTTCATCTGTCCCGAACAGCGCGACTTCATGATCCGACAATATGGCCTTTACTTCAACAAAATCGCGAAAGAGGACATTTTAAAAAAATGTGTCGTCGTTCCGCTCAACTATATTCCCGAATGGAACACGCTGACGCCCCGTCCCGGCCGGCAAGAGGAAGCGGTCTTTACGCTTGCGCATTTCGGCCGTGTGTACGGGCTGCGGCTTTGTGCGGAATTTATCCGCGCCCTGCGCCTGTTCCGTGACACCTACCCCGCCGTCCGGCTGACCGTCGATCAATATGGCGAATTTCGTAAGCGGGATCGCCAGCTTCTGCACGCCTTGCGGCTGGATTCCGTCTTTCATATCCACGATCGGGTGCCCTTTGAACAGTGTATTGAAAAAATGAAAGATGCCGACGCCGTGCTTCTTTTGGATACCATTCTTCCCGACGATGAGATTCAACCTTATCTGCCCAGTAAAATTCTGGAATATTCTTTATTGGAAAAAGACGTGCTGACCATCACGACGAAACGCTCTCCCGCCTATCGGATATGCAGGGAAAGCGGCGCCTTGACCTGTTCGTATGACGCGCAGTCTATTTTTCACGGCCTGGAAAAGCTCATCCTGCAGAAACAGCCTTCCAAAATCCACTATGCGACGGCCAATGCCGAAGCGATCGCGGAACTGAGGAAAAAAATCAACGCGCTGTAGGCTTCTTTTCCGGCGCGGCCGTTTTTCGTACCACGAGGGACATGAAAATAAAATTGACCGGTACGTAAATCGGAACCGACGCCAGCTTTGCGTAGCGAATCGGCACGCCGAAACCGTGGTGCAGTATTTCTACGAGAAGGAACGTGATGCACCAGCCCGGCACATAGCTGATCGGAAAGGACAGAAAGCTTTTCCAGGAATACGGCTTGTGATACGTCCATTTCATATTCATCAGATACGAAGGTATGAAAGCCAGCACGTCGGCGATCATGCTGGCCACGCCGACTTCCGCGTTCAGCGCCAGCAGAAATTTATTCAGCAGCAGGGCGATGCCGGTATTCAAAACGCCGATCAGGCCGAAGATCAGAAACTGCCGGTTCAAAAACTTTGCCTTTAACTTGTTCAACATGAGCTCTATTCTAGCAAAAAAAGATACGTCTTTCGACAATGGAAAAAGACGGTGAAATAAACGTAAAAAAAGCACCGCACGTTCATGCGATGCTCTTGAGTCTGGAATCAATATTCCGGCATCTGCGGAGCCGGTGCCGCTTTCGGTTCCGGAACAGCCGCTACGGCCGCTTCCGTCGTGATAAACAGACCGGAGATACTTGCCGCATTGAGCAGAGCCGAGCGGGCAACCTTGGCAGGATCCAAAATGCCTTTCTTGAACATGTCGACCCATTCGCCGGTTTTTGCATTGAAGCCGACGTTCGTCTTCTGCTCCAGCTGCTTCTCATAAATCTCGACGCCGTCAAAGCCGGCATTTTCCGCAATCTGGACAATCGGCTCTTTCAAAGCGTCCAGCACGACATTCATACCCTTCTGCACATCCGTGACATCGGACTTGAGGCTGTCCTTGACCGCCTTATACGCCTGTACAAGTGCCAGACCGCCGCCGCATACGACGCCTTCCTCGACCGCCGCTCTTGTCGCGTTGAGCGCATCTTCAATCCGCAACTTCTTATCCTTGAGCTCCGTTTCCGTCGTCGCGCCGACCTTGATCAGAGCAACGCCGTTGGTCATCTTGCCAAGACGTTCCTGAAGCTTCTTGCGGTCATAGTCGGAGGTTGTATTTTCAATCGCCGCCTTGACTTCTTCCACGCGTGCGGCAATATCGGCTTTTTTGCCTTTACCGCCGATAATCGTCGTTTTATCTTTGCCGACAACAACCTTCTTTGCCGAGCCGAGATCGGAAATCTTCATCTCCGCCAGGTTCATATTCAGGTCTTTCGCATAGAATTTCGCGCCCGTCATGACGGCAATATCCGCCAGTTGATTTTTGGAGTTATCACCAAAGCCCGGCGCCTTTGTAGCCACGACGTTGAACGTCCCCCGCAGTTTATTGATAATCAGGGTGGACATCACCTCGTTGTCATAATCATCCGCAACGACCAGCAAGGCGCGATTCGCCTTGACCACTTCTTCCAACACCGGAAGAATATCCTGAATCGTATTGACTTTCTGGTCGGTCACAAGAATCAGCGGATTATCCATGACGACTTCCATCTTTTCATGATCGCTGACCATGTAGGGAGAAACATAGCCCTTGTCATACTGCATGCCCTCGGTCAGTTCCAGCTCGGTTTCAAAGGATTTGGACTCATCGACATTGATCACGCCGTCGCGGCCGACCTTATCCATCGCCTCCGCGATGATTTTGCCCACTTCCTCGCTTCCGGAAGAAACCGTCGCGATATTCTTGATATCGTCGCTCGTGGAAATCTTCTTTGCATTCTTCAAGATTCCCTCGGCAACGGCATTTGCGGCCTTCTCCATACCTTCGCGCATCAGAACCGGGTTACTGCCCTTTTCAACGGCTTTCAGGCCGTTGATGATCATAGCCTGCGCCAGCAGCGTCGCCGTCGTCGTTCCGTCGCCCGCCTTCTCATTGGTATTGTTGGCAACTTCATAAACCAGCTTGGCGCCCATGTTCTCGAACTTGTCTTCCAACTCGATTTCCTTGGCGATGGTAACGCCGTCGTTGGTAATTAACGGTGAGCCGAACGTCTTTTCAAGCACGACGTTGCGGCCTTTGGGCCCTAACGTCACCTTTACCGCTTCCGCCAGCTTGTTGACGCCGTCCAGCATCTTTTCGCGGGCGTCTCTCCCGTACTGAATATCTTTAGCCATTTCCGTTTACCTCCTCTTTCAGTCCGTTATAACGGCGAGAATATCTTCCGCCGAAATCAAAAGATAATCCTTTTTCTTAAACGTAATTTCCGTTCCCGAATACTTTTTGTAGATGACTTTCTGGTTTGCCTTGAGATCCACCGGCACCAGCTTTCCGTCTTCCGTCTTCCCCGGGCCTACGGCCACAACTTTGCCGACGGACGGCTCATCTTTGGCTTCCTTGGTTGTCAAGATAATCCCCGATTCGGTTTTAACTTCTTCTTTTACCTTTTCCAATACAACATAATCGTGTAACGGTTTTAACATTGATCTTTCACCTCCATGCGTTCGATCTGTTTCTGTCGATCAACAGATACTATGCTAATCAGGTTTTAGCACTTTGTCAATATGAGTGCTAAATCTTTTCTTGGCGCATGCGCAGATAAATGCGGCCGAGACTGTCACGCAGACTGGAATGCGTGAAATGACAAATCCGCCATACCGATCGACACGGCGGAATCCGATCTCTGGCAATATAGCGACGATACAATTTCCGCATACCGCGCGCTTTCTCGCTCGGCACATGCAGCACGGCCACGGCGTTATACGCATACGACGTCGCGACCAGCCGGAAGGTGCGGGTCCAGAATCGATAAACATAGCCGCCGGCATTTTTTACCGCCGTGCCGCACTCACGAGCGGCAATCGCATACATAAATTCATCGCCTGTCGATACAACCATATGAGAAGCGGCCATCCGTTCATACACTTTTTTGCATTGCGCGATGAACAGACGTGCATAAGAGCGGCTACATGCCACAAACTCACCGCCATACTGCGTCAGATAAACCGGTTTCCCGTACCAATTTTCCACTTCTTTCATCAGCCGCTGATAATCCGCCACCGCAAGTCCATGATTCAAGTCGTATAACAGCACGTGCTGATCCGCTTCCGCAAAAATCCTCGCAAAGCTTCCTTGTATATACATGTCGGCGTCCAGACTGCAAAAACGGTCGTATTCCATATCCAGCAGATGCTCCAATACGCATGCCCGGTAAAAACAGAACGACCACGTATACGCATCCGGAAAGGTAAATGTATCAAAGGGAATACGCAAAATCAAAATGTTTTTGCGTTCGCAAAGATCGGCAAACCAAGACGGAATTTCCGCTTTTTCCATTGTCGTGATCAATGCGACCGTATCGCTGGGATTGTAATGTTTTGCGGAGACAAGCGTCACGGCGATGTTTTCAAAATAAATCTGCATCTGATCGGCCGTCTTTTTCAAATTCTGGCTTCCCGCCGCCGAAGCCGGCATGCTGGCAAAGGCTGTAAAAATAAGATTTCCCGCCATAGATTTTCCTCCCCGAAAAGTGTACGCTATTCCGGCTGTATCGCTCCAAGCGTCAAATATATGCGCTCGCCCGGTCTTGGCCGGTCAAATTATTGTAGTATGGATCGGAACAAAGCGCACGTTCCTTTCCTAAAACAAAAGCAGCCGTGCCTGGCCAACAATTTTATTCGGCGGCTCTTTTCACGGAACAAAATATCCGTTATTTTTACGAGCGCTGAACGTATTTTCATACCGTCAGGACGAATATGTTTTCAACTCTTCCAAAAAGGCGCGGTAATCTTCTTCCTCCCAGTAAAATGTAAGCTCCTTTTCCGTATAATCCTCGGGTTCGTTTCGCATAAAATGATCACCGACGGCGTAGCCGAAGCGCCGCAGAACCGTTTCCGCAAACGCCCGAAAAAACATGCCGATACCGGTTATGACATTGCCGTCGCAAACAATACCCTTATGAATAAAGTTCTCCTTTTCAATAAACGAAAAAACCTCCGTCATCTGCATGAAAAAACCGCCCGTAAATTTCTTGCCCTGCACAACGCCCGCCTTTGCCAGAAACAGAGGCGAAGAGGAAATTGCCGCATAAACAACATCGGTATGGATTCCGCTTTTCAAAAAGTCAATCAACCGCTCATCGTATAACGCGGGAAGCGGATTGATCGTACCCGGAAGAATGAGACAGTCATAGTCGGCAATCGAAACGTCGGAAAATGTATGCGCAGGCAGTATGCGCAATCCCTCTTCACTTTGATATTCCCTGTTTTCACTTGCCAGAAAATCAA
>CAUVBZ010000061.1:0-7014 GCA_963550455.1 uncultured Erysipelotrichaceae bacterium
TTCTCCTTTATCATGAGACTAATCTATTATGTATTTTCAATATTGATGTGCATATTAACGCTCATCAATGATATACAGTCCACTATGAGTTAATTAAGCCTAATTTTTTAAGAAATTAAGAATACATCTGCTTATGTTAAAAAGAAGTATGATTTACCTTTTGTATCCATTTATTTACCCGCTTAAGAACAGGGACTTCTCGATTTGCTATTAGAGTTCCTAAACTGGAACATCTGCATCTTTCGTATTCGTCGAAAGCCTCGCAATACCTTAATTTAAGGGTTGAAAGATGAAAATCATTTATTTCGGCGTCTGTTAAACATTTATCTTTAAAAGAAACAACTTTATAAAAGTAATAATGATTGATGTTGTGCCTATGGATCAGATTATAATAGTCGCTGACAATGCCGATCTTACGCACAATTTTAACAACGGCTCCCAGCTCTTCCTTAAGTTCACGTTTAACAGCGCTCTCCAAGTCCTCGCCCGGTTCTACTCCGCCGCCCGCGGTTTCTATGAGTGTTGCTTTTCCAAAATCATCATTTCTGTTTACCCGGGCAAAATAAAAATTATTATCATTATCGATCACTATTGCTCGAACAATTATTCGGTCGTGGTCTATTGTCGTAAGCGGATATTCATCGTCCTTCAAATGCAACAGCCATTCTTCTTTATCTATTTTATTCATCTTCGACATCTTCCGATTCTCCATAGTTAGTAATTTTATACTGTTTTTAAGGCTTTTTTCTATTTCCGATTTCTTCTCACTCGCAAGTCTTATCGGCACCAAGGGCGCAGTTCGTTCTTCATTGGTCTGTATCGGTTTGTGCTTTTTCCTTTTCCGCCATTTAATTTCTTCTTTTTATTTGCCGCAAAAAAGATTTTCTGCAATTCCGTAATTTTTTTAAAATAGCTTGTTGACAAGTATTACGTATTTCGATATATTACAGATAACGATATATCGAAAAACAGAACAGAAAGGAGAAGGCATGGGTCGAACAGCCAATAGCGGTGCTCTTAGCGAATCTATCTATTACATTCTGCTGCGGCTTTACCATCCGGCACACGGCTATGCCCTGATGAAAGACATAGCAGAAATGACGGGCGGGCGGGTAAATCTCGGTGCCGGTTCCCTCTACGGGGCCTTAGACACTTTGCAGAAAAAAGGATGGATCAAAGCGTTGGACGAGCATCCGCAGGACAGAAAAATCGAATACATCATCACAGATACCGGAAAACAGTTCTTTGAAAAAGAACTCATTCGGCTGGAAGAACTGCTGCGAAACGCAGAGAAGAGAAAGTGAGGAGATTATGAAGACAACTATTAAAAAGGCATTTCTAGATATTCAAAAGGAAGAAGAATGGCTGAACGAACAGGGACAAAACGGCCTGATGCTGATCGGCTATCACGGCGGAGAGTATGTATTTGAGGATGTTTCCCCGTCGAAGTATCAGTATAAGATCGATCTGCCCGCCTACACCGGCAGTAAAAAGAAAGCATATCTCGATTTTCTGGAGCAGACCGGTATCACTGTAGTGGCGGAATATAGCGGCCGTGTGTATCTGAGGAAGAATGCGGCAGATGGCCCGCTGGACATATATACTGAAAACAAGGAAGTTCAGAAACAGATGGAGAAACGCTTTTCTCATTTCTTTGGTATCGCCATATCGCAGTTCGTATTGGGGGCTATGATGTTGATTCAAACATTGTACAATGTGAAGCCGAAAGGTGTTCCGTTTTGGATTGCGGTTGTTGTTGACGCCGGCTTGATCATTTCCGGAATCACCTTCTTCGTCATGGGTATTCGCAGACGCAAGACATATACGTTGCCCAAAGAAGATAAGGATATTTGGGAATAAATTGCGGATGGCATAGACTGAACCGCCCGGCGCAAGATGCAGGGGGACAGGACCGGAGACGGACAGAGAAAAACATCAAAAAGGGAATGAATAAAAATCAGACATTTTCAGCAGACCTCTACGGAATCATCAGCCTGCATCCATGCACGCCGAAAAAGGGGCTGTGCAATCCTGCGACTTTTCAGTCGGAGGTTTTTATACAGCCCCTTTAGAGTACATATTCCGCTTCAGGCAAAGACGTCAGGCGTCACTTCTTGCGTAGGCATTACGCATGTGATCGGACGCCGTCTTCAACACCTTGTCCAACACCTTCTGCGTTTCTTCACGTACCATCTGTTCAATTTCACGATTCGCTTCTTCTGCCCGAAGCTGATGATCGCTCAAAAACAGCATGTCAAAACGATTGATGATTTCCCGCGCCTTGGCATTGACGGTTTCCTGATAACGTTCGATATGCTGACGGCAATGATCATAGTGCGCATCCGCCAGCGCGCCGATGATACGATTCGCCCAATAGAAATTCGCCGTCGTCACTTCCGTGGTTGTATTTTCAAAGTAAGCGGGCACTTCTTCAATATTGGTATACAGCGGCACAAAGGCATTGAAGACATTGGAACCGAATGCCACCCATTCCACCGCCCGGATTTCTTCCGGAAGATCGGGGCGGATTTCAGACAGAGAAACAAAATTATTCCGATTGATTCCGATCGGACGATACTTCCCGCGCAGATTCAGGTCGCCGCACTTGGCGTAAGGATTGTACGGCGTGCCCTGATAATGCGACGAAAGAATATACTTTACGTCCTCGACCGAGATTTTCTTTTCCGGCCGTAATGACCAGGGCAGAGAATCCGATTCCGGCGTATAGTCGGCATGACAGCCGTCCCAGCTGAACGTATGCGGATTAAAGAAACGTTCCATGTACCAGGCCCGCGGCGTATTGTAGACATGATCGGCGTCACTTGCGGAACCGAACGCGAGCCGCGCATTGAACACGCCGTCCATCGAAGCGTCCAGATGATTTTTCTCAATAAATTCTTTCAGATCACGCGAGCACAGATGATTTTTACCGGCGCCCAGCGCATCCTCCAGATCAAACACATCGATGCCGAACTGATTGGGCATGACCACATAGGCGTCATCCGGCACCCGCCGTGCAAGCCAATGATGACCGCCGATCGTTTCAAACCACCAGATTTCATCGACGTCCTGAAAAGCGATGCCGTTCATTTCATACGTTCCGTATTTTTCATGGAGCATGCCGAGGCGCTCGACGCCTTCGCGGGCCGAGTGAATATACGGCAGGGTCAGCGTCACGATGTCCTCTTCCCCGATGCCTCCCGGCGTCTCGGGAACCCCGTCCTTGGCGGGAATATAGCGCACAAGCGGATCCGCCCCCAAAACACGGGCGTTGGACGTGATGGTTTCCGTAGCCGTCATTGCCACGTTAGCGCTGTTGATGCCTGCCGCGCCCCAGATTCCTTCCTCCCCTGAAGCGTTGGGCATGCATGTATAGCGCAGCGGATGATCCGGAAGCGGAATGGTGCAGTGCGAGAGGACGCTTTTGTATACGGACGGCTGTGCGTCCGGGTTCATGACCGTCATTTTTTTCGCACAATACGATCCGGAGCCCGAATCTTCATTGCGGGCGATCAGCGTCGAACCGCTTAAAGAAGCGTTTTTTCCTACCAACAGTGTTGTACAAGCCATAGATTTCCTCTTTTCTATCCGTTATTTTAGCATTGATGCCGATCGGTCAGGTGGGATTTAATCCCGCTTTCGGCTGTGCTATACTTTCCATAAACCCGGCGAACAAGAAAGAGATATGCAAAGTGCCTCAAGAGAAGACAGAAGGGTGAAAATGTCCGGCACGGGATATATCGATGCGCTTGGGAGGGGTCTTTCGGCAATGGAAGAACGGTTACACACGTTACGGTTTTGAGAACAGAGAAAAGTGGAACCGCGCGGCAGCGTCTTTTTGGATGCGCCGCTTTTTTTGGAGGTGGAAGATGATTCGGCTTTACAATACAAAAACACTGCAGGTTGAAGATTTCAAACCGATTCACGAAGGCCACGTCGACATGTATGTCTGCGGGCCGACGGTTTACAACGACGCGCATATCGGCAATGCCCGGCCGATGGTCGTTTTCGACGTGCTGAAACGCCTGCTGGAAGCGGAAGGCTATACGGTCACCTATGTCAGCAATTTTACCGACGTCGACGACAAGATTATCAATAAGGCGATTGAGGAAGGAACGACGGAGGCGGCTGTCGCCGAGCGCTATATCGATGCCTATCAGCAGGTTCGCACCATGCTGAATACCGAACTGCCGGATTATACGCCGCGCGTCACCGAGACGATGGACGATATTATCCGCTTCATTCAAAACCTCGTTGAAGTCGGGGCGGCCTATGTGGCGGAAGACGGCGACGTCTATTTTTCCGTCGACGCCGACCCGCACTATGGCGAAATTTCACATCAGAAGCTTGACGCGCTGGAAGCGGGCGCCCGCATTGACGTCAAGCAGACCAAACGAAATCCCTATGATTTCGCCCTCTGGAAAATAACCGACAAAGGAATCCGCTGGGACAGCCCGTGGGGAAAAGGACGGCCGGGCTGGCACACGGAATGCGTCGTCATGATCAATCGGAATCTGGGTTCTCTGATCGATATTCACGGCGGCGGCATGGATCTGCGCTTTCCCCACCACGAAAATGAAGCGGCCCAGCAAGAGTGCGTGCACCACAACGCCCTGGCGAATTACTGGGTACATAATGCCATGATCAATATCGACGGCCAGAAAATGTCCAAATCACTCGGCAATACGTTATGGGCGAAAGACGTCGTCAAAAAACTGGGCGCCAACCTGACCCGCTGGTTCATGAGCTCGGTGCACTATCGCAAAGAACTGAATCTTTCCGATGAAGCTGTCGAGACGGCGCGCAAAGAACTGAACAAAGTACTGCAGCCGTTACAGCAGCTGGCGGCGAAAGCGGTTCTGGAAAACGTTGAGCCGACAGCGACGATCGATGAACCATCGTATCGAGCCTTTCTCGATCAGCTGGATGACGATCTCAACACGCCGAACGCCTACACCGTTCTGTTTGAAACCGTGAAGAAGCTGAACGCGCTGTTACGCCAGAAAGAAACAGACTGGTCAAAAGCGCAGGCGCTGGGCGGCAGTGTGGAAAAAATGCTGGAAATTTTGGGAATCGTTGTGGAAAAACCGGCGATAACGGAAACGGATCGCAAAAATTACGCGGCCTGGAAACAGGCGCGGGCCGCAAAAGATTTTGCCGCGGCCGACGTTTATCGAAAAGCATTGAGCGACAAAGGCATCGCTTTATGAACGCTCTGGAAGTGAACGGCCGTACGCTCGCTTATCTTGGCGATGCGACGTGGTCTTTAGCCGTCCGCAAACGCTTGATTCAAGAGCGCGCCGGCATCGGCAGGCGCCTGCAGAAAGAAACGATTCGTTTTGTCAGTGCGCGAGCGCAGGCTTCCATCTACGAGGCCCTGCATCAGGCGGGCTGGTTCAGTGAAGCGGAAGAAGAGGTCTTTCGCCGCGGCCGCAACGATCATGCCGGTACGGTGCCGAAGCATACGCCCCAGCATATCTATCGGGTTTCAACCGGCTTCGAGGCCATTCTCGGCATGCTGGAATTAGGACAGGATGCAGCACGTATTGAAGCACTGGTGGAGCAGGCATGGAATGTGATCAAGGAGAATGTATGACACAATTGTTATACGGGAAGCAGGTGGTACGCCAAGTACTGTCCGATCGTCCTACCCGGGCGGTGCGTGTTTATCTGGCGGCGCATGACGCGCAGATCGAACAGCTGGCGGGCGAACGTTCGGTGCCCGTCGAGCATGTCGAACGGCGTCGTCTGGACGCGATGGCCGGCGCGGTAAACCATCAGGGCGCGGCGGTGGGCATCAAGCCCTATCCGCTTTATACACTGTCCGACCTCGTCGCACGCCGACATAACAAGTACGGTTTTCTGATACTGCTGGACGAACTGGAAGACCCGCACAATCTGGGCGCCATTTTACGGACGGCCGATGCGGTGCAGGCGGACGGCGTGATCTTCAAGAAGACGCACAATGTCGGTCTGACGCCGACGGTGGCCAAGGTTTCGGCGGGGGCGATCGACACCGTGCGGTGTGCGGCGGTGACCAATTTGACACGAACCTTGCAGAGTTTGAAGAAAGAAGGCTATTGGATTGTCGGCGCCGACATGAACGGGCAGGACTACCGTTCTTTGCGCTATGACTTCCATGTCGTGCTGGTGCTCGGCAATGAAGGAAAGGGCATATCGCGCCTTGTCCGCACGGAATGCGACTATATGGTATCTCTGCCGATGAAAGGAAAGATTTCTTCACTGAACGCGTCGGTCAGCGCCGGCATTCTGCTGTACAGTATTGACGCAAGCCGCTTCCCTCTTGAATAAAAGGGGGATTTTATGGAATCAAAAAACAATGCGTATGAACTGCTGTACATGATTCACGCGCAGGATGAATGGGCCCTGCGTCATCTGCTGTATCTGTATAAGCCGAAAGTGGATACGGTTTTACGCACGGTGCTGAGAAGTTTTTCCTTTTACGCGCAATATACGGAAGACCTGCGGCAGGAGGCGATGATTCTTTTAATGCAGTCGGTGGATATGTACCGTGAAAGCACCGGGCCGTATGAAGGCTTTGCAATGGTGATCGCCAAGCGGCGTATCCTGCAGGAAATCCGCAATTTATCACGTAAATGCCGCAATACACAGGGGACGTGGTCGTTTGATCAGGTGATCTCTGAAAAAGAGCCGGCCTATGATTTATATGCGACGCCGGACGGAATGGTTTATCCGGAATATTATCTCCACTATATGTGCGCAAAAGAAAATCTGGAAACAGCGCTGGCGACGCTGTCGGAAGAAGATAAGGCGGCGATACCGTTACTGCAGGAGGGCGTCAGCCGTCTGGAAGGCGCGCGCCGTATGGGCATCGGGGTGCAGGAATACGATTTACACCTGATTCACATTCGCAAGGCGATGCACAGCATTCTGTCGGAACATGACCGCCGCCGCACGATCTTAAAAAACAGATAAGATGATTTAACTTTTATGGATTTTGTTACAATAGCAATGGATGCTATAGTAAATGAA
>CAUVBZ010000062.1:0-6952 GCA_963550455.1 uncultured Erysipelotrichaceae bacterium
GCCATGGACGACGATGACTTTCGACGCGGCCGGTTAGCCTGTCATAAGCAGTTTGACGAAGCGACGGCGATTTTGGCCGGGGACGGCTTGTTGACGGAGGCGTTCCGCCTCGCCGTCAAAGCGCCCGTTTCCGCCGACCGGCTTCTTACATGCGTGCAGGTTCTGGCGGCGATGGCCGGAGCAAGCGGCATGGTCTACGGTCAGTGTCTGGATCTGGCGGAAGACGATTCCTATGATTGGGAAATGGTCAAAAACGTTCATCGGTATAAGACCGGGTGTCTATTGGCCGCTCCGTTTATGATCGGCGCCCTGCTTGGCGGACAGCGGGAAGAATGCGTGCAAAAATGGAAAGAGGTCGGTATGAATATCGGCCTTGCGTTTCAGATTCAGGATGATCTGCTGGATGAAACCGGAAGTGTTGAAAAGCTGGGTAAAAGCAGTTCAGATCAAAGAAACAACAAGGTCACAAGTGTATCGTTGTTGGGGGTGCAGGAAGCGGAAAAACGGATGCGCGAATACTATGCCGAAAGCCGGCGCCTGATTTGTGAAATGCCGTCTTTTGATGCGGAACCACTGTTCGAATTGTTGGAAATGATACAAAATAGAGACAGGTAGGAGCACTGCATGGATGTCAAGCAGATACAAAATCCGGATTTTTTGAAATCGATGTCGATTCGCGAGCTCAACGCGCTGGCCAAAGATATTCGGTCTTTTCTTATTTCCGGCGTCGCGCAGACCGGCGGTCATCTGGCCAGCAACCTCGGCGTGGTGGAACTGACGATCGCTCTGTACTATGTCTTTAATCCGCCCGAGGATAAAATCTTTTTTGATGTCGGCCACCAGAGCTATGTTCATAAAATCCTCACCGGCCGCGCCGGACGTTTCGACACTCTGCGCCAATACGGCGGTCTCAGCGGTTTTGAAAAGCGGCGGGAGAGCATGTATGACGTGTGGGAAGCCGGCCATTCCAGCACATCCTTATCCGCGGCTTTAGGCATGGCCGTCGCCCGCGATCTGAAAGGGCAGGACTATGCGGTCGTTCCGGTGATCGGTGATGGCGCGCTGGGTTCCGGCATGGCGCTGGAAGCGCTGAACGAGATCGGCTATGAGAAGCGGAAGATGGTCATCGTCTTCAATGACAACAACATGTCCATATCGCGCAATGTCGGCGCCATGACGCGCGGCTTTGCCCGTCTGCGAGCCGGAAAATCGTACAACGATTTAAAGACGACGATGAAAGATTCCCTGAATAAAAGCGGTATCGGCAAGGCCATGTACCATGGTCTGAAAGCTTTGAAAGATTCGGTTCGTGAATCGGTTATCGACGACGGCATTTTCGGCGAGTTCAATTTGGATTATCTCGGGCCGATCGACGGCCACAACATTCATGACCTGATCCGGGTTCTGGAAGTCGCCCGCACACACGATAAGCCGGTTGTCGTTCACGTGATCACCCGGAAAGGGAAGGGATATGCCCCCTGCGAAAATGACCGGCAGGGAACGTGGCACGGCGTCGGGCCGTTTGATCCGGCTACCGGGAAGCCGAAACATGCGGCGCCTCCCGGTTATAAATCCTATTCGCAGCTGATGTCCGATACGGCCGTCCAATTGGCGGCCATGGATTCGCGTCTTGTCGCTCTGACGCCGGCGATGATTCACGGCAGCGCGCTGGAAACTTTTTTCGCGCATTATCCGGAACGCAGTTTTGACTGCGGGATCGCCGAGGAGCATACATGCACGTTCGCGGCCGGTCTGGCGTTAAGCGGAATGCGGCCGTATGCCGTGATCTATTCTTCCTTCTTACAGCGCGCCTACGATCAGATCAATCACGATATATGTCGCATGGATCTGCCGGTCATTCTGGGCATCGATCGCGCGGGTCTGGTCGGAGCGGACGGCGATACGCACCACGGCGTCTTCGATATCGGCTTTTTAAAACCGATTCCCAATCTCATTCTGGCTCAGCCTAAAGACGCCGTCGAGGCGCGGAATTTGTTTTACAGCGCCCTGCATCAGTCTCACCCCTATGCGATACGCTATCCGCGCGGAGAGGTGTCCTGCCGCAATCTGCCGCCGTTTGAAACGATTGAAACCGGGACATGGACCATGTTGCACGACGCTCCTCAAAACTGTCTGTTTGTTTTGGCATACGGTCCTGACGTCGATCGGATTTTGCAGAAGGTTGTAAGCAACGAGCTTCCGGTCACGGTTGTAAACTGCCGTTTCTTCAAACCGCTGGACGAAAAGATGTTGCAGCGGATTTCGCATCGAAAACAGCCGGTAATCGTCTATGAAACAGATATGAAGGAGGGCGGTCTGGCCGCGTCCATTTTGGAATACGCATGTGATCAGCATCTCTCCATGAAGCTTGAGCGCATGGGGATCGGCGATCATTATGTCGGCCATGGCGATACGACGCGGCTGAAGGCGGATGAGGCGATCGATCTGAATTCTCTGTATCAGAGAATACAGCGCTATGTAGAAAAGTCTGAAGAAAAGCATGCTTAAAAATCTGTATATCAAAAACTTTGTATTGATTCATGAAATGACGCTGGACTTACAGGCCGGCCTGAGTGCTTTTATCGGTGAAACCGGCGCCGGTAAGTCTATTTTCATCGACGCTCTGGGCATTCTGGCGGCGGATCGTTCTTCCAGTTCCTTTGTGGCCAAGGGGGCGGAGAAGGCGATCGTTGAAGGGACCTTCTGTCTGGGACAGGACGCGCATGCATTGCGAATCATGCGGGAAGCGGGTCTGGACGTGAACGACGAGACGGTTTTTACGCGGGAAATCAACAGCCAGGGCAAGAGCACCGTCCGTATCGACCGCCGTATCGTTACGCTGGGATTGATGAAAGACGTCCTGCGCGATCAGATCGATATTCACGGTCAGCAGGATACGCAGTATCTTCTGTCGGCTTCGCGGCACCTTCGTCTGCTGGACAGTTTCGCCAGCCTTGATAAAGAAGTGGGAGAAGTCGGCGCTTTATACCGCGCATACGCCGCTTTGGTGAAAGAAAAGGAAGAGGTGCTGGCACAGCGCTATGGTCGGGTGGAAAAGGAAGAAATTGAATATCAGATTCGGGAAATTGAACAGGCGCATCTGAAAGCGGAAGAGGAAGAGGAACTCCGGGAAAAAGAGAAGCAATATAAAGCGGTTAAAAATTCTTTTGAACGGCTGCAGGCGATTGTTCAGCTTTATGATGAACAGCTTGACGAGCCGCTGTATATGCTGGATCGGCAGATCGGCGGTCTGGACAGCGGTACGGAACTTCTGCAGGCGCGTGATGCGGTGCGTGAAAGTCTGTCGACCCTGAATGCACAGATCGAATTTATCCGCGGTACGCTGGACGACATGAATATGACGGAAGAAGATGTCAATCTTCTGCAGGAACGACTGTATGTCATCCAGAAACTGAAACATAAATACGCCCAACCGTCCGTCGCGGCTCTTTTGTCCTTTCAGGAAAGCCTGGAAGCCAGACGGCGGCAGATGGAAGACCGCGAAGGATATCTTGCGGAGATGGAGGAAAAAATCCGGGCGGCGCTGGCTGTTTATACCGAGGCGGCCGCGGCCTTATCCAGGCGGCGACAAAACGCCGCAAAGGCGCTTGACGAAGCTGTCGCCGGTCATCTGCGGGATTTATTTCTGCCGCATGCGCGGTTTAAGACCTCCTTTACGCAGGGCTTCCCGTCGGCATACGGGAGCGATCGGGTGGAGTTTCTGATTTCCATGAATCCGGGTGAAGATTTAAAGCCGCTTGTTAAAACGGCAAGCGGCGGCGAGTTAAGCCGTCTGATGCTCGGATTGAAGGCGGAATTTACGCATTTGCAGGGAATCGGAACGGTGGTGTTTGATGAAATTGATACCGGCGTATCGGGGCAGGTCGCCGGGGCGATCGGACAGAAGATGAAAGAGATCGCCAAAACGTCGCAGGTGCTTGTCGTCACGCATCTGGCGCCGGTTGCCGCATGTGCCGATCGTGTCTATCTCGTAAGCAAGGTGCAGGATCGCGCGCATACGGAGACCTATGTCGCGCAGGTGGAAGATGAGGCTTTAATCGATCAGCTGGCGCTGATGTTCGCCGGTGAAATCAATAAACAATCGCAGGCGGCGGCCAAAGATCTGTATATGCGGAGTCAGCGTTAAATGGCGCATGTGTATTTTCATATCGACCTGAACGCTTTTTTCGCCAATGCCGAGATTCTTCTGGATCCTTCATTAAAAGGTAGGCCGATTGCCGTCAGCCGCGAAACGAGGCGCAGCGTCGTTTCAACCGCCAGCTATGAAGCCCGTGCCAAAGGCGTGCACAGCGCCATGCCCATTCAGGAAGCGAAATTTTTGTGCCCGGACCTGATCGTCGTGGAGCCGCATTTCAACTGGTACCGCGAATTATCGGAAGATTTTATGCGGATTGTCGAAAGCTATACCGATCAGGTGGAACCGGCGTCCATCGACGAATGCTACGCGGATATGACCCGGGCGATCGCTTCTTTTACAAAACCCCTGGATCTGGCCTGGACACTGCAGCGCCGCATTGATCGGGAACTTCATCTGCCGTGTTCGATTGGCATCGGGCCGAATCTTTTTTTGGCGAAAATGGCCAGCGACATGAAAAAGCCGATGGGTATTACGGTACTGCGTATTCGCGAGGTTCCGCAAAAACTGTGGCCGCTGAAAATCGGCGAAATGCGCGGAATCGGCGGGCGGACGCTGCCGTATATGGAAGCGCTGGGTATTCGGACGATCGGCGATCTTGCCCGTTATCCGGATAAGGAAGCGCTGCAGGCTGTCTTCGGTAAAAATACGAACGCGCTTTTGCAAAGGGCGAACGGTTATGATGATCGTCCGCTTGTCTTGGAAAGTGACCCCAAAAGCATGGGAGTTTCGGAAACCATGCTGGAAGATATCACGGATTACGATGAGATTCGCGGCCTGTTCCGCACCTTGAGCAGAAGGCTGTCCCAAAGACTGGGACACGAGAAGAAGGCGGGAACCCTGCTTTCGATTCGCATCAAGTATTACGATTTCTCCAACGCCGACCGTTCGGAAACGCTGGCGGAACCGATCTGGAAGGCGGACGACTTATTCATTCAGGCCATGCGGTTATTTGAGGCAAACTGGGAAGGGGAGCCGATACGGCTGATCGGTATTTCCGTCTCCGCTTTTGCGGGTGACGAGAGGATTGCTCGACAGATGAATTTTTTCCAGATGGATGAACAGCCGCAATTTGAAACCGCCGCTATTTTAAAGGAGCTGAATCAGCAGCTTTCTTTCGGCGGCCGGCTTGTACGGGCCAGTACATTATTAAAGAAAGAGGGAAGCGGACATGAAAATTGAATATGCAATCCGCGCATATATCAGTGATCTGACCGTCAATGCCGGAAAAGCGCCGCGCACGATCGCGAGCTATCAACGTGATCTGAAAGCCTATCGGGATTTTCTTGAAACACGGGACATTACGGACACCGATCGAATTCGAGATGCGGACATCGAAGCGTTTTTGCGGAATGCGGCCAAAACCTATGCGTCCAACTCGCTTGCCCGCTATGCGGCGAGCATTCGCTCTTTTCATCATTTTCTGGCATTTTTTTATGATGAAAAGGATCCTTCTTTAAATATCGAGGTGCGTCACGGAAATGGGAAACTGCCGGTTTACGGAACCGTTCAGGAAATCAATATGCTGTTAAGCTCGTTTGACGATCATGATCCGCGGCAGGCGATGGAACATGCCGTCCTGGAGCTTTTATATGCGTGCGGCCTGCGGGTTTCGGAAGTCTGTGCGCTGACAATCAATCGGGTCAATCTGGAAAACGGAATGGTGCGGGTCATCGGCAAAGGAAATAAGGAGCGCATCGTACCGATCGCACACGGTTCTTTACCCGTATTGCGGCAGTATCTGTATACGATTCGTCCGCAGTTTGTAAAAGATAAAACCGTTTTCTTTTTTATCAATACGCACGGTCGTCGGCTGACGGAGCGTTATGTGCAGCTTCTGATGCAGAATAAGCGGGCGCAGCTCGGTATCAAGAAGCCGTTGACGCCGCATAAGATACGGCACAGCTATGCGACGCATCTGCTACAGGGGGGAGCCGATCTGCGCAGTATTCAGGAAATTCTCGGACATGCCAACATCTCCACGACGGAAATCTATACCCACGTGGCGGACGAACAGCTGCTTTCCGGTTATCAGAAATTCAATCCGATCGCGTCTTCCGAAAATCTTGATCAGCTGGAATTACCGTCTTTAACGAAGAAACATGAAAAGAAGAAGAAAAAGTAGCCTCTAATAAATCGCATAACATACATTATGCGAAGTATTATCAGCCGCTTCTAAACCTTTTTTTGTAATTGTTGCTCATCTTATCCAAATGTTTTCCAAGTGAAACAAAGTAAATTGCAGCGAGTGCGCCGATGATTCCAATCACAATAAATTCTTTCATTGTTCCCTCCAAATAATAAACAAGGTTGCGCATCGTATCTGCTCACATAATACTGAATTACGATTAAGAATACAAATTCCATCGGCGGCTGTATTTCCGGAACAAGCGAAGCATTTCTTCGACTTGAATGGAATTATAAAAGCTCCAGCAAGTACATCTTATTGCTGAAGCTATATTCAAAATAAAATCATTAAAGCTGAAAACTTTGAGTCGACTTACTTTATTGCACCAGCTCTTTCAGATTTTTAGAAGCTTTGAATGCCGGTACCTTTGAAGCCTTGATTTGAATCTTTTCCTTTGTCTGCGGATTGATTCCTTCACGGGCGGAGCGTGTCTTCACGTCAAATTTTCCAAATCCGGCGATATCCACTTTATTGCCCGCCTTCAACCCCTCGGCCATAATATCGAAAACTTCGTTGACAATATCGCCCGCTTCCTTCTTCGTCAGGTTATGCTCTTCGGCGATTCTTTCCATGATACTTTTTTTGTTGATCATTTCCATTTTTATTTC
>CAUVBZ010000063.1:0-6930 GCA_963550455.1 uncultured Erysipelotrichaceae bacterium
GATCGGCCGCTAGATTATGGAACCGATGCTGGTGCATGAGCATCTTCAAAAAGAGCAGGCAAAAGTCAAAACATTACAATTACTTGAGGAAGTCGGCATTGAAAATCCCCGCCAATGCTTCGGTGAATATCCGCATCAGCTTTCCGGCGGTATGCGACAACGCGTTGTAATTGCGATTGCGTTGGCTTGCGATCCGGAAATTCTGATTTGCGACGAGCCGACGACGGCGCTGGATGTGACGATTCAGGCAAAAATACTGGAACTGATTAAGGAACTGCAAAAGAAAAAGAACATGTCCATCATCTATATTACCCACGATTTGGGCGTTGTTGCCAAGGTGGCGGACTATGTGGACGTCATGTATGCCGGACGCATCGTTGAAAAAGGTTCCGTCAACGAAGTGTTTTATGATCCCCGCCATCCGTATACATGGGGCCTTCTGGCTTCCATGCCGGATACGGATACGGATGCGGAACGTCTGTTCGCCATCCCGGGAACTCCGGCCGATCTGTTGAAACCGGTTGTCGGCGATGCGTTTGCGCAGCGAAATCCGTTTGCCTTGAAAATCGACTATGAAGCGGAACCGCCTTTATTTGATGTCGGCGGCCAACATCGCGTCGCTTCATGGCTTTGCGATCCAAGAGCGCCCAAGGTGGAGATGCCCGCATTGTTGCAAGAGCGCTTGCGGAAAATGAAGATGGAGGCTGAACGCTATGTGTGAACCGTTATTGCATGTGGAAAATCTGAAGCAGTATTTCCCGATTTCCCGCCATCATGTGACAAAGGCGGTGGACGGTATCAGTTTTGATATTTATCCTGGAGAAACGTATGGTCTGGTCGGCGAATCCGGTTCGGGAAAATCGACAACCGGCCGCGCGATTATTCGTCTCTATAAGCCGACGGACGGAAAAGTTGTTTTCGGCGGACATGAAATATCCGGAAAAATGAATTCCGACGACAAGCGCTATCTGCGCCAAAACATGCAGATGATCTTTCAGGATCCGATGGCCTGCCTGAATCCGCGTAAAAAAGTCAGCGAAATTATCAGCGAAGGTCTTTTGATTCATCGCCTTTATCAAAATCACCGGGATTTACAGGAAAAGGTATATGCCATCCTGGAGAAAGTCGGCCTTTCAAAGGAACAGGCGACACGATATCCGCATCAATTTTCCGGCGGCCAGCGCCAGCGGATCGGTATTGCGCGCGCTTTGGTGATGAATCCGAAGCTTGTCATTGCTGATGAGGCGATTTCGGCATTGGATGTTTCCATTCAGGCACAGGTTGTCAATCTGATGAAAGATCTGCAAAAGGAATTGGGAATTACCTATCTGTTCATCGCGCATGATCTGGCGATGGTGAAATATATCTCCGATCGTATCGGCGTCATGCACCTGGGACATATTGTTGAAACCGGAACGACCGAAGAGATTTTTACCGAGCCGATTCATCCGTATACGAAATCATTGTTGTCGGCGATTCCGCTGCCCAATCCGATCGCGGAAAAGCGCCGCAAAGTTCTGACCTATGATAAAGAAAAAGAAGGTGTGGACTATAATCGCGGCAGTTTATGTGCCTTATCGGAAACACATTTTGTCTTGGCCGAAGAAGAAGAATTTAAACGTTGGCAAAATTAAACCTTGTTCATGGCTGATTTTTATATTGAGACCACATGGCGTCGGTGGCGGCGCGGATGCCTTTTGTGACCGTATCGATCTCCGCCTTCGTCCATGTGCTTTTATCGCGACGCAGAAAACTTGTATGATCTTCGCGATTATCGAAGACGCCGACCGGCAGGTGATAGGTACGCCCATGCGCCTGCAGCGTAATGGTATTTTTTATGTCGCTTGTCTTCAGCAGATAAAGCATGTCGTCACAGCCGTAATCTTCCAGCATGACGTCCAGCGGCACGCCATGGAACAGATTGCTCGCCTGATCGGTGTTGCCTTCGGAGCGTTTGAAGTTGCGGGCCCGCGACTGCTCGGGCGTACAGCGGATATACAGCACGGCCGCATGTTCCAGAAGATCGTTAGACAGATACGCCAGCGAAAATTGATACCCTTGCGGCGCGGCTAAAGGCATGGCGCTTCCTTCTTTCCCGCCTCGCGCACATTCGATGATGAGGGTTTTATCGTGGAAAGAATCCGGATATTGCTTTTCCAGATCCTGCAGGATAACGGCCGCCGGTTCCTCCAGAGCATTTTGAACGTTTCGGCGCACCGCTTCGGGAAGAGCGGCCAGACGCATGCCCAATCCGGCCGCGGCGCCGGCCCGGTCGATGCGTTCAAAAAGATAGGCGGCCGCGCGATCGTATTGCATGCGGACGCGATTGTGGAGATTATGATAGTCTTCATTCAGCAGGTTGATGAACGTCGCCCAGTCGCGACCGTCCGTCAGCGGCTTATCGTTGGCGGGATAAAAGATGCGCGGCTGATCGATTTTCTCCAATTCCGTATCGATGCAGCGTAAAAAATTGACATACGGATAATCATCCAGCTGAAGGTTGGCACCGATATGGAAATCTTTCTGCAGGCGATCGGCGTCCATATTCAGCATGAAATTGCGCACTTCGGATTTTCCGCTTGCCGGCAAGGCAAGCAATAAGATGGTTTGAAAAACAGACTCGGACATAGTTTTTTCTTCTTTCTGTATCAATGACTGACGACGGTGACGTTCGGATGAAACGTAAAATGAACGGGCGTATGGGCGCGCACATAGTCGGCGATGATATCGGTCATATCCAGCGGAACGGAGCGCAGTTTCTTCGCCTCTTTTAACATTGCATACCCCCCTCCGCCGCAGGCGCGGTAAGAATTCAGGGCGATCATGAAGGTGTCGTCTGCCGCAACCGGCCGGTTCTTGTATTCCAGGCGGACGATGCGGCTGCCGATCGGATTGGCCACATTGACGGTATAATCGACGCCGTCCACGAGATCGTAGTTTTCATAAAGCGACTGTCGCGTATCCAGCCAGGGCGAAACGACGATATGGGCGCCGCTCGTCAGGCTCCAGAATGCGGCGCTTTGCTCCAGATATTCCTTCAACTGCCGGCCGGTAATCTCCTTGACGACCAGAGTGTTGGCGAAAGGATAGCAGGCCAGAATATCCCGCATGGTTATCGTATGCGGCAGTCCTTTTGTGTAGCGGAAGAGGGAGGCCGCCGCCAGCTCGCAATGTCCGGCTTCCATGGCGGCGCGCGTATAGAGTTGAATCAGCGGGTGGCCATACAGACGGGCGGCCTTTTCGTCCGCGACGGTTAAATCCATATCGGATACGCCCAGGACGGTATCCAGCCAGGTGTCCGCCTCCGTGATTTCCGCCTTGACGTCGGCCAGCACCGCTTCGTCCGGCTCGGTGTCCACGGTATAAATCTGCGCATCGGCCGTATGTGTATCGGTATAAAGATCGACGCATACCAGCTCTTCGCCGTTGGCCGCCATTTCCACGTAGGCGGTCTCTCGGTCGACGCCGTTGTAGGTTCGATGTTCATGACCGGCGATCAGCAGGTCAATGCCGTCGATTTCTTTCAGCATGCGCCAGGCCTGGTTGTCGTCCGGCGAAATGCCGGTCGCCTGTCCGCTCTGCGGGTCTTTTTCAAAACTGCCGTGGTAGAGGGCGACGATAAAATCCGGCTTTTCCAGCCGTTTCAGAACGTCGACGGTTTTCAAAGCACACGTATAGGCGTCCTGAAAACGGAACCCTTTGATGTTTCGGGGAGCGGAATAGGCTTTGGGCGCCGTTGTCGTCACGCCGAAGAAAGCGACCTTTTTGCCGGCCGCCTCTACGACGGCATACGTCGGGCCTAACGGCGTATCGTGCTCCAGACAATTGTGCGTCAGGCAGGGCGCGCCGACCTGCTGCAGATGCCTCTGCAGGGCTTGCGGCCCATCGTCAAAATCATGGTTGCCGATATTGATGAAATCATAATGCATGGCCTTCATGACCTTGGTGATAGGGGAGACGGTGTCGGGGTGGAAGCGCTGATGGAAGCGGGTTATCGAAGAGGCCTCCAGAACGTCGCCGTTATCGACCAGAATGGTTTCTTCGTCACGAAGCAGGTTGACCAGGGTGGAGATGCGCGCCAGATTTTCCACGTGTCCGTGAATATCGCCGGTGGCCAGAATGCGGATGCGATTTTTCATGAATACTCCTTCTGCATGGTTATTATACGTCACTTCGGTAAAAAACGATGTCCGCCGACATCGTTTCCCGTGTTTAACCGCGTTGACCCTGCGCCAGACGCATCCGAATGCGCGTCGAGCACCATTCAATGAAGATGACGACGATGATCAAGGCGAACAGATAGGCGCCGACCTGCGTCCAGCGCATCGCGCTGATGGCGATGATCAGGGCCGAGCCGATACCGCCCGCGCCGATCAGACCTAAGGTTGTCGCATCTTTCAGGTTGATGTCGAAGCGATAGATGACGGTGGAAATAAAGGAAGCGGATAATTGCGGCAGAACGCCGCAACGAATCTTTTCGAAGGTCGAACAGCCGGCCGCATCCAGCGCGTCCAGAATACCGGTATCCAGATCCTCGATCGCCGTGATGTACATCTTTGAAATCATGCCGATGGAGCAGATGGACTGTGTCACGACGCCGCAAAAAGCGCCGGGGCTGGTAACCCGAATCCACATCAAAGCCCAGACAAGCGCGGGAATGGTGCGAATCAGAAGAATAAGGACGCGAAAAACGACGGTGACGGGTCTTGGAACAATATTGGTGGAAGCCAGAAAGGATACCGGAATGGCCAGAATGCCGCCGAACAGCGTGCCCAAAATGGCGATGGCGACCGTTTGAAACATCAGATAGGGAATGCCGGTATCGCTGGTATCCAGAAAAAGGTTCCAGGCCGGGTGGGTTAATCCGTAGAGCGTTCCTCTGGCGATGTTGGCGCCTTGCGAGATGCCTTTAAAATCAATACCGCTGCGGCTCCACAGCATCAGGGCCATAACCACCAGGAAAATAAGCAGGCGGATGATGAACGGCCGCGGTCGGGAGGCGTATACTTCATCGATGGTCAATTTCTTTTCCGACATATGCGTTCTCCTTCAGGATAATTTGGACCGGAGCCAGTCGGAGAAAAAATCGATGGCAACGACCAGAACAAACAGCGCCAAAAGAACCATGCCCAGGCCGGAATAATCGCGCCAGCCGACTCGCTCCGAGATCAGGATACCCAAACCGCCGGCACCGACATAACCGAGAATGGAAGCGGCCCGGATGTTCATCTCGAAACAATAGAGGCAATGGGAAAGATAGGTGGGCAGAATCTGGGGCATGCATGCGCTCCAGAAAGCCGCCATGGTTGAAGCGCCGAAGCTCTGCAGGGCTTCATACGGCTTCATGTCGATGGTTTCAATGGACTCATACAGCATCTTGGCGACAACGCCGACGGTAAAAATCGTGATGGCCAGAAAGCCGGCGAAGGTGCCCAGTCCGAAAGTCAAGGCGCAGATGTTGGCGATGATCAGCGTCGGCACCGAGCGGACGACGGCCAGAAGAAGCCGGAGAACGGAGATGACAAGGCGATTGTGAACAATGTTGCTGGAGGCGACGATGGCCAGCGGCAGGGCGATCAGACAGCCGACGAAGCTGCCCAGCAGGGACATCTGAACGGTATCCAGCAATGGCTGAATCACCTTGGTGATATAGGTGAAATCGGGGCGGAAGATCTGGGTGAGAATGATGCCCATCTGATAGATGCGCTGTTGCAGGATGGATAGATTGAAACCGGTGATGCGGATACAGAAGAAAACCACCACCAGCAACGTAACGGTAATCAGCGGCGCGCGTGAACGCGGCCGATCGATCGTATGGCCGTTTTTCAAGGTGATGTGTTCCGGTTTGAAGATACGGTCGAAAAGCGGAATACGGCCGGCGGTCATGGTTTCGTCTCCGGATCTTTGGAAGTCGGCACGGCTTTGCCGTTGTAGACTTCGTCCAGCACTTCCTGCGTCACCTGCGCGCTGGGGCCGTCGTAGACGATGCGGCCGGCACGGATACCGATGACGCGGGTTGCATATTTCAAGGCCAGATCGACGTGGTGGATATTGAGCAGAATGGAAATGTTCATCTCCTTATTGATGCGGGAAAAATCGCTCATGACGACGTCGGCCATGATCGGATCCAACGACGCGACCGGCTCATCGGCCAGAATAATCGACGGATTCTGGCTCAAGGTACGCGCCAGCGCCACGCGCTGCATCTGTCCGCCGGACAATTCGTCGCAGCGCGAATAGGCCTTTTCCAGAATCTGCACCTTGTCGAGATTTTCCAGCGCTTTCATCTTTTGTTCTTTTGAGTAGACGCCCAGCAGAACTTTCCACCAGGGCATATCGGGCACATTGGAGGTCAGAACATTGTTGATGACGGACGAACGGGAAATCAGGTTGAACGACTGGAAGATCATGCCGATCTTACGTCGATAGCGGCGCAGCTCTTTTCCTTTCAGCGACATGACGTCAATGCCGTCCACCGTCAGTTTGCCGTCGGTGATATCGATCATGCGGTTGATGGTGCGGATCAAGGTTGATTTTCCGGCCCCGGAAAGTCCGATAATCGCCAGAAATTCACCCTGTTCAATTTTCAGATTGACGTTTTGAAGCCCCTTTGTACCGTTGGGATAGGTCTTGGAAACATTGTTAAATTCGATCATTTTCTATCTCCGCTTCTGAAAAACAAATGCAGTACCGAGAAAGAAACAGGACGGCATCGGTAACGCCTGCCGTCCTGCCCGATACTTTAATGTGCCGTAAAGGTTACTTGTTTGCCGCCGCCACTTCTTCAAGACCGGTTTTGAGCGCCTCGTAATTTTTCGGATCGGCTTTCACATAACCGGTATGGCTGTATACGGAGATGATCTCTTTTCCCTTTTCCGTACCGGCGATCTCGATCATGGCATCCGAGAAATCGTTTTTAAATTCTTCCGT
>CAUVBZ010000064.1:0-6864 GCA_963550455.1 uncultured Erysipelotrichaceae bacterium
TAAAAAGTTTGATGGAAAGGTAATTGGCGCTATTTCCATTGCGCCTGTTTTGCTTGTAAAAGCCGGTATGTTGAATGGTAAAACTTTTATGATAGGTGCAGATAAGGAGGATTTATTGAAAGAGGGATTTAGTCAGATGGATCTTGCGTATATGAGGGATTGGCATGACTGCATAAAAAATCCTATAGAAAATGGATATATTGTAAATGAAAATATAGTTACGTCTGTTTCTTTTGAATTTGTACGATTTGGAATACAGTTTTGTAAGATGTTGGGAATTGAAACATCTCCAAAAAGTTTTGGACTATAGGGTACGTATTAAAAGTTTCATTCAGATTTAAGCAAAGGATCACAGCATCATTTCCGGGAAGGGGTCAAAATGGCAAAAAAACTGATTCAGATTGAAAATGTCGTCAAAGAATTTGACGGACAGGTTATTTTAAAGGGAATTTCTCTGGATATTCAGGAAAATGAATTTGTGACGCTGCTGGGTCCGTCGGGCTGCGGCAAGACGACGCTGTTGCGGATTATCGCCGGTTTTTTAACCGCCGATCAGGGTCGTGTCATCATGGACGGTGAAGATATCGCGCATGTTCCGGCCTATAAGCGGGACGTCAATACGGTTTTTCAGCATTACGCGCTGTTTCCGCATCTGGACGTCTATGAAAATATCGCTTTCGGATTAACCGTCAAAAAAGAGCCGAAAGACATCATCAAGCAAAAGGTCATGCGTATGTTATCGCTGGTCGGTCTGGAGGGGTTTGAACATCGGGACATCAGCCTGATGTCCGGCGGACAGCAACAGCGGGTGGCCATCGCCCGGGCTTTGGTCAATGAACCGCGCGTGCTCCTGCTGGATGAGTCATTGAGCGCGCTGGATAAAAATCTGCGCAAGGAAATGCAGCTGGAACTGAAAGAAATTCAGCAGGAAGTCGGCATCACCTTTATCTTTGTCACCCATGATCAGGAAGAAGCATTGACGATGTCGGATAAGATCGTGGTGATGAAAGACGGCATGATCGAGCAGGTCGGCACGCCGATGGAAATTTACAATGAACCGGTCAATGCGTATTGTGCGCGGTTTATCGGCGACTCCAACATCATCGACGCCGTCATGAAAGAAGACCGCCTGGTCGCTTTTGACGATAAAGAGTATGAATGCATGGATTACGGCTTCGGGAAAAACGAAGAGGTTGATCTCATGTTACGGCCGGAAGACATTTCAATCGTCGCCCGCAATAAGGGCCTGCTGAACGGCGAAGTCAAGTCTTCTTTATTTAAAGGCGTTCATTACGAAGTCATCGCGGAGACTTCTTCGGGAACGTCAAAAACCGTCACCATGCACGTCACGGGAGAACGGGACGTCACTAATGCGGCCGCGCACGAAAAGATTTCGGCGACTTCATTTCTGATGGACGTGGAGGATGTCGCGACGCTGACGGACGCGGAAGTCGTCGCTCGTGCCAACGCGCAGGCGTGGAAAACCGATGATGAGGAAGAAAACGTTTCCCTGGCCGAAATTACGTACGACGTACAGCCGAAGACCGGAACCTATCGTTGCCGCTTCGCCACGGAAGCCGGTACACAGATTGAAATCAATATCGTTGTCGTCAAGCCGACGGCGGTTAAAGATATGTCGCATGAAGAATCGATTCAGGCTTTTGATTTCTACCGTTCGGTCGACGAGATCAAGGAAAGCGTGGCTTTGGAAACCGACCTGATTCGCTGGGCGGACGCCTACGCATGGGATTTGGAGGACGACAGCCGAGTTGAGATCTGGGACGTCAAATACGATTTCGACGATGAACATATCGTACCGGGCGATTATCCGGTTACATTCAGCACGCAGGGACGGGAGTTGAAAATCGAGACGACGCGCCGTTTGGAAATCGGCCAGCGAATCGGTTTGTCGTGGCGTCCGGACGACCTGCATGTTATGCGGAAGATGAGGTAGCGGCGATGAAATCCTTTGCGAAGATGGTTTATCCGTACCTTGTCTGGGCGGGGGTCATGATCGTTTTGCCGATGGTCATGATCGTGCTGTACGCCTTTACCCGAGAGGGGAACAGCACCTTGACGTTGCAGTTCACGTTTGCCAATTTTGCGCGTTTCTTTTCCGACCCGGTGTTTCCGATTGTTTTATGGCGGTCTTTGAAGATGGCGTTTATCACGACGCTGATCTGTATTCTGCTGGGTTATCCGACGGCGTATGTCATGGCGCGTCATACGTCGCATCAACAGCGCATGCTGGTGCTGCTGATGACGCTGCCGATGTGGATTAACATGCTCGTGCGCACCTATGCGTGGCGCGGTATATTGGGTCATCTGCACATGGCGAGCGAATGGAAGGTTTACATCGGCATGATTTACAATTTTCTGCCTTTCATGATCCTGCAGATTTATACCGCTTTATCTAAGATCGATCCGGCCTTGATTACGGCGGCGCACGATCTGGGCGCCGACAATGCGGTCACATTCCGCAAAGTCATTCTGCCTTTGTCGCTGGGCGGCGTCGTTTCGGGAATTACGCTTGTCTTTCTGCCCGCCGTTTCTTCCTTTTTCATTCCCAAATTTCTGGGCGGGGGACGCTACGTGCTGATCGGCAACCTGATTGAAGATTATTTTATTACAACCGGCGATTGGAACTTCGGTTCGGCTATATCCATGATCATGGCGGTTGTCATTCTGCTTTCGATGTTGGTGACGCGTCGGCTTGAGAAGCGGCAGACGCAGCAGGAGGCGTGACGATGGAAGAGAAGATTCCGTTTTGGCAGAAGGCATGGTTTTGGCTGAATGTGGTTTTCTTTTATATGCCGATTTTCTATGTGATTTTTTTCAGCTTCAATCGTTCCAAATCCCTGACGCGCTTTACCGGTTTTTCGATGCGCTGGTATGAAAAGATGTTTGCCTCAAGGCCGCTTATGGAGGCGATCGGCTATACGCTTGCCTGCGCTCTTTTGGCAACGTTGATCGCGACGATCGTCGGGACGATCACGGCCATCGGCCTGAGCAAGAGCCGCCGCACCTTGCGCGACGCCATTTTGCAGGTCAACAATATTCCGATGCTGAACCCGGATATTGTTACGGCCATCGGCTTCATGTTGCTGTTTACGTCGCTGCGCGTTGAAACCGGATTTTTCACGATGCTGCTGGCGCACATCGCTTTCTGTATTCCGTATGTCATGTTGTCGGTATTGCCGCGTCTGCATGCGATGGATTCAAATATGGCGGAGGCGGCGATGGATCTAGGCTGTACGCCGGCGCAGGCATTGATCAAGGTCATTATCCCGCAAATCAAGCCGGGCATGATTGCCGGCGCGCTGGTCGCCTTTTCGATGTCTTTCGATGATTTTGTGATTTCGCTTTTTACGACCGGCCCCGGCGTCAGCAACATTTCCATGTATGTCTATGCCAACGTGAAGCGTGTCAATCCGACCATCAACGCCCTGTCCGCCATATTGGTTGTGCTGATTACGATTGTATTGACGATGGTCAACCTGCTTCCGCTATGGCATCAAAAACACATGAAAAAAGAGGTGCGCTCATGAAACGTCTGCTGCTTTCTTTGTTATGCGCCTGCCTGCTTGTCGGATGTGAAACGCCTTCACCCGCCGCCGATCAGCCAAGCATCGACGCCAAGGCGGTTTACGGGTGCAATACCATCAATGTCTATAACGCCGGGGAATATATTTCCGACGAAACCATTCCGAACTTTGAACGCCGTTTTCAGGCGCGGGTCAATTACGATGTCTTTGATTCAAATGAAACGCTTTATACGAAGCTGTTGGGCGGCAGCTCGTACGACGTTCTGATTCCGAGCGATTATATGATCGAACGGCTGTTGAGCGAGGATATGTTACAGCCGTTGGATCGCTCCATCGTCACCAATCTTGCCAATGTCGATCCGTCCGTGCTGGCGATGGTGAAAAAATTCGATCCGCAGGGGCTCTATGCCGCGCCGTATTTCTACGGTTCGGTCGGGCTTGTTTACAATCGGCAGGTTGTGAACCCCGAATGGATTGAAACGGAAGGCTGGAATATTTTGCACGATGACCGGTTCAAGGGGCGCGTCTATGCTTATGACTCCCAGCGGGATATGTTCATGGTTGCGCTCAAGGCGCTGGGCTATTCGATGAACACGGAAAACATGGAGGAGATCCGACAGGCTTACGAGTGGCTGATGGAAATGAACCGCAGGGTTGACCCGGCGTATGTCACCGATGAAGTGATTGACGGCATGGCCAACGGGGACATGGATATCGCCGTCATGTATTCCGGGGACGCCGCCTACGTGCTGTCGGAAAATTCCGACATGGATTATTTTGAACCGCGGCAGGGGACCAATTTATGGACGGACGCGATGGTTGTCGCCAAAAACGCGTCGTGTCCGGCGCTGGCCAATGCGTTTATCAATTACATGCTTGAAGAAGAGACGGCGCAGGCGAATACGGAATATGTCGGTTATACGTCGCCGATTCAAAGCGTAAGCGAATACGAAGCCGGCGAGCTGGGCGATTATTTTGAAAACCGCGCTTATCTGCCGCGGGAAGGATATGCGCAGGATGAGGTGTTTCACTTCAACGCCAAGATGATTCGGATTTTGGCCGATCTTTACACGCGGGTAAAAATGAGCGCGGCCGGCTGATCTGTCCGCGCTGGAAATGATCTGTTTTTTGTTATAATAAAACCCATGAGCAAAGTTCGAAGAATCAATTGGAAACATGTTCTGATCGTGCTGCTGCTGGTCGATCTGGCAATTGTGCTGGTCATCGGCGCCCGGCAGCTTTTACAGACAAACGTCGCTTCGCCACATAATCCCGTCGCTTCTACAGAGTCGGAACAAAATAATCTTAAAATTCCGTCCGCTTACTTTCAGCATCTGGCTTCGCATCCGGTTCAGTCACCGGAAGTCGATCCCGCCGACGGTTTTTCAACCGGCTGGAGCATACAGACCGCGGATGGAAATATCGACGGTGATTTTTCCTATGATAAGATGCGCCTGCTCGTGCATAATACCGGCTCTTCCTTCGATGGCTCCATGCTTTATCGGGACGGCATCCCGCTGTCGCAGGGAAGCGCCTATACACTTTATCTGAATGTCGCTTCTACCTTAAACCGCAGCTTGCGCATCGCGGTTTTAAATGCCGATTCCGGCGAAGTATACGCACAGAAAGAGATCGCGGCCGGCGCGGCGGACGCCTATGTGGAAATGCCTTTTACGATGGAGGGGGAACAGACGTTCAACGGCCGCATCGCTTTTTATGTCGGCGGCGACGGTTCGTCGGAGGAACATACGATTTCGTTCGACAATGTCCGTCTTTCCTGTTCCGCTCCGGTTGAGTCCATACGTGTCAATCAGGTGGGCTATATGGCGGCCGGCTTGAAGCGGTGCACCTTTATTTATGATGCGGGCGATCTGTTCGACGTCGTCGACGCGGCCGATCAGACGATTGTCTATACCGGCTCGATTGTCCGACAGGAGCTGAACGAAAAGACCGGCGAGATCAACGGGTACGGTGATTTTTCGGCTTTTCAGACTCCCGGCACCTACTATATCCGTTCGCAGATCGGCGTCGTTTCGCCGAAATTTACAATTGCCCAAGACCCGTACGGCCGTTTGACGAACGGTGTTTTAAAGATGTTCAGCTATCAGCGCTGCGGCATGGCGCTGGCGGACGGCTGGGCGGCCGGGCTGGCCCACGGCGCGTGTCATCAGGAGGCGGGCGTCATATTGGATACCGATCAGACGCTTGATGTGACGGGCGGCTGGCACGATGCCGGCGATTTCGGTCGGTATACGAAAACCGGCGCGAAAGCCGTCGAAGATTTACTGCTGGCCTATATGCGGGCGCCACAGTTGTTCAACGATACGATGAACGGCCCGGATCGCGGAAATCAGATGGCGGATATTTTGGATGAAGCGCGCTATGAGCTGAATTTTCTTTTCAAGATGCAGGATCAGGACGGCGGCGTCTTCGCACGGGTGGTGTCGGAAAAATTCCCGGATGATTTTACGGATCCCGCGGACGATCATGCGCCGCTGATCGTGATGCCCAAGGAGACAACTTCCACGAGCGCTTTCGCCGGCGTGATGGCGACCGCCGCGATCGCTTATGCGCCGTTGGATAAAGCGTTCGCCGACCGGTGCCTCAAGGCGGCGGAGAACGCCTGGAAATGGCTTGCGGAACATCCTGAGCTGATCTTTGTCAAGAATCCGGAAGGATACAACGCCGGCGTCTATCTGGACGATCAGGATACGGACGGCCGTTTCTTTGCGGCGATGGCGCTTTATGCGGCAAAAGGGGATACGTCCTATTTACAGGAAGCGAAGAAGCTGTATGAGGCGGACGCGTCCGTGGCGCAGGGGTTATCGTGGAACACCAACGGCGGCTACGGGACGTGGCTGTATCTGACCTCGGCTGATGGAGAATCGGATGACAAAAGCCTTTATGAAGCGCTGAAAAAGGATCTGAACGCGCAGGCGGAAGCCGTTTTGAACATGGTGCACGGCAACGGCTACGGCATGTCTTTAAACGCCTACAACTGGGGTTCCAATTATCAGACGGCTAACAACGGCATGTTACTGTTTATGCATTATGACTTGACCGATCGGCAGGATTCGCTGGCGGCGGCGTTTGAACAGCTGTCGTATCTTTTGGGACAAAATGCATTGAATATGTGTTTTGTGACGGGATTCGGAACGTACAGCCCGACGTCGATTCATAACCGGCTGGCGTTGGCTAAAAACGTATTGCTGCAGGGGGCGCTGGTCGGGGGCCCGGACGGGGCGCGGGAAGATGAAATGACAATGGCGCTTCCTTTCGACACGCCGGAAGCGAAGGTGTATGTCGATTCCTATCGAAG
>CAUVBZ010000065.1:0-6667 GCA_963550455.1 uncultured Erysipelotrichaceae bacterium
CGCCGAGAGGACGATACTGTTATTAAAAGATCGTTGTTTCGCGTTTTTTATTTGGCTTTAAGCGTAAAAAGCCGCCCGTCGTCCGTTTGAAAAGACGACGCAAAGAAGCGAGCCAGTATGCGGATGAGATAATCGGTATCTTTAACGCCGGCCGTTTCATAACAGGAATGCATGGCCAGCTGTGCGAGGCCGATATCGACGGTATGCAGAGAAACATGCGCATTGGAAATGGCGCCGAGCGTTGATCCGCCGCGCATATCGGAGCGATTGGTAAATTCCTGAAAGGGAATATTTAAGTTTCGGCAGAGCATCTTGAAGACGGCGGCGGAAATGGCGTCGGTTGTATAATGCTGGTTCGCATTGTATTTAATGACCGGTCCCCGGTTCATGTGCGGCCGGTTAATCGGATCCGATTTTTCCGCATGATTGGGATGAACGGCATGCGCGTTGTCCGCCGAGATCATGAAGCTGGATGCCAACAGCATGCGATATTGTTCCGGCGCTAAACCGACGCCTTCCGAAATTCGCCAAAGCGTATCTTCCAGAAAGGTGGAACCGGCGCCCTGCTTTGTCAGTGAGCCGACTTCTTCATTATCGAAGACGGCCATGACCGGAATGGAATTGCCGTTTTCCGCCTGCAGGAAGCCGTGCAGGTTTGCATAAGAACATTGCAGATCATCCAGATGCGGGGCGGAGATAAATTCGTCGCATGCGCCCCATACGCGTCCGGCTTCACGAATATACAGATAAAGGTCGTGCGCCACAATCGTATTTTCTTTGACGCCGGCCTCTTCAGCAATCAGGCGGAAAAGTCGGCCTTTCGCCGCTTCGGTTCCGATCACCGGCAACATGTCCGTTTGTGCATTTAACGCATGTCCGTTATTGGCCTCGGGATTCATGTGGATGGCGACGGAAGGAATCAGGAAAAGGTCTTTTTTCATATGGACATGGATGGCGTTGAGAGAGGAGCCGTTTTGTACCAGGATACGACCGGCGAGAGACAGCGGGCGATCGAACCACGGATACATGAGCAATCCTCCGTACGGTTCTACGTTCAGTTTGACATATCCATCGGCAAGAATTTCCGGATTGGTTTTAATTTTAAAAGCCGGCGAATCGGCATGACTGGCCGTAATCATAAATCCGGCCGGCGTCCGCTTCGGAATGCGGAAGGCGATAAGGGAAGAACCGTTTCGTGTGGTGAAGTACTTTCCGCCTTTTTTAAGTACCCATCGTTGTCCTTCCTGCAGTCTTGAAAAGCCGCTTTTTTCAAGCTCCTCTTTTATTGAATCGACCGCCTGAAATGCGGTCGGGCTGTTTTCCAGAAAATGAAGCAGCCGCTTTGAAACTGAAATGTCTGTCATCGCAGAACTCCTTTAATGTGTCTCCAAATATAACATGAAAATGGATAAACGACGGTCATTCCGCTATAATTGGCGGATATGGAGACGACATGGATTTCTTAAACAACGATATTCGGGACATATATCGAAAATATCTGATTCCGACTTTGGGCTCGGCTTTGGTGATGTCGATCTATTCTTTTGTCGATACCATCGCCGTCGGACAATATGCGGGGGCGATCGGCACCGCCGCTTTGGCCGTGATCAACCCGCTGTATACCTTGATGTATGTCGTAGGCAGTATCTGCGCGCTGGGCGGAAGCGTGCGCTATGGGCATGCGATCGGCAAAGGGAAAAGAGAAGAAGCGGATAATTATTTTTCAGCTTCGCTTGTTTTATGTATCGTTTTAACCGGTTTGATATGGCTCGTTTTCGTTATTTTCCTGGGGCCGATTTTACGCCTGTTCGGAGCGAACGACGCGGTTTTTCCGACGGCGATGGCGTATGGCCGCTGGATTATCTGGTGTCTTCCGATTATTGTTCTGCCGGACTATCTGGGCGCCTTTTTACGGATTGACGGCGATCCGAAACGTGCCTTACGTGCGGTTATGATCGGCGGCTCACTCAATATGTTTCTGGACTGGCTGTTGGTTTTTCCTTTGCGGATGGGGGTTTCGGGAGCGGCGATCGCGACCGTACTGGGAACGCTGGTGCAGGCCGCCATCATGTCTTCGCATTTTTTCAGTCCGAAAAACCGGCTTCGCTTCGTGCATACCGAACGGCTGAACGTCTGCATCAAAAAAATCTTGCGGACCGGTTTCAGTTCTTCTCTGCTGGACCTTGGCAACGTGGCGCTGGCGATTGTCATGAATCAGATGATGCGGATTTACGGAGGAACGGAAGCGCTGGGCATCTATGGCGTCGTGAATACGATCACCATTTTATTTCAGGCGCTGTTTGCCGGCGTCGGGCAGACGATTTTGCCGGCGGTTTCCGTCAATCATGGCGCCGGCAGAACGGATCGTGTCCGCGCTTTCTATCGAAGAGCGTTGTTTTCCGTCTTGGTTTTAGGCATCCTGTTCATGTTGCCGGGGGAAATTTTCCCGGGCCGGATTTTGTATGTGTTCATTCATGCGGAAGGGGCGACGGTATCTTTGGGCTCCTATATTTTCCGCCTGTATTTTCCCTGCTTCCTATTTCTCGGCTATAACGTATTGGCGACATTTATTCTGCAGGCGCTGTTGCGGCATCAAGCTTCGATGTGGATTGCCATTCTGCGCTCTTTCGTCTTCCCTTTGTTGGCGCTGTTTATACTGCCGCGTCTATTCGGCGCCGCCGGCGTCTATAGTGCCCTGACCGTGAGCGAAGCCATGGTGGCGGCCGGCGTATGGTGGTATATACGAACGCAAACCTTGCTTTTAACGCATGAAAAACCTCTATAATAAAAACGAGAAAAGGAAGTGAAGAATATACACCTGCTTTTCAAGCGTTGTCGGGACGAATTTTTGAGGTTGTGAAGCATGAAAAAGCGCTATCGGATTGTTATGTGCCTCGGTCTGGCGGCCATCGTAATCGGTTCATTGGCGGCTATGGGAATCGGTCGTTTTTTCATCGCGCCGCACGATGTGATCCGTTTACTTCTGGGGCGGCCGACCGTCTCGAACGCGGCGATCATTTTATGGAACGTGCGTCTGCCGCGCATCTGTATGAGTGTTCTTGCCGGAGCGGGTCTGGCGGCGGCGGGTTTAGCTTTTCAAAGTCTGTTTGCCAATCCGCTGGCGACACCGGATACATTGGGAACCGCGCAGGGCGCCTCTTTCGGCGCGGCGCTGGGTATTTTATTCGGCTGGAAGGCGGGCTATATACAGGTTCTGGCCATGTTGTGCGGCATTATGGCCGTTTTTCTTGTTCTGCTGGTGACGTCGTCTTTATCTAAAGGTGACCGTCGTTTTATCATCGCGGTGATTTTGGCGGGCATGGTGATCTCTTCCCTGTTCAGCTCTCTGGTTTCGTTGATGAAATACATAGCCGATCCGCAAGATCAGCTGCCGGCGATCACATTTTGGCTGATGGGCGGCTTTTCCGGCGTTACAAGACGCTCTCTGTTTTTTGCGGCGCCGGTAATTCTTGGCGGCATTGTGCTTTTGTTCGCCTTGCGGTTTCGCTTAAATGCTTTATCTCTTTCCGAAGAAGAGGCCGTCAGCCTCGGGACGTCTCTGCCGCTTTTACGCATGCTCGTCATTCTTTCGGCATCCGCCATCACCGCTTCGATCGTGGCGATATGCGGTGTGATCGGCTGGGTCGGGTTATTGGTGCCGCACATGGCGCGTATGCTGGTAGGCAATGATGTTCGCCGCTGTATGCCGGCAAGCATTGTTCTGGGCGGCTTGTTTCTGCTGGGCGTTGATACCGTCGCCCGGACGGCCGCATCGGCGGAAATACCGGTATCCGTTTTGACGGCCGTCATCGGCGCTCCGGTGTTTATCCTTCTCTTGCGAAAAACGGGAGGCATTCAGACATGAAGATGGAAATCCATGCGGCCTCCTTCGGCTTTGCCCAAGATCGCCGTTTATTTGAAAATCTATCCGCTTCTTTAGAAGATGGAAACATATTGGCTGTGCTGGGGCCGAACGGTGCCGGGAAAACGACGCTGCTACGTTGTATTCTGGGCTTTCGTTCTTTGAATGAGGGGACGATCACATTTGACGGAAAAACGGCGCAAGAGCTGGGAACGAAAAAATTCCGACAGCTGACGGCCTATGTGCCGCAGGCGCATCGACAGATTTTCGGTTATACATGCATGGAGATGGTGCTTCTGGGCCGAGGAGCGTACCTGTCCTTTTTTGAGCAGCCTTCCGGGCATGATTATGCTTTGGCAAGAGAAGCGATGGAACGCGTGGGGATAGGACACTTAAGAGATCGGCTGTGTACGACGCTGAGCGGGGGTGAAATGCAGCTGGTGCTGATTGCCCGCGCGTTAGCTTCCCGACCGAAACTGCTTGTCTTGGACGAGCCGGAAACCGGACTGGATTTCCGCAATCAGATCGCCATTTTGAAGATGCTTTCAGCTTTGGCAAAAAAAGATCATATCGGTATTCTTTTGAACACACATGACCCGAATCATGCCTATGCGATCGCCGATCAGGTGATCCTGTTTACGGCCGATCATAAAACGGTCGTCGGGGACAAGGAAACGGTACTGACCGCCGCCAATATTCAAAAAGCGTTCGGCGTGGAAATCACGCTTGTGCATCACGCACATGGCGTGACGATCGTTCCGGCGTCGACCGATCTTTGGGAAGAGGCGGCAGATGTTGTAGAATGAGCATAGTGAGGGATGGGAAAATGGCAAATACATATTGTGTCGGTGTGGATATCGGCGGAACGACGGTTAAAATAGGCCTGTTTCATGTGAGCGGCCGCTTGGAAGATAAGTGGGAAATTCCCACCGATCATGCGGATGGCGGTTTGCATATTTTGGAGGAGGTCGCGCAGTCGATTCAGGAACATGTTTTTCAAAAGGGATTGAGCAAAGAGGATATCTTAGGAATCGGCGTCGGCGTCCCGGGACCGGTTCAGCCGGATGGGCACGTGGAAGTGTGCGTCAATCTGGGCTGGATGGATATTTATCCGGCAAAGGTTTTATCGCAGCTTTTGGGCGGCGGCGTTGAATGTTATGTGGGAAACGATGCAAATGTCGCGGCGCTTGGCGAAATGTGGCAGGGCGGCGGCAAAGGGCATGACAATATTATTTTTGTAACACTCGGCACCGGCGTCGGCGGCGGTATTATTGTAAACGGGCGCATTGTGGCGGGCAGTCACGGTCTGGGCGGCGAGATCGGACATATTCATATCCGTGAGGAAGAAAAAGAAATGTGCAATTGCGGCGGCACGGGCTGTCTGGAGCAGGTGGCTTCGGCGACGGGAATCGTTCGGGAAGCGCGGCGGATCTTGGAAAAATATCCGCAGGCCTCTTCCATGCGTGCTTTTAAAACATTGACCTGTAAGGATGTATGCGACTGCGCCAAGCAGGGGGATGAGCTGGCAGTATTGACGATGGAAACATGTATGCGTTATTTAGGCTGGGCTTTATCGACTTTGACGTATGTATGTGATCCGCAGGTGTTTGTACTTGGCGGCGGTGTTTCGGCGGCGGGTGAATGGCTGACGAAGCTGGTACAGAAAACGTATGATCGTCTGACGCCGCTGCTTCATGAAAAACCGCAGGTTACACTTGCCATGTTGGGAAATGACGCCGGCATTTATGGGGCGGCGCGGCTTGCTTTGAGTGAGTCGAAGATGTCTGTATAGTTAAAGAAAGCAGAGGTATCGGATGAAGAAACGAAATCTGGCGGGGCTCGCATGTCTAAGCGGATTGGCGTTTGTTTTGCCGGGGTTGCCGGGCGATAAGATTGACGTCACGCATTATACGTTACAATCTGCACGGATTAAAACGCCGGTGCGAATGTTGGTCTTAAGCGACCTGCATAATGAATATTTCGGCTTGAACATGGAGAAGCTGGCGCTATTGGTTTTAAAAGAGAAGCCGGATCTGATCGTGATGCCGGGAGATATGGTGCAGGAAGACGACGGCAAACGAAATACGTTTACGTTGTTAAAGCAGCTGCAGGGAATTCCGATGTTTTATTGCACGGGGAACCATGAAGAAAAGCACCGCGACGTCGAGCTTGTATTAAAAGAGCTGCGTGAATTTGGCGTGCAGACTTTGCAAAATCAATCGGTTTTGTTCCAAAAAGGCGATACTGTTCTGGAATTGGCGGGTATTCCCTGCCGGAAACATGAGGCGGATTATCGCGCGGAGGATATCAACGCGCTGTTTACGACGGATCGGTATCGGATTTTGCTGTCGCATCGGCCGCATTGGGTGGAATTGTATCGGAAACTGGATTGTCAGATGGTTGTGTCCGGCCATGCGCATGGCGGGCAATGGCGTATGCCGGGTTTCAAAATACCGGCGGCGGCTCCGCAGCAGGGCGTTTTGCCTAAATATACGCAGGGCATGCATGTGCTGGATCGCACGGTATTGGTGATCTCGCGCGGGCTTGTCAAGCAGTATCACGGCATTCCGCGGCTGTATAATAACCCGGAAATTGTACTCGTACATCTCGAACCGGTCGTTTAGAGGATGAACGTTTCTTAGGCAAATGTGGCAGAATGTCGCGTTTATCATTTTGAAACTTTGAGCTGAAAAAGGGTTATTGACCTTGCATGGAGGCAATGGTATATTATTTAGGCACTTCGTGTGCCCGCGGAGGTTTAGCTCAGCTGGGAGAGCATCTGCCTTACAAGCAGAGGGTCAGCGG
>CAUVBZ010000066.1:0-6615 GCA_963550455.1 uncultured Erysipelotrichaceae bacterium
ATTGCAACCATTAAATATATTGATGAGGACAAAATTTTTACTGTATATTATGATTCCGGTTCAAAAAAATATTATGCGGAAACAGAGATTGCATATCAGTGGCCGCAAATAGACCTTGGAAGTAAAATTCCGAAGCCGGATATCAAAGTGGTAGAAAGTGGCAAAGATGACGAAATTATCTTTATGTTTGATGCATATGGGCAAAGAGCGGAACACTTGACATTTTCAATAAGTTAGACAAGACTAATACAGGAAAGGGGGCGTGCCGATGAATGCTCCGACTTTGATTGTATTGGCGGTGATTCTATTATTTCTGGGACTGAGTATCCGCTCCATATGGATAAACGGCGCCACCGACTGTTCGGGATGTGGAATCAAGGGCTCCTGTAACCATTCCTGCTCCGATTTAAAAAAAGATTTAAAACGCGCTCGGCATGAACTGACGCATAAATAAAGATCGCCCACGGGCGATCTTTGCTTTTAATGGGCGGCCGCGTCGATGCGGCGGGAAAGAAATTCAACTTTTTCCGCAATGACGCCTGCACTGTAGCGCGTCGCTCCGTTTTTTTCATAGGAGCCGCCTTCCAGACGCCCTTTCAGACTGATCCAGTCGCCCGGCCGGCAGAGCGACGCACATTCCTCCGCGATGCCGCGCCATAAGGTAACCTGAAACAGGTCGCTTCCCAGCGTCCCGTCTTCGTTGCGGAAACTGTGATCAACTTCCATGACGAGTTTGGCGATCGTATTTCCCTTCGGGGTTGTCGTCAGTTCCGGTGTTTCCTTGATTTTACCGACCAGTACACATTGATTCATGCTGTATCCTCCTGCGTGTAAAGCGATTTTTTCATACCCATGGAAGAAAGCCAAATGATCGGATCGCCGCATTTGTTTCAGATCGTTCTCCTGCCGCCCGAAAGGAAAGGCGAAATGTGCCATTTTATACCGATGTGATCAGATCTGCAGAATTGTTGCGGTGCGTACGGAAAAATCCGTTTTTTGAATCTGTTTCATGCAAGAATCCGCCGTTATCTTACGAAGCAGACGCAGTTCGTCAAAAAGCGTGACGCCATACAACGAATGATCGGAAACAATTTCGCAAAGCTGCGCCGGCGTATCGAAGGCCTGCACGATTTCACCATATAGCCTTTTCTGAATTGATGTAAACGGTTCCGGACTGATTCGGGCATGTTTGAGATCGGTAAGCTGCTGATCAAGCCATGCCGGGAAATCCGCATCCTGTTGTTCGTCAAAAAACAGCACATAACAAAGATCATGAAAAACTGATAAATCATAACCGAAATTGACGGAAATCCGTTTTTGATCCAGCCAAGTCTGGTACGCCGCATGCAATGGTGAAAACCACAGTTCCAAAGCGATTCGGATTTCCCATTCCGCTTTCATCCGCCGCCGCGGATTTGCAGATAAAACCGGCAGCCGATATCCGACCATTGTTCGACCGCTCTCGGCCGGCATGGAAAAGGAATGAAAGGCACGGATACCGACGTCCGCAGCCGTTAAAACGCGCGCCGGCGGCTTGACGGACGGAAAAGGCACCTCATTCGTTTGCGCCCATTGCTCAAGGCAGGCAAAGATACGTTCCGGCTTCTGCGGCGTGACCAGCGTCAGGTGCATATTGGCCGGCGTGTAATGACGGGCGTAAAAGCGTTGAAGCTGAGCCGGAGAAATCTGCATGATCGACGCTTGCGTACCGGTAATATCATTCCCGATCGGATGCCCCGGATAAAGGGAACGCATGGTTTCCAGAAACAGGCGATTGTCAGGGTCCTGCATATAGGAGCGGTGTTCTTCCAGAATGATGCCTTTTTCCCGCTCGACGGACGCCTTTTGCCAAGCGCGTTGATTAAGGAAGGAGAGCAGCAGAAGCAGGGGCTTTTGAATATCCGCGGCCGCCGTTTCAAAATAGCAGACCGTTTCCTCATAGGATGTCCATGCATTGACGGCCGCGCCAAGCAGTGAGAAGGCGTGCGTCGTATCCGCGCCGTCGTGTTCGAACAGCTTATGCTCGAGAAAATGCGCGATGCCCGCCGGTTCATCGTCGTCGCCGGCTTCATACAGTGAGCCGACCGGACACGTCAGCATGACGCACGACGTGGCAAAATGCGGCTTTGCAAATAAGGTGACCTGCAGGCCGTTTGACAGCGTCCACTCATACCAGGTTTCATGAAGCTGACGATCGGTATGGCGCATGCCTAAATCTCCTTTCCCAGCTGTACGAAATTCGCCCGACAGCGCCAGGCGGTTGATGCGAGCATGATGTCTTTGCGGCTGATACGGGAAAAAGCACGCTGTATCCGCGTATGGAGAGCGGGCTTGTTCAAAAGCGCTTCGATCAACATTTCCCGACTGCATACGTCCAGACTGTCACGTGCTCCGCGTCCGTTATCCGCATAGATTTTCTTTGCTTCCGAAAGAAGTGTATCGGGGAAATCGCCCTGCTGCACGCGTGCGATCTGTTTTTGGATAAGATCGGCGACCGCCGCCCGGTTTGCTGGCCGCATCTGCGCCGTGATCTGTAAAAGGCCGTCATAAAGATAAAGCTCGGAATCGATCGCATAGCAGAGGCTGTTTCTTTCGCGCACTTCCTGAAAAAGAAGCGAAGTCGGCAGCGCTCCTAAAATGCCGTTGGCAAGCATGAGAGCGGGCATGCGTGCATCGGAAAGGACAATTCCCGTATCGTAAAGCTGAGCAAGAGCGCTTTGCAGGCTTTTACGACGAACCTGCCTTGTCCGCTTACGCATCGTTTTTCCGGCCGCCGGAGCGATAACGACGCCTTGGCGCGGCGTAAAGGAGACGGTGCGGTTTAGAATGGAGAGAAATTTATCCGGATCGGTGTCGATGATTGCGCAGATATCGATACGGCCATGTTGCAAGAGATCGGTGAATTCGTTTTGAATGTCGGTCAGGGAGACGGTTTCATAACTTTCCGGGGTTGGGTTCGCCTTGAAGCGGACGGTGTCCGGACATAAGCGCAGCACTTCCTGTCGGCTGTTGGCGTCCGGGTCCTCGCGCTCTTCCATGGTATTGAAAAATGCCTGCTGTTTGGCCTCGTCCAATTGGCGCTGAGAGAAGGAAGGATTGAGCAGGCGGGCGAGCAGCTGCCATTGCGGAAGCAGGATCTCTTCCTGAACGTAGGTCTTTTGCAGGGCGGAAAGGGAAATGAGCAGGCAGTTGTTGGCGCCGACCGTAAATGTCCGGATGGAAAGTCGGGCGCCATAAAGGGCATCTAAAGCGGAAATCAGTTTTCGTTTTTCATGCAGATTTTCGCCCGCTTCCGGGATCATGGCCGACAGCAGAAGGCATCGGGCTCTTGTCGTTTCATTCAGCGGTTTTGTAAAGTACAGATCGATGCGGTTTTCTTTAAATGCCTTTGTTCTGCGGATATGAAGAAATACGCCTTCCTGCAGTCTGACTGTTTCCATATGGCAAAATTATACTGTTTTTTCAGTCGTCCGGTTCATGGTAAAATAACGGCAATCGATGAGGTGGAGAAGATGGCGTTTGATTCATTAAGTGCGCGTATGCATAAAGCTTTGCGGAATGTAATCGGCAAGGGAAAATTAAGCGATGCCAATATGGAGGACATGCTGAAAGAAGTGCGCCTTGCACTGCTGGAAGCGGATGTCAATTATCGCGTCGTTAAAGACTTTTTGAATGATGTCCGCGAGACGGCGCGCGGCCGGGATGTCCTGAATGCCGTGGAGCCGGGGGAACAGCTGGTTAAAATTGTCCATGACGAGCTGATTCATCTACTTGGTGAAAAGCAGGCGCCGGTGCAGTTTGCGCAGGAGGGGATGACGGTTTTGATGATGGTCGGTCTGCAGGGAACCGGAAAAACAACATCCGCCGCAAAAATCGCGCACATGCTTAAGCGTAAACAAAATCGCAATCCTCTGCTGATCGCCGCCGATGTGATTCGTCCGGCGGCCATTGAACAGCTGCAGACTTTAGGTAAAGAGATCGGCTGCGAGGTATATACGCAGGGGCCGTCCGTTTCCGCTTTGGAAACGGTGCGGGACGGGATTCGCTATGCCCGCGAAAAGGAATATGATACGGTATTGATCGATACCGCCGGCCGTCTGCATGTGGATGAAGCGATGATGCGGGAACTGCAGGATATCAACGCCCTTGTTCATCCGCAGGAGATTTTGCTGACCGTCGATGCGATGACCGGACAGGATATCGTCCATGTGGCGGAAAACTTTGCGGAAGCGTTGCCTTTGACGGGTCTGGTGGTAACGAAGTTTGACGGCGATGCGCGCGGCGGCGGCGTCCTGTCGGTCAAGGCGATCACCGGCTTGCCCATCAAGTTTGTCGGCGAAGGGGAAAAAATCGAAGATATCGATCTTTTCTATCCGGATCGCATGGCGGATCGGATTCTGGGTATGGGCGACGTCGTTTCGTTTGTCGAAAAGGCGCAGGAAAAGATGGACATGGCGGAATCGGAGCGGATTGCCGAAGCGATGATGTCCGGCTCGTTTACCATGGACGATATGCTGTCACAGCTGGAGCAGATTCAGAAACTCGGCCCCTTGGGCGGAATCATGAAGATGATACCGGGCTTCAATCAGTATGCCGATATGATCGACGATGCCAAGGCGGGCAGTCAGATGAAGCGGACACGGGCGATTATCCAGTCGATGACAAAGGCGGAGCGGCAGGATCCAAGTCGGATGCGCAGTTCCATGAAGCGGCGCGTGGCCGCCGGCAGCGGCACCAGTTTAACGGAGGTGACACGTTGTATCTCTTCGTATGAAAAGATGAAGAAGGTCATGGGAACGATGGGGCGCATGCAGCGCAGCGGACAGCTGAATGAAGCCAATCTGGAGAAAATGATGAAGCGGACGGGGAAAAATCCGCGTAATTTCTGATGCGGTTTTTTAAGAAACATGTAGAATAATAAACAGAGACGAAAAGGGGAAACTATGAATAAGCCTGAGTTCAATGATTCGTTTGCAAAGAGCAGCAGAAAGCAGCATAAGACGTTCGGCGGATATGTCGTCGATATTCTTTATGGTGCAAAAGATGCCGAAGGGAAACCGTGCGCACCGCATGAAGACGCGCAGGACGGGCACGGCCACTGGCACGGAATCGATACGGGCGGCGATTATCAGATGTTCTCCTGGAAGCACTCCCGCGAAGAGGGCGGGGCTGTGGAATATGGCACCGAATATGGCGACAATGCGGTTGCGGTTATGGAGGAACAGCTGATCCGGAAGAGGGAGCTGGCTCGTCAGGCCGAAATTCTTGCCCGCACCTATGAAGGGGAGGACGCCGCAGAAAAGCTGGAAGCGATTAAACAGGAATTTGCGACTTTGAAAGACTGGCATACGGTTAAGGACGCGGAGAGTGCCAAGCGGCTGAAGAAGGCGGAAGCGGACTTTGCGCCGCATTTTGCCGAAATGCAGGAAAATCGCAAGGCGAAAAACGCGATCGTCGAAGCGGCCGAAAAGCTTAGGGAGAGTGCCAGTTTCAAGAATGCTCGCAAGGAGCTGAATGAACTGAAAGATCAGATGCGCGATTTGGCGTCGGCCGGCGAGAAGACGGATCGTGAACTGATGAATCGTCTGCGGGCGGTCGAAAGAGAACTGCGTCAGAAACAGAATTCTTATTTTGCCGATCTGGATTCCCGCCGTGCGGAAGCGAAGGAAAAAAAGATGGAGATTATCGCCCGCACAAAGCAGGAAGTGGAAAAGGCCGTGAACTTCCGTGAAGCTTCGGCGAAAATCGAGGCTTTGTTTGCGGAGTGGAAAGCCGCCGGCTCGTCGGGACATGATCTGGACGAGAAACTATGGGCTGAATATAACGAAGTGCGGCAGGTCTTTTATGACAAGCGCAAAGAATTTTTTAAGAAGAGAGACGCCGAGTTTAAAACGTCTGTAGAAGCGAAACAGGCTTTGATTGAAGAGGCGAAAAAGATTTCCGCATCGGCCGTTTATTCGCGCGAAAATACGGAGCGTATGAAACAGCTGGATAAGGAATGGAGCGCCGCCGGCTATTCCGGAAAGGCCGACAATGATCGTCTGTGGACGGAGTTTAATGAGGCCAAGGAGATTTTCTGGGATGGGAAACGCGATCGGGCGATGGCGCGGTTTCAGGAAACGGTCGACGCAAAGGTCGCCGAGATCACGAAGCTTTCGCGTTCGATCGACGATCTGCTGTATCGGATCGATATCACCGATCAGCCGAATCTGAAAGAAGACTTTCGGAAGCAGATCGCCTTTGCGCGCTCAAAGATCGATACGCTGAACGAAGAGGTCGAAGCGTTAAAGGAACGTCTGAAAGATAAAGACGAAGATTGACAAAGACGGACACTTTCTTCAAGTCACTGAAACAGAAAACGGAATATGTGGAAGCGCAGGCGGAATGGTCTGCGCTTTTTTGTGAACCAAAACTCTCTCATCAGGGGGGGGCAGAAAGTTATGCTCGACTTTGAATGGGCAGAGATATACGGGTATGAAACCAAAAGATTTAATGAGCAGGTCAAGAATAATATTGAGAAATTTGACGATGATTTCATGTTTCAGCTCACAAAAGAGGAACGGGAATTTTTGAGGTCAAAAAATTTGACCTCAAAATCGAAAGCGGGATCCGGCG
>CAUVBZ010000067.1:0-6547 GCA_963550455.1 uncultured Erysipelotrichaceae bacterium
AATATACGGCATCTCCCGCTCTTTTCGGATTAAAAAGGCGGCTTCTTCCAATTCCTGTTTTTGTAAAGCAAGTTCAATGTCCTGCCGTATCTGTTCATAATAATTCATATGCCACCATCGTATCATCAAACGGGCGCCGGTCAATGTCGTTTGACCGTACAGGAAACGAAGTCAAAAAAACAGATACCCGGCTTTTACCGAATACCCGTTATGCGATTACCGGCTCCGTCGGATAGATGATCGCATCACAATCCCCAAAATACGTTTCGATGCGCCTCCATGTAACGGACGGTATTTTTTCTGGTGTCCTGGACGGGATTCGAACCCACGACCGTCCGCTTAGAAGGCGGAAGCTCTATCCAGCTGAGCTACCAGGACAGTACGATATTTATAGCAGAAATTCGCGCATTATACAAGCTGTCCGGGTGGAATTTCAACCGCCGTTTCATCGGTAAAACAGCCGCTCAGCGTGAATTTCCGCTTCGCTAACTTCCAGGCGCATGTAGGACGGTTCTTTTCCGTCGCGCGGAAAACGAAGGCTCCCCGGATTCAGCAGACGGATACCCGAAACGGTCTGATCGACGTACACATGCGTATGCCCGAAGCAGACCGCATCGCAGTGTCGGAGGCGGGCAAAGGACACAAGCCGGTCGAACGTATGGAACATTCCCAGATACCGATTCCCGTGCACCAGCAGAAAGCGATGTCCCGCCAGCGCGATGATACGGCTGTCCGGATACTCCTGATATGCGTCGCAATTCCCCTGCACACAGACCCACCCCTGCAGATAGCGGCGCGGCAATTCGCTGTCGCCGCAATGCCAGAACAGATGCACGTCCGGGTGTCGCGACGGTATTTTCCGCAAAAACGACTCATCCCGATGCGTGTCGGACAGCAAAATAACTTTTTCCATATCTTTCATTCTATAACAGAATTTGAAATCTTCCATGCGCGGGTATTAGAATAGGGTTATGGACTTCTTACAGCCGTTAAAATTTCTTTTGCCGGCCGCCGGCATCCTCTTTCTTTTTACTTTCTTCAACTTTCTGCGGCATTGTTTCCCTTTGTTGAGGGCTTTGAACAAAATGTCGGATAAGCTGGATCGGACTTTTGCTCTGACGCAGAAAACACAGAAGAAAGCGGCCCTGTTTCCGAAAAAGAAAAAACGGCCGGCCGGTTCGCACAGCCTCGTGCACGACCTGCTGTTCTTATGGGGCATTCATACCGCTCTTAAAGCTGAAAAACAGCAGGATTTCAATGCGATGCGAAAAGCGAGACGAAACCGTTACCGCCGCGATCTGGTCAACACTCTGCTGAACCGCGTATGGAATGCCGCCGCCCGATAAGCGGCTTCTTTTTTTATCGGGTGATCACCCGTTCTTCATGCGTCTGTTCCATCGCATATTGCCGAAAAGTCATTCGGTCATCATGCAGGGTCTGCGCAAGGATATAACCGATATAGCGAAGGTGGTACGGTTCTTCTTCACGATCGACGACAAACCCGTATTCCCACGCATGTTCCCGAAGCCAGTCCGCCTGCCATGTCTTGGCGAAGGCGTCATCCGCTATGCCCGCCACCGCAACGTCCACCGACGTGCCCAGCTGCCGCTCATCCTGGCCCGGTGCATAAAGCGACGCGGACAGTTCCGCCTGCTGTTCATAGGAGACATAGCCCCTTTCGATCGACAGACCGCCAAAGGCGTCGACGGAAGCTTCCTCCTTCCCGATCGCCCTGCATAAAGCGGCCAAAGGCTCCTGAATCGTTTTCGAAATCCACAGCGCTTTGGCGTGCGGAAGCGCATCCTCCAAAAGGATAAGGTCCGGCGGAACGCGTTTGGCTATGGTCGTTTCGCCATCCAAAAAAGCGTCGCTGCGAGACGGCTCCGCCAACAGATCCGCTTGCGGCGCATAGACGTCCCCATGCTGCAGCCAGTCGGCCAGAACATCATAAGTATAATTGCCGTCGGTAATTTCATGGATCAGCGTATCTACATCGATATACGCGCGTGTCTGTTCCACCATCTCCACGATATGCCTCGGCGTTTCCTGCCACATGGTCTGTGATAATTTTTTATATTCCGCCGCGTGGTAAATGCTGAATCCGGGTTCCTGAATAAAGGCGATAAACATATTCGGCGGTATTGAATATTCAATGATGTAGGCGATTTCCTCTTCATTCAGATATTGCTTGATCAATTCGCGCGATTTTTGATCGCGGTACGGGTAACGCGCCAGCGAATCATAATGATGGTTCATAACCGCAAGGCAGGAAAACACGATGCCGATCACCGCCACCACAAAAAACAGCGTCCATCTCTTCTTCGGCTTTCCCGCCAACGTCGTTATACTCATGCTCGTCATTATATCATTGTTCCATATGCAGTGTTTCATAAACGCGTCTTGCCACTTCTTCCGGAACGACTTCTGCAATCTGCTCGACACTCGCCTCTTTCAGCCCGGTAAAATTTGTAAACGCCTTTAGCAGCTGCCGCTTCCGCTTCGGCCCGACGCCCTCGATTTCGTCCAGAATCGAACGAGTCGCCGCCTTGGCCCGCAGTTTTCGATGATATGTAATCGCCGACCGATGTACTTCATCCTGCATTCGCGTCAGCAGGAAAAATAACGGACTGTTTTTATCAATGGCGGCCTGGGCGCCGGTTTGATCCATCAAGGCGCGGGTGTGGTGGTGCTCGTCCTTGACCAGCCCCATGATGCATATGGCGTCATTCAAGCCGAGGCTTCCGATAATTTCCGCGGCCGCATGAATCTGTCCAAGACCGCCGTCGACCAGAATGCCGTCCGGCAGGCGGCCGTGCTCCGTAAGCAGACGATAGTATCTTCGATATAAAACCTCTTTCATGCTTTCGACATCGCTATTGGCCGTATGTAGCTTATACAGCCGATAATCCTTACGAACCGGTTTCCCGTCCTCATAGACAACGCAGGCCGCGACCGTAAACGTCCCGCCTGTATGCGAGTTGTCGAATAATTCCACCCGCCGCATGGTGTGGCCGGCAAGGCGCCCCAGTTCCCGGACGGCGTCCTCCGTTTCCTGCGCCTGTTTTTCCGCGATCTGAAATTTCAGTTCCAACTGTTTCCGGGCGTTTTCCATGCACATGTCGATGAGCTTTTTTCGATAATTTTTCTGCGGCCGGACAATCGAAACCGCCAACATTTCCGCAAGTTCCGCGCTTGTTTCCGGCTTCATGCACGCAGGCAAAATCAGTTCCTGCACCTTCGGATGATTTTCATAATACTGAAGCAGGAAATTGACAAACTCCTCCTCCGCATCGCCATACAGCGGGTGCAGCTTCCATTCCTTGGCCAACACCGTTCCGTGGCGGACAAGAAGACCCGTGATGGCGATATAACCTTTATCGGCGTACCAGACAAACACGTCGCCGTCGAAAGAGCGATCCTTCTCCACGATCTGATCGGAGGCGGATGTATGGGCAATGCTTTCCAGAAGCTCCTTGTACTGCTGCGCCTGTTCAAACTGCAGCGCATCGGAAGCCTGCCGCATTTTTTGGCGTAAGGCGGCTTCGACATCGGCCTTGTCTCCGTTTAAAAATTTCCCGACCTGCTCTCCCATCTCTTTATAAACGGCCGGATCGATGGCATATTGGCACGGGCCGAGACACTGTCCCATATGGTAGTAAAGGCACTCTTTATCCGGCATCCGCGCACAGCGGCGAAACAGGTAAAGAGACTGCAGAACCTTCAGCGTCCTTCGGGCGGCGCCGGTGTCCGGAAACGGTCCGTAATAGCGTGCTTTCTTATCTTTTTTCATGTCGCGGGCAATCAAAAGACGCGGGTACGTTTCACGAGTCAGCTTAATATACGGATAGGTCGAATCGTCCATGAACTGAATGTTGTACTTCGGCCGATTTTTTTTAATGAGGTTGATTTCCAGCACCAGCGCTTCTTTTTCCGTACGCGTGACGATGAAATCAAAATCCTCGATCTGCGAAACCATTTTGGTCGTTTTAAAATCATGCGCTCCCGTAAAATATTGATTTACGCGATTGTGCAGATCTTTCGCCTTGCCGACATAGATGATCGTTCCGTTTTTATCCTTCATCTGATAACTGCCCGGAAGATGCGGCAGCGTTTTCAGCTTTGCTTTAATATATTCCGCGTTCATAGCTCAAGTTTACTGCATTTTTACAATCGTGGCGCCACTGCCGCCCTGTGATAAAGGCGCCATCTCAAATGAAGCGACATTCGGCATCTGCCGCAAGGCATGCCAGACGGCAGACCGCAAGGCTCCGCTGCCGTCGCCGTGGATAATACGAACCTGCCGAACACCGCGCACCGCGGCGTCGGACATGTAGCGATACAGCTCTTCCACCGCTTCATCCGTATGCATGCCGATCAGATTACATTCATTCGTAAATGACGCAAACACAGAAGCCTGCGCAATGTTCACTTCCGGCTTCGGCTTGGGAGCAGCAAGCACCCGCAAAGAGGGACGAATCTGCGGCGCACGCACGTGCACCTCGCGGCCGTTGAGGTCGACGGTTATGTCTTTGCGGTTGACGCGGATGATGCGGGCCACCTGTCCGTTGGCGCGCAGCTCCACGATATCGCCGACCGCAAACGCATGCGGTGTCTTTGTACTTTCTTTTTCGACCGGTTCCGGCGTTTCCAGCTTGGCTCTTTCCGCCAGAATTTCATGATATTTCGCCGTCGTCTGCCTCTGGCGGATCTTCTTCAATATCGCATCCGCTTTTTTTCGGGCGTCTTCCAAATAGGCGGCCGCCTGTTCCTGTGCTCCAATCTTCCAGGCGTCTTTCATCGCTTCAAACTGCGCCTGTTCCTGTTTCAGCTTTTTCTGAAACTGCGTGATCTCCTGTAGCTTCGCATTCAGTTGTTCATTTTTTTCTTTTGCCTGCGCCAGCTGGCGATCCAGACGTTCAATCAGCTGGTCTTCCTGCGAGCGCGCCTGGACTTTCAAAAAGCGCGCTTCCTTGATAACTTCATTCGGCAGACCGTAGCGCTCGGCGACTTCAAGCGCATTGGATGACCCGCTTACGCCTTGCTGAAAAACATACGTCGGCGCCAGTTTTTCCATATCGAACTGTACGGAAGCCAGCAAAATATCGTCATGTCGCTTGCCATACGCTTTTAAGCGCGCGTAATGCGTCGTCACGACGGCTGTCGTTCCTCTTTGGCGCAAAGCGTTTAAAATTGCAATGGCCAGCGCCTCCCCTTCGCGGGGATCGGTTCCCGAACCGATTTCATCGAGCAGAACCAGCGACTTTTCCGTCGCATGCGCCAGGGCTTCCGCCTGCTTTTCGACATGTGCCGAAAAGGAACTTAAAGAAGAAGCCACGGACTGATCGTCGCCGATATCGGCATAAACGGCGTCAAAGAAAGGCAGAACGGCCGATGCGCACGGAACCGGAATACCGCAATAAGATAACAGCGTAAACAGACCGATGATTTTCAGTGAAACCGTTTTGCCGCCGGTATTCGGGCCCGTAATTAAAAGAATGCGCTGCGGATCGGTGAGACGATAGGTGTTGCTGACGACCTTTTTCGGGTCGATGAGCGGGTGCCGGGCTTTTTCCAGATCAATTCGGAAGCCGTTTACGAGCGAAGCCACGCAGGCTTCACGCCGCATGCCCCAGTCCGCCTTGGCAAACAGCGCGTCCAAAATTCCGCATGTCTCCAGATTACCCAGCTCTTCTTCGCTGATTTCCTGCACGACATGGGAGCAGATCGTTAAAATGCGGTTGACCTCCTGCGCCTCTTTGGCGCGGACGGACTGAACGCGGTTGTTGGCGGCCATCAGCGCCGCCGGTTCGATATACGAAGCCTGTCCGCTGGCCGAATCGCCATAGACCAGACCCTTGAACATATTTTTATCGGAAGCGCGCACAAGGACGAGCGCCCGTTCATTGCGGTAAGTGACGATGGAGTCGACGACGCTGTCCTTATGCGTCTGTAGAAAAGCGTTCGCCGCTTCATTGACGGCCGCCTGCGCTTCGCGCAAGGATCGCCGTATTTCTTTCAGCGCTTCGCTGGCGTCGTCCTTCATTCCCTCTTCGACATCGATGCATGCGTCAAGCTTCATTTCTTCCTTCGTCTTCACGATCAGGGAATCAAAAAGATCATGTAAAAGCGGATGCGGAAAGAGAAGCGTCCGATCATAGGCTTTTATCGCACGAACCGCCCGCAGGAAGCGAAGAACCTGCCCCAGTTCGGCGATCGTCAAAATGCGGCCGCGCCGGGCGTTTTCAAAAACGGCCGTACAGTCATGCACGCCTGCAAGCGAAAGGACGCCCTTCTCCAGGCAGGCCTGCATCGTCTCTTTGATGCGCCCGTTTTCCAAGCGGATACGCAGTGGTTCAAACGAGGGCTGCAGAGCCTGTATTCGCCGACGGCCTAAATCCGTCTGGCATAGGTGTTGAATCTGTTCCAGAATCGTATCCAGTTCCAGACTGCTGTAGAGACTCACTTTGTTTCTCCGTTCTCCGGCTCGAAGCCGTGCTCCTGAAGCCACTGCATGATCCATTTTTGGTCGTCATCTTTATGTTCATCG
>CAUVBZ010000068.1:0-6543 GCA_963550455.1 uncultured Erysipelotrichaceae bacterium
ATAGAGAGACAGTGAATAAAGAAAATTGACGGAACAAACTGACGGTATGGATAACAGAGAGAAAGTAGTAAAAATCATATTGTGGGGATCAATAGCGCTCGATATATTTTTTTATATATGTTTTTTTATCGGATTCGCACTCGGAATGGCAAGTGTCGAGTTTGGCTTTTTTATGGTCGGCTTCGCTTTTAAATATGGACTTATAATATGCATAATAAGTTTTTTGTTAAAACTGTATGTCTTGATACTGAATTTCGGCAGAGACACAGAAGCAAAAAGAAAATTATTTTCGATCGCTTCATCTTCTGCGGTAAGGCTGTTGATTATAAGCGGAGTGATAGGGGGGATTTACTATATAGGCAATATCATGAGCTGCGTTGGCTAGCCTTTCTGTTACCTGCGGCCTTAACTATTGGAGGAGGATTCATTTATGTTCCAAATACAACTTCGTCGTATTTATGAAAAGCCGGAAAAAACGGACGGCGCCCGTATTTTTGTTGATCGCCTGTGGGCGCGCGGCATGAAGAAAGAAGACGCGCATCTGACCGCCTGGCTGAAAGAGGCGGCGCCCTCGAACGAATTGCGAAAATGGTTTCATGCACACGCAGATGCGTTTTCAGACTTTGCCGATCGCTATAGGGCCGAGCTGGAAGCGAATGACGATCGCGAAGAAATCATTGAAAAGGTGAAAATATTGTTGAAGAAAGAAAACGTAACGTTGTTGTATGCCAGCAAAGATCCGCTACACAATAACGCTGTCGTTCTGAAAGAGTGGCTGTATAAAAAAATTCGTCCGTAAAGAGAATGCATGAAGCGTGAAAAATCATGCATTTTTTTATTGACAGGCCCGTAAAATGTATTATTATATTACTGTATTAGTTTCCTAATACGGTGAGGAGAGAATATGCCATGGAAGTTTGACAATGAACGTCCGATTTATTTACAGATGGTGGATGTTATGAGTATGCGGATAGCCAATCAAACGTATAAACCGGGCGCGAAAATGCCGGCCGTACGAGAACTTGCGCTTGAAGCGGGCGTCAATCCCAATACGGTACAACGCGTGTTTGCGGAATTGGAAAGACGCGGCGTGCTGTATACGGAAAGAACGACCGGCCGTTATGTCTGCCGGGATGCAGTTGTATTGGAGGAATTGAAAGAGCATCTGAGTCAAACCTATATTGATGAAATGTTGCGCCATTTAAGAGAGTTGGGACTATCGGACGAAGCAATTCAAAAAACAGTAGTGAAACGCATGGAGGAGGTAGAAAAATGAGTGTTCTGGAATGTCATGGACTGACAAAAAAATACGGCAATCTGACCGCTTTGGATCATATGGATCTGCAGCTGGAAGAGGGGAAAATCGTAGGCCTGTTGGGGCCAAACGGAAGTGGAAAAACAACATGGATTAAAATCGCCACGCATCTTTTGCAGCCGAGCTCCGGTACGATTTCCATTCATGGTGAAAATCCGGGCATGCGGACGAAGAGCATTGTCGCTTATCTTCCGGACTGTGAATTTCTGCAGGATTGGATGCGGGCTCCCGATCTTCTGCAGTTTTATGGTGATTTTTTTGCCGATTTTGATCGCGACCGGGCCGCGCAGATGATTCAGACGCTCGGCATTGACCCCAAGATGCCGCTGAAAAAAATGTCAAAGGGAACGCGTGAAAAAATGCAGTTGATTTTAACGATGAGCCGGAGGGCAAAAGTATATTTTCTGGACGAACCGATCGGCGGCGTCGATCCGGCCGCCCGCGATTATATTCTGCATACGATCATTTCCAATTATTCAAAGGAAGCGCTGGTGATCATTTCCACGCATCTGATCGCCGATGTGGAATCCATTTTGGACGAAGCGATTTTTCTCAAAAGCGGAAAAATCATATTGCATAAGTCCGTCGATGAAATTCGCAGTGAACAAGGTAAAAGCGTAGATGCATATTTTCGGGAGGTGTTTGCATGTTAGTGAAATTATTGAAATACGATATGCGTTCCATCGGCCGCATCATTTGGCCGATATTGGGAGCCCTGCTGCTTTTATCCGTCGTGATCGGTATATATAATCCGGAGCGCTTTTTCAGCACGGGACCGATGGCGGGGAATGCGGATGGTTTGTCTGCCTTTTTAATTATTCTGTTTTCTTCAACGCTCGTCGCTTCCATGAGTATGGTCGTGTATATGATCGTGCAGCGCTTCAATCGCAATCTATTAGGCAAGGAAGGCTATCTGATGTTTTCTCTACCGGTTTCCACGCTGACGCACGTTTTTGAAAAGATTCTTCTGGCCTTGTTATGGAGCTTCATATGGTTAATCGGAATCGGCATTTGTTTCGGTATTATCGTTCTGTTTCAGTTAAAGGGAATTTCGCTTCAAGAGCTGATGCAGGCGCTGTCGCAAAGCCGTCTGACGATTCACGGCGTTGCCGGATTTTTGCAGGAGCTTCTGACGATTGTTTTCCTGATTACGACGTTGACAAGTCTGGTATATGCCTCCATTGCGGTCGGACATCTGGTTTCTTCTCATCGTTTCATTGTATCCGCTTTTACCTTTGCGGCTCTGGTGGTAATCCTATCAAGGCTCGATCGCTTGATGAACCTGTACGTTTTAATTGGATCATCGGCATGGGGAGCGATTGTAATTTTAATGCTCTATACGATTATCAACGGCTTACTGGCGTGGCTGATTCTGGATCGCCGGCTGAATCTGGATTAAATCGGAATATTGTGCAAAAACTTGAGTAGATCGTATCAGAACGGCCATTGCATACCGTTTGGATTCTGCTATAGTACAAAGCAGGAGGACATTATGATGAAAGAGTTGACGGGGACACAGACCGAAAAGAATTTGCAGACTGCTTTTGCCGGCGAGAGCCAGGCGGCAATGAAATATGGCTATTTCGCAAGCAAGGCGAAGAAGGAAGGTTATCAGGAAATCGCCGACGTCTTCACCGAAACGGCACGTAATGAAACGGCACATGCGAAGGTATGGTTCAAGTACCTGCAGGGCGGGGATGTACATGAGACGCTGGACAATCTGCATCAGGCGGCGGCCGGCGAAAACTATGAGTGGACCGACATGTACAAGCACTTTGCCGAAGTTGCACAGGAAGAAGGCTTCCCGGAGATCGCCGCAAAGATGCGTATGGTCGGCGATATTGAGAAGCGGCATGAGGCGCGTTATAACGAAGTCGCCGGTCTGCTTGAAAGGGGCGAAGAATTCACCCGCGTTGAAGAGACGACATGGATTTGCCTGAACTGCGGCCATATCGTTGTTTCCAAGACGGCGCCGAAGGTTTGCCCGGTGTGCAGCCATCCGCAGGCATATTTCAAGCCGTTCAACGAAGTATTCTAAGCAATGTTAAAATCTCGGAACAGACGATCCGGGATTTTTTTATATATCCGAAGAAAAAGTACATTCAACCGATCAAAATATTTTCTGCGGGCATGTCTATAATGGAAGGCTTGATGCTGCTTACGCCATTGCGCCGGTGAAAGCCCGCAGCGTTCCTTGAACTTATGGATAAAATAGCTCTTATCCTGAAAGCCGACGATGGTTGAAATTTCTTCCACCTTATATTTCGTCGTCTGCAATAGCCGGCCGGCTGGCGGGAAAAGCGGCCGCTGAATTTGCCGGGGAACAATAACCCGTTTCCATTTTCGAAACCGTGATAAAACAACCTTTGATGAGACACCCCGAAAAATCGGATTTTTTGCGCAGAGAAATCTGCGCTTTTTCTTCGTTTTCGATCAAAGCGTCATTTATTTCTATTCGTCCGCCAGTTCGGCGAGCAGGACGACGAGCTGGCGATACATGCGATCAAAAGCCGCCAGGTTCAGACATTCCTGCGGGGTATGAAAATTCTGTTCGATCGAACCGATGGAAATAATGTCGGCGTCCGGGTGCAGGCCGGCAAAGACGCCGGTTTCGTTGCCGCCGTGCGAGCCTTCAACTTTCGCCGGATGACCATAGAGGCGCTGAATGACCCGGCTATATGTATCCCGCAAAGGGGAAGCGCCGTTATAATTCCAGCCCGGATAACGGATCTGAACATGGACGGCGCCGCCGGTACAATCGGCCGCGGCCTCTGTTTTCAACAGCAGTTCATCCATCATGCTGTCAAGCAGCCCGCGGATACGGAACCAAAGCTGCAGGTGACCGTCTTCCTCCAGAAGCAGGCCGATATTGTTGGAAGCGGAAGGAACCTGCAAAGGAATATGGAAAGAGAAAACGCCGTTAGGAAGCAGCTGAATCAGGCGAAGAAGATTATGCGTGCATGTAGAAGAATACGCCGTTTCAAAACGTTCGACCGGTTCGGCGTCCATTAAAATTCCTGTCTCACAGTCGTGAAATTCCACCTTGATCATGGCGGCGAACTGTTGCAGCTGACGACAAAGCGTTTCCGGCGAATCGGTGTTGAGAGACAGCGTACAGCGCTGCGGTATGGAATTATCCGCCGCTCCGCCTTGAAATGCGCAAAGCTCAAAAGGAATCCTGTTCTTTTCCAGCATGTGCAGAAAGCGCTCACCAAGACAAATGGCGTTGGCATGTCCCTGATCGATGGCAATACCGCTATGGCCGCCGGCCAGACCGTGCATCACAATCCGCAGGCCATAGCCATAATGCGGCGCGGTTTTCGCGACGGGCAGATCAACAAACCCCTTAATACCGCCGGCCGCACAGCACATGGTGGAAGTTTCGGAGCCGCCGTCCAACGAAATAATCCGCCGCGACAAGATCTGCTCCGGAACCATGTGCAGGGCGCCTTCCAGGCCGATTTCCTCCATGACGGTAAAGACGCATTCTAAAGGCGGATGGGTCAGCTGATCGTCTTCCAGAATGGCGAGCATATAGGCGACGCCCACGCCGTCATCGGCGCCCAGGGTCGTGCCGCGTGCGCGCAATTCGCCGTTTTCGACGTAAAGATCGAGCGGGTCCGTCGCAAAATCGTGCGTGCTGTCCGGGGTTTTGACACACACCATATCCATGTGCGCCTGTAACATGAGCCGAGGACTGTTTTCGTGTCCTTTGCTTGCCGGCTTGCGCAGAATCGTATTTCCCCATCGATCCTGTTGAGCAAACAGATGATGCGCATCCGCAAATTGCAGGATATAGGCGGCGATGGCCTCTTCGTGGCGAGACTCCCGCGGGATCTTGGATATTTCATTGAAATAAAAACACCAGCGTTTTGAAAGATCAAATGACGACATCGGCATTTCTCCTGTCTGTTGAAAATATTGTACCGTTTTGAGCAAGTTTTGCGCATGTCGCGTATTCTTGTAGGATAATAAAGCCGATCAAAGAGGGATTTTTATGAACAACGTGATCTTTTGGGTATTGCTGATTCCATTCTTAGGTACTTCGCTTGGTTCGGCATGCGTCTTTTTTACAAAAAAGAAACTGAGCTTCAATACGGAAAAGATTTTATCCGGCTTTGCGGCCGGCGTCATGGTGGCGGCATCCATCTGGTCGCTATTGATACCGGCGATGGAGCAGGAAGCTTCTAAAGGCGTGCTGTCCTTTGTTCCGGCCGTACTCGGCTTCTGGCTCGGTACATTTTTTCTGCTGGCGTTGGATCATCTGATTCCGCATCTGCACCTGCACAGTGAAGAGCCGGAGGGAATTCGGGTCAAACTGCAGCAGACGACGATGATGGTGCTGGCGGTGACGCTGCACAATATTCCGGAAGGCATGGCGGTCGGCGTTGTACTGGCCGGCTGGCTGCAGGGCAATGCCGGCATTACGCTGGGCGGGGTCATGGCGTTGGCAATCGGTATCGCCATTCAGAATTTTCCCGAAGGAGCGATTATTTCTCTGCCGTTGCGTGCTAAAGGCGAATCCCGTCCGAAGGCTTTTCTGGATGGCGTGCTTTCGGGAGCGGTGGAACCGATCGGCGGCCTGCTCACGCTTTTGTTGACGCGGCTGGCCGTACCGGTCATGCCGTATCTGCTCGGTTTTGCGGCCGGCGCCATGCTGTATGTGGTGGTTGAGGAACTCGTTCCGGAAATGGCGGAAGGCAAACACTCAAATATCGGCGTTCTTTTTTTCGCGATCGGTTTTACATTGATGCTGGCGCTGGACGTCGCGCTTGGCTAAGGACGGCCTTGGCGGTTTTTGAACGATGGTATAAAATAGAGCGCTGTAATCATAAGGGAGGTTGTACATGGCGCGTAGAGGTTTGCGGCGGCTGACAACATTTCAGATTATAGCCTTCGGGTTTGCAACGGCTATTTTGGCGGGAGCGCTTCTGTTGTGTCTTCCGCTTGCTTCAAATGCACACAAAGCGACCGATTTTCTGACCACTTTGTTTACGGCAACTTCGGCCGTCTGCGTAACGGGACTGGTTCTGGTGGATACGGCGACGCACTGGTCGCCGTTTGGCCAGTTTATAATTCTGCTTCTGATTCAGATCGGCGGTATCGGGGTTGTGACGGTTACGGTAACGGCCATGATGGCGGCCGGGCGGAAAATCGATCTGATGCAGCGCGACATGATGCGTTATTCTGTTTCTTCTGGTCAGATCGGCGGTATCGTACAGTTGACG
>CAUVBZ010000069.1:0-6521 GCA_963550455.1 uncultured Erysipelotrichaceae bacterium
GAGCGAGCGGCTGTTAACCGCTAGGTCACAGGTTCGAGCCCTGTTTAAGGCGCCAGATAGTTGTACGCCCGCGTTCAGGCAGACTGAATGCGGGCATATTTTTATTTACAAAAGAAAATCGCACAGACCTTTGAAGCAAACTGTGCGATCGTTTTATAAGATTTAAACGTTTTCGGCATCAACCTTCTGCAGGTCATTATAGTTGATATCGGTCGGCGTTTCGCGGCCGAACAACATCGTCAATACCGAGGCGACCTGCGTCTGATCATTCATACCGTTAATGCGGCCTTCCATGCCGGAAAAAGGTCCTGTCAGAATCCGAACCGTATCGCCGATTTTGAAATCAACATCCACTTTCTTATCGGACTGTCCCATGCGGCGCAAAATGGATTCCATCTCCACCGGTGAAACCGGAAAAGGCTTCGCACCGCCGCCGGAAGAACCGATAAACCCGGTAACACCCGGTGTATTACGGACAACATACCATGCTTCGTCGGTCATTTTCATTTCCACAAAAATATATCCCGGGAACATGTTCTGCATTTTCTCGACCTGCTTGCCGTTCTTGATTTCAATAATCGGCTCTTCCGCTACAACGATGCGGAAAAGACTGTCGGAAATACCCATGGTTTCAACACGTTTTTCCAGATTTTCCTTAACGCGGTTTTCATGCCCCGCATACGTATTGACAACATACCAGCGTATTTCATTTTCATCATCAACCGCTTTGTGAATGCGCAAATCATCATTTCTGTTTTCCGTCATTTTTATGCTCCGATGCCCAGCGCCCGCAATACAAATGTGACGATAAAATCACACAGAACGAAAAACAGCGCAAAAAACACGGTAAAGATAACCGTTTCGCCGAAATTCGACCAGATATCCGCCCACTTCGGCCAACGGATGCGCTTCGCTTCCTTTTTAATACCACTCCAGCTGAATGTACGATCCATATTGAAGTCTCCTTATTTCGTTTCTTTGTGGAGCGTTTTGCGGCCGCATTTTGGACAATACTTCATCAGTTCCAGACGCTTGATGCTGTTTTTCTTTCTGGACGTCGTATAGTTGTTCGACAGACAAACAGTGCACGTCATAATCACTTTCTGCGCTTCAGCCATAATAAAAAGCTCCTCAACGTTTTTATACTTTAACACAAACACGAAAGCAGCGTCAATGTATTCACGATTGTCGAGCGTCGCTTTAAAGAAACAACAGACGGACCGCCCTTAAAATCCGTCGGTTTGCAAAGCCCGGATAAAAATATCATTTCGCCAAATCACGAAAATGTTCCGGCTCCGTGGGCATCTGCAGCATCGTCCACTTCCCGCCGCCATAGGCAAACTGCATAATTCCGCCGTTGGGAAACGGAAACGCCTTCACGTCCTGCCGCTCACGCCGAAAAACCTGTATATCAATACCGAATAATTCATTCATGACATGCAGACCATAACAACCGTGCGAAACAATCAACACCCGTTCTTTGTCCCGACACATCTTCACGATCATTTCAAAGGTTTTGGAAATCCGCGTTCGAATCGTATCCATACTGTCTCCGCCGATATCCTCGAACGTATACCCATTCTGCATGCGGCGGTCGATTTCTTCCTTGGCCTGCAAATCCGTCAAACGGGCGCCGTCCAGTTCACCGAAATCAAACTCCTTCAAACCTTTCATCCGAAGCGCTTCCACATTATGCCGCTCCAGAATAATCTCCGCCGTGTCAACCGCTCTTTCACTGGAAGAAGTGAACGCATGCGTAAAAGGAATCTGCCGCAAGGCAAGCTCCGCCCGTCGGGCATCTTTACACCCCTGCTCGGTCAACGGCGAATCACAGCACCCCTGCATACGCTTCATCCGATTAAACAGCGTCTGCCCGTGACGCACATAATAAAAGAAAATGCTCATAGTAAACGAAGCGCTTCCGAAAGCGAATGAACAATCCGATACGCATCGATCTCCGCATTTTTCTTACGATCCAGCAAAACCGGTTTCATTCCCACGGACGAAGCGCCGATCATATCCACCAACGAGTCGCCGATGCACACAGCCTCCTTCGCTTCGACCTGCGCCGTCCGCAATGCCAGATCATACAGTTCCCGATGCGGCTTATATGCCCTGACCTGATCGGCCGAAATAATCCCGTTGACATGCAGACCGTTGCGACGCAGGCAAATTCGAATATAGCTGTCGCTGTTATTGGAAATAATGTAAATCGGTAACGGGCACTGTTCAAAGAACCGCTTCACATCCGAATAAAGCGGCGCGTACATCCAATAATTGATATTGAGCTGACGAAGCTGAAGCAGATCATCCTTCAATCCCTTCTCCTTCGCCGCTTTCTCCAACACGCGCAAAGCCAAAACTTCCTGCGGCGCATACAGCTCCCGGTAGGCGTTTTCCTCCATCGTCCGCAACGTCGAAAGCCACCAGTCCGCCGCTTCCTGAGGCGATTTGAAATTACCCGCGGCCATCCGATTTGCCAACTGTCGCAGATCGTCGCTGTCCGTCTGTAAAATGGTTCCCGTATAATCTAAAAAAACCGCCTTTGGCATTTTGGCATCCAGATCCTTCCTGTTTCTATTATCGCACACTTGTTCGCGCCTGTTCCAACAGCTTTTTCAGATTCGCGTTTACCCTTCTGACGTTGTCATGCTCAACCTGTTTTTCCTCTTCGCTGAAATCTTTTAAACATATATTTTCCAGATCGTGTAGCGCGTACCTTAATTTATCAAGCGTATCCTTGCTCAAAGCGGTCAGCTCGACCGGCGTATCCGTCAACAGATAATTCACCTTGACCATTTTTTTCAACACCAGCTTGCCGACAGCCGCCAGACACGCCGTCGCGCTCAATCCCGCATAAGCCGCGACTTCCTTCATCGCGATCGCGGAATCGTGGAACATCAGACAATTCAGAACCTCCATCTCCTCCATGGACAAGTCCGTTTCAAGAGCGACGCTCCTTAAATAATGCGCATACACTTCATGCATGTAATACAACATCGTCACCATATTGTCCTCAAGGTTCGTGTTCACGGTGCCTAAACCAGTCTCTTTACCGATGCGCGCATAGCCCTTGCCGATGACCGGATCGTCGGTCGCAAACGAAAAGAGGAAACGAATATGATTCAACCGCTCGCCGGCCGTTTCATTCACGTTGTACAGATTCTTATAAAAATTGTCGTAATACTGCACGATCTGTTCTTTCATTTTAATAATCCGGTTCAGATCCATCGCACTTGTCACCAGAGAGCCTTCGGTACGAACATAGTAATAAACCGGCACGGATAAAGCGGCGACACGATTGACATGCAGATTATATTCCATATTGAAAACCGTATCCTCGCACCAATTCAGATCAACGTCCATACGGATTTGATTTTGCATGATGACATCTCGGCGGTAGAGCTTATTCCACAACACGCCATAATAAAGATCGGCCGGTTTGGCCAGCATATACGACGCATAGGTCTTGCGATCCATCACCGTCTGTTCGTCGATATCATTCTTAATGGACATATAGTCGCCCGACACGCGATAAAACGCGCCGACGACCAGATCCGCATCCTGATCCTGCGCATAGCGGACCAGCATTTTCGTACTGTTCGCCGGCAGATAATCATCCGCATCGGCAAACTGAATGTACGTGCCCTGCGCTTTGACAAGTGCCGCGTTGCGGGCGGCGGAAACACCTTGATTTTTCTGATGAATCGGATGTACCCGCTGATCGTTTGCCGCATACGCATCCAAAATCGCACCGCACTGATCGGGCGACCCGTCGTCGACCGGAATGACTTCAATATCCGTAAACTCCTGCTGTAAAATACTGTCCAGACAGCGGCGGATCGCCTTCTCCGCCTTATAAACCGGCACAATGACGCTGACCTTGACCATATGCGTTCTTCCTCCTTTAATGCATCGCAGATGGTATTATTATAGCGGAAACGAAAGAGGCACCTTATGAACATTTTCGATGTGATCGGGCCGGCTATGGTCGGTCCCTCTAGTTCACATACGGCAGGCGCCTGCCGCATCGGCCGGGCGGCACGCCGCCTTTTAAATGAGCCCGTCGCTCAGGCGGAGCTGCTGTTGCACGGCTCGTTCGCCACGACCGGAAAAGGACACGGTACCGATAAAGCGCTTGTCGGCGGACTGATGGGATTCGCTGTCGACGACCCTCGCATTCCCGACGCGCTTGCCATTGCCGAAAAGAAAAATCTGCACGTCCGCTTTGCCGCCGTCGACCTGGGGCCGGACGCGCACCCCAATACGGTTCGCCTGGCGATGACCGGCATCACCGGGAAAAAACTGACCGTCACCGCCTGCTCCATCGGCGGCGGACGCATTGAAATCCGTGAAATCGACGGTCTGAAAGCGATCTTCTCCTGCGATCATCCGACGCTGATCGTGCAAAATGACGACACTCCGGGAGAAATCGCCAAGGTGACGGCGGTTCTGACCGCCAAAAAAATAAACATCGCGACAATGCAGTTGGATCGTGACAGCCGCGGCGGCCATGCCGTCTGCGTATTTGAGCTGGATCAGGAACTGGAAGAGGCACAGCGTAGGCATCTTTCTCAACAACAAGGCATATTAAAGGTCACCTACTTCTCCCTGCGGCCTGAATAGAAAGAGAACAGATTATGTACACCTCCATGGAAGAATGGCTTCGCCAAAGCGAACGGGAAAACCTCCCGATGTGGAAAATTCTGCAGCGGAAAGACTGCCTCGAAACCGGTCTTACCGAAACGGAATCATTCGCCAAAATGCATGCCCTTTATAAAGATATGATCCGCTCCGACGCCGAATATGACCCTGCCCTCCGCTCGCCCTCCGGACTTGTCGGAGGCGAGGCGGAATTACTGCGCCGACACCGTGAAGCAGGCAAAACCATGTTCAGCGACTTTCTGTCGCACGTCATGGAACGTGCTTTTCGCATCGCCGCCTCAAATGCGTGCATGCATGTTATCGTCGCCACCCCGACCGCCGGCTCCTGCGGCATCTTGCCGGCCGTGCTCATCTCGGCTCAGCAACAATTCGATTATACCGACGAAGAAATCGTCCAAGCCCTCTATGTGGCGGCGGGCGTGGGCGGTGTGATCGCGCATCGTGCTTCCATCTCCGGCGCCGCCGGCGGCTGTCAGGCGGAAATCGGCTCCGCCAGCGCCATGGCGGCATCCGCGCTTGTCTTTTTGCAAGGCGGTTTTGCCATGCAGATTGTCGATGCCTCGGCATTGGCGTTAAAAGGACTGCTGGGACTTGTATGCGATCCGGTATGCGGACTTGTGGAAGTCCCCTGTGTCAAGCGCAACGTCATCGGCGCCGTCAATGCCGTCAGCTGTGCGGAAATGGCTCTTGCCGGTATCCAGTCCCGCATTCCCGCCGATCAGGTCTTCGATGCGATGGGTAAGATCGGTCGTCAGATGCCGGCTTCCCTGCGTGAAACGGCGCTGGGCGGGCTGGCCGCAACGCCGACGGCAAAAGAAATTGAAGAACGACTGAAGAAAAAACCGTAAGCATTCGGCGAAACGATCCGCACTGCCGTCAAACATCATGCCCGGTAGCGCTTCGTAGAAGCTTTTGACGAACATAGCACCTACACATCGGCCCTTTTCCCGGAACACCTGCTCAAGGCCTTCCCGATGCCGGTTGAGTGTGTACAGACAGACAACCTGACCTTGTTCCAACAGAAGCTGAAAGGGCACGGGATTCAGTATAAACAGATCCGACCATTCACCCCCAGGCACAACGGCAAGGCAGAGCGAAGCCACCGCAAGGATAACGAGCGCTTCTATGCCACGCACAAGTTCTACTCGTTTGAAGACTTCTCCAGGCAGTTACAGGCTTATAACCGCAGGGAATATAACCACTTCCCCATGTGCCCTCTCGGTTGGGAATTGCCCCACACGGTCCTTCAGGAATTTATTCGTCCGGTGTAACATATGTTTGTCAAGCCAATACACAAAAACGCCAAAACAAATACAAATAATTGACAACGTAAACTATATGAACTGCAATAAATAATGAAAGGTGGTGGCGTTTATGGCAACTGTACCAACTCAAATTCGGATTGATGAAACTGTAAAAGCCCAAGCGACTTCATTATTTAATGACTTGGGTATGGATATGTCTAGTGCGGTCAATATTTTTCTTCGTCAATGCTTATTGCATGGTGGACTTCCTTTCATGGTTGAAGTCCCTAATTATAGCCAAAAGACCTTAGAAGCTCTGGCGGAAGCCAAACGAATCTCTCGTGATGAAACAATCGCTTCTTATGACAATCTAGCAGATTTAAAGAAGGCTCTGGATACTTAGATATACCAAGTCAAGTTTACCTCTGCTTTTAAAAAGAGCTACAGGCGACTAAAAAAGCGAGGTTTAGAGATGGCATTCTTAGATGAAGTGATTGAAAAACTCCGTCTGGGGCAGACACTCGAAGAAAAATACCGTGACTACGAACTCAAAGGAAACTTTGTTGGCTTTAGGGAATGGCATATTAAACCAGATTGGCTCTTGGTTTATCT
>CAUVBZ010000070.1:0-6477 GCA_963550455.1 uncultured Erysipelotrichaceae bacterium
AAAAAGCAGATGGAAATTATTCTGCATGGTTCCGATAAACCCGTCTCCTACTCTTTGACGACCGGCGGCGGTATCAAATACCAACGCACGGATTATATTGAAGGAATCAAGGACATGATTGAACGCCGCTATGCCTCGACCACGTCTTCCATGACCCGCGACTGGTACCATTCGTTCATGGTTGAGTCTTCCTGTAAGAAATGCCGCGGCCTGCGGCTGAATGAAATGGCCTTGTCCGTTCAGGTCGGCGATAAGAACATCATGCAGTTTACGGCGCTTTCCGTCGTCACGGCTCTGGCTTGGCTGGATGAACTGAAATTGTCGAAGGAAAAAACGGCGATCGCCGAAATGGTGCTGAAAGAAATTCGCAATCGTCTGCAATTTTTAAAGGACGTCGGTTTGGAATATCTGACCCTGGATCGTCTGGCGGGAACTTTGTCCGGCGGTGAAGCACAGCGTATCCGGCTGGCTACGCAGATCGGCTCGAAGCTTTCCGGCGTTCTGTATGTTCTGGACGAACCGTCGATCGGTCTGCACCAGAGAGACAACGCCAAGTTGATTCATACCCTTAAAAACATGCGCGATCTGGGAAATTCGCTGATTATCGTCGAGCACGATGAAGAAACCATGTTGGCAAGCGACTGGATCGTCGATATCGGACCGGGAGCCGGAAACCATGGCGGACAGGTGATTTTCAACGGCGAACCGAAAGCGATTTTAACCTGTGCGGATTCGATTACCGGCGCCTACCTTTCCGGCCGGAAGCAGATCGCGATTCCGCAGAATCGCCGACCCGGAAACGGAAAGAAAATTTCGATTTTTGATGCGCAGGAACACAATCTGAAACATGTAAACGTCTCTTTTCCGCTGGGAAAACTCATTCTGGTTACCGGCGTCTCCGGCTCGGGAAAGTCCACTCTGGTCAACGATATTTTCACGAAGGCCGTGCAGCAGTCCATCGGCCTGATGAAAAAGGTCAGGCCGGGAAAATTCAAAAAGATCTCCGGTCTGAAAAATGTCGATAAGATCGTGCAGATCGATCAGTCGCCGATCGGCCGGACACCGCGTTCAAACCCGGCCACCTATACCGGCGTATTCGACGATATCCGCACGGTTTTCGCCGCCACCCCCGAAGCTCGTCTGCGCGGTTATGATAAAGGCCGCTTTTCATTCAATGTCAAAGGCGGGCGCTGCGAGGCCTGCCAGGGAGACGGCGTCAAGGTGATCTCCATGAATTTTCTGCCGGACGTCTATGTGCCCTGCGAAGTCTGCCACGGCAAGCGTTACAATGAAGAAACCCTGCAGGTCACCTTTAAGGGGAAAACCATCTTTGATGTTCTGGACACTTCGGTTGAAGACGCCTTGAAACTCTTCGCCAATCATCCGAAGATCAAGAACAAATTGCAGACGCTGGCCGATGTCGGCCTCGGCTATTTAAAGCTTGGCCAATCTTCCACGACGCTTTCAGGCGGTGAGGCGCAGCGGGTCAAGCTGGCCAGCGAACTGCAGAAGAAGCCGACCGGGAAAACGGTTTACGTGTTGGACGAGCCGACGACCGGCCTGCATACGGACGACGTCAAGCGGCTGATCGCGATTTTACAGCGCATCGTTGATAACGGCGATACGGTCGTGGTCATCGAACATAATCTGGACGTCATCAAGTGTGCGGACTGGATTATTGATCTTGGACCGGAGGGCGGCGATCATGGCGGAACCGTCATCGCCTCCGGCACGCCGGAAGAAGTCGCGCAGGTAAAAACGTCGTGGACCGGACAATATCTGAAACAGGTCTTAAAAAAATAATGCCGGAATCCATGTTCTTGGCATTGAAGCAGGCATGCTATAATCACCTGAGCGGAGGAAGGCTATGATTCAGGAACAGGATTATACAAAGCGGGTCATGATCGGCGATATTGTTTCTTTCTTCCGTCTGGAACAGATCACGGGCAACGCGGATTCTCTAAACCGCTGGGTCGTCATTCCGGACATCAATCGTCCCGGTTTTGAATTATCCGGCTATTACGAGCCGACGGAGCCGCGTCGGGTTGTCATTCTCGGCAATAAGGAAATCGATTACATCGCCCGGCTGAGTCCGGAAGAGCAGAGAGAACGTTATACAAGCATTACCGACGGCTTGACGCCGATGATCATCATCACGCGGAACAATCCGGTTCCCCCGGTTCTGGCTGATGTCGCGTGGGAACAGAATTTTCCTCTGTTTCGAACCCCGGCCATCACGTATCAGTTCATGGTCGACCTGATGACCTTTCTGGATGAGCGACTGGCCGTTGAAGAGACCATATCCGGGGAATTGCTGATGGTTTATGGAAAAGGTATTCTGCTGACCGGCGAGAGCGGGATGGGAAAATCAGAAACGGCTCTGGAATTGATCCGGGACGGACAGGTGCTGGTCAGCGACGATCGGGTCGACGTTCAGAAGATTCACAATACGATCGTCGGCCACGCCCCGAAGGTGCTGAAAGGCATGATGGAGATCCGCGGTATCGGCATTGTCGATATTGAGCGCATGTATGGCGCCAATTGTCTGGCCGACCGGGTGACGATTGATTTGCTCATTCATTTCACGCCTTATAAGAAAGATAACGAATATGCGCGCATCGGTGACGAAATTCCGCAGTTTACGGATATCCTCGGCGTCAGCGTGCCGACGATCGAGTTGCCCGTTTCGCCGGGACGTTCATTGGCGGCGCTGGTGGAAGCAGCCGTCATGAATTATCTCTTGCGGGCGGAAGGATATGATTCCTCTTTGATCTTTAAAAATCGTCTGTATGATCTTTTAATGAAAAATCAGAAAGAGAATCCGGCATGAAGACCGCCGTCCTGTTTGACTTTGACGGTACCTTGATGAACACGGAAGCGGCCATTCTGGCCTCTTATCGGCATCTGTTTCGCCGCTACCGTTTGGAAGCGGATTTTTCGCAGGAAAAACAGCTGCAGGTCATCGGGCCGCCCCTGATTGAAATCATGCCCCTCTTCTTTCCGGAGCAGGACGCGGAAAAACTGGTGCGTGAATATATCGCGTATCAGAAAAAATATGCAAGGCGGCGAATCCGCCCTTATCCGTATGCACGGGAATTGCTTGCCTTTCTGCATGCCGAATCCATACCGACGGGAATCATCTCCACGCGCCTTTCCGACAGCATCGAAAGTCTGCTTACGGAGCATCGGCTGCGGCCGTTTGTCGATATCGTGATCGGCCATGATCAGGTCGTGCATGACAAACCTGATCCGGAAGGAATTTTAAAAGCCAAACGGGAAACGGGATGTGACCGCGTGCTTTATCTTGGCGACAGTCCCGCGGATATTCTTGCCGGAAAAGCGGCGCGGGCATACACGATCGCCGTTTTATCCAATCCGAAAAAAGAAGCGGTTGTATTGGACGCTCATCCCGATGCGGCCGTTCATACGTTGCAGGAAGCGGAAGCGATCCTCAGAAAGGAATTGAAGCGATGACACAGGTTTTCTTTAAAGACTGCTTTCACGGCATGACGGAAATCGGCGGCCAGACTTTGCAGATCGCAGGCGATCGGATTTTACCCTATGATCTGACCTACAGCGCCATCGCCGCCTGTCTGTACAGCACGTTTCTGGATGTTTTGGAAGAGACGCAGCTGCATGTCGAACAGGCGATCGTCGATGTAAACGGCGTAAAACGGGAAACCGTCCCGCCGACAGTTCAGAATTTATTCATTCACGTGCAGGTCAAAAGTACGGACGAGCTGATGCAACTGCGGATGGCTTTGGCCAAAGCGGCTTCGCGCTGTTCCATGGTTCAAACCTTTGCCCAGGTTGCAGAGCAGATTGATATGGATTTAGACTTAATGTAAACCCGAAAGGAGATTCGCCGGATGGAACGACAGGAACTTGCACAGTATATTGAAGCGGCTCGTAAAGGAGACGGCAGCGCCATTACGCAGCTGGTTAAGGAATATCATTCTCTGATCAAAAGAAAGATCAAGGAGCAGCTGGGTGAAAACTGTGATTATAAACCGATCGAGATTCAGGCTTTATCGAACGCTTTTGCGCACATGGATACACTTCGCGACGTTGATGAATTTGAATCTTGGCTTCTTTCTTATGTGCGGCAGGAGGTGCTTCGGACGCCGTTAGCCTCGACGATCAATCTTCTTGAAAAAGAACCGAATCTGATCGATTCCGGTGAAATTCCGTTCGGCATGGACGCCGCTTCAGCAAAACCGGCGGTTTCATTTGTGCAGCCGAAACCAGCCGCACCCATTGAAGCGGAAGAAGAGGAAGAGGAAGAGGAAATCGTTCGGCCGCCCCTCAGGCCGAAAAAAAGCGCGGTGCGAGAGACCGATATGGAGGAAGAAGAGGACGACGATGACGACGAGGCGTTCAATGTGCCGGGGTGGCTTCTCGGTTCGGTTATTGCCATTCTGGTTGTCGTCGCGCTGGGACTGATCTTGTATCTGCTGACGCCGAAAGTCTACGATCGAACCTTCGGTCTCATTCCGTTCTTGCCGAAAGCGGAAGCGACGCCGACCGTTTCGCCGACGCCATCGCCGACTGCCTTGCCGACGCCGACAATTTCCGCGGCTGCTACGGAAACGCCCGTCGAAACCGCAACACCGACGCCGGAGGCTTCTGCCACGCCGGCCGCACAGACTTCCCTGACCAAAATCGGAACCGTCACGGTCAAAGTGAACGGTTTGAATATCCGCTCGTCCGCTTCCACGGCGGCGGATAAAGTCGATTCGGCGGTAAACGGAAGAAGCTATGATGTCTTCAGTACGACAACGGCCGGCGGCTATACATGGTATCAGATCGGCGAAGGAAGATGGATCGCCGATAACGGTTCGTGGGTTACCTACACGGCTGATTGATTTTTCAATCAAACATCCGATACGTCGAAACGGCGGAAAGGATGTTTTTCTTTTTCCGCTTATGCGGATTCCGGTATCGTATCCAGCTGAATTTCAATCCGGTTGCGGCGTTTCTGTCCCGCTTTTAAAATCGGCTTCGGTTCAACGGTTTTTTCATTGATCGCATTCGGCTGATATTCCGGTTCAAAACAGATCGCACTGTGCGGGCTGTTTGTTTCTCCGTTCTTGCCGATGCCGTTCAATACGTTTCCGGTGTATACATGCATGCCGCTCAAATCGGAGCGGACGATCATCTGCAGTTTTTGACCGCGACAGACGGCCATTTCTCTTAATCCGCTTCCGCCTATGGCGAAGTAATGATCATAGCCCCGACACATCTGCAATTGTCCGTCTTCACGGTGAATATCGCGGCCGATTTCCTTCGGCTCTCGAAAATCGAACGGCGTACCGGCCACCGGCTTTAAATCCGATCGGGCGATATTCCATTCATCATTGGGCGCATATGCGTCCGCATGAATCTGCAGTGTGTGGGATAAAATACTGTCCGATCGATCTAAGTTGTAGTAATTGTGATTGGTGAACGCAAACAAGGTATCCTGATCGCTGACGGCTTCCGCTTCCATGCGCAATACGGAGCCATGCAGATAATAGATGATTGAAACCGTCATATTGCCGGGAAAACCTTCTTCACCGTCCGGTGAAATACGGCTGAAACGCAGACAGTCCGGATACTCCTCCACGCCGTAGATCTGCCGATCAAATCCGTTGCCGCCGTGCAGATTCGTAATTCCGTTTTCGTTGGCCGTAATGTGATAGGTGTTTGTGTCGAGCATGAATTGCGCGTTGCGAATCCGATTGGCCGTCCGGCCGATAAAACCGCCCATATGATGCGGATCGTTCCGGTAACCGGCAAATGTATCGTAGCCTTTTAAAATATCAATTCCCGTTCTTTTATCCACAATCGAGACGACGATGGCGCCGAAATTCATAATCGATACTTTCAAGCGGTCGTTTTCAATTGTGTATAAATCGACCGGCCGTCCGCTTTCCGTCCTTCCAAACAACGTTTTCATGATCTTTTCCAACTTTCTTTGTCTTTATTTTACCGCATCCCGCAGACATCGTTAAGTTATCAACATTTTTGCGATTTCAAAAGTGCCGCAAACAATGTTTTCAAATCTTTTCCACGCCTTTTAAACAATGGAATTAAAACAGTTTTCCACATATGTTGATAAGTGTGGTTATATTCCGATAACCGCATTCTGTTCATCTTTTTTACTGTTTATAAATTGTGAAGAAAACCGATTTTTTGTTTTTTATCCACAAAAAACCGATTTATACACAAGAGGAAATCTTTTCTCAACAATTTTCCACATATCATTTTGTTTAAACATGTGGAAAACAGGATGAGAACGCCTTGTAATAGTCTTTTTATTTGCTTTTGTTTGTGGATAATTTTTTTAACCACAATTATATTGTGGCAACGCGCTTCATTTCTCTTTAAAATTGGATTGCTGCATGTGAACGACAGTGAATCGAGGGGCTATGGAATTGACGAGAGATCTGTATCTGATCGACGTATGGAATCAGACGCTGGACTATTTAGAAACAA
>CAUVBZ010000071.1:0-6247 GCA_963550455.1 uncultured Erysipelotrichaceae bacterium
AATCATGCTCGCCGCCGGGTTCGCGGCTTCCTTTGCGAAGCCGCTTTTTTAATGCCTGAAAAAGCGCCGGGCTATCACGTGAAAAATCAAAGTAAGGTGCGTATAATAAACATCACGAGGCGCAATTATGAAAGTACTGCAAATACAGACCGATTCTCGCTCTTCAACACTTGCGTTCGGCGAAAAAATCGGAAAATACGCAAAAAAAGGAATGGTAATTTTATTAAATGGCGATCTTGGCGCCGGAAAAACGACGCTGACCCAGGGAATCGCCAAAGGACTGGATATTGCCCGTCAGGTGACCAGCCCGACTTTCAACATTCTGAAAATCTATCATGGGCGCATGCCTTTATACCACATTGACGCCTATCGCCTGGAAGGAATGGAACAGGATCTGGGCTTCAACGAATTTCTTGAGGACGACGGCCTGACCGTTATCGAATGGCCGCAGTTTGTGCCTTACCTTATTCCCGCTCATGCCCTGCAGATTACGATCAATCTGCAGGAGGGCGATCGCCGCGCTCTGCTTTTACAGGCCGACGGCGAAGTATACGAACAGTTTTTGGAGGAACTGCAATGATTACCTTGTGTATGGATACAAGCTCCGCGTTTCTGGCGCTTTGCCTGATAAAAGACCATGCCGTTGTGGCCAAGTACCAGAAAAGATGCTGGAAACAACAGTCGGAAGAGATTTTCCCGGCTCTGCTGGAATTGTTGCAAAAGGTTGACCTTTCACCCGATGCGATTGATCAGGTGGTTGTTTCAAAAGGCCCAGGCAGCTATACCGGCGTCCGCATCGCGATGACCGTTGCCAAAGTTTTCTGCGCGATGGGCGATAAACCGCTGGCAACCGTATCCACCTTACAGCTTTATGCCGGCGATCTGGAACATGCGCGCATTGTTTTAGATGCCCGCGGACAGCGCGCCTATACGGCTTATTATGAACATGGCGTCTGTGTGGAAGAAGAGACCGTACTGCCGCTGGAAATAATTGCGGAAAAGCTGCAGGAGCAGGTGACTGTGGTCGGCGACGGGCATCTGGTCGATCGTCCGGATTACATTCCGGATCTTGCCGCAAATTTCCTCGCTCTTGAAAAACAATGGCGGTTTGCCGCAAACGTACATATGATAAGTCCGACATATTTGAAATCCAGCGAATCTTATAGGACAGGCATTCAATGATACGCCGTATGAAAAAAGAAGACCTTGCGGCGGTCTTCAATCTGGAATGTGCGTTATTTCCAAAAGGCGCATGGACACAACAGGCATTTACGTATGAACTTCATGATAATCCGTTCGCTCAGCTGTATGTATGGGAAGAAAACGGTGAAATAATCGGGTATTGCGATCTGTGGATTTTGTATGAGCAAGCCCAGATCGCCAACCTTGCCGTCGCGAAAAAATGGCAGAGCAAAGGCTATGGCCAAAAACTGATGAACCACATGATGCAAAAGGCCGTGGCCGCGGATTGCGAAACCATCTCGCTGGAAGTCCGTGTCAGTAATAAAGCGGCCTTGCGGTTGTATACGGCCGCGGGATTTTGTACGGCCAACATTCGCAAACATTATTATGAAGACGGGGAAAACGCCTATCTGATGGTAAAACCTCTGGGAGGAGCGGAAATATGACAAAGATTATGGCAATTGAAACAAGCTGTGATGAGACCGCCTGCGCCGTTGTTGAAGACGGCTGTCGGATCTTATCCGATGTTGTCTCCAGCCAGATCAACACCCATACGCTGTATGGCGGCGTCGTACCGGAAGTGGCGAGCCGGCTTCATATTGAAAATATTTCGGCGGTCATTCAGGAGGCTCTGAAACAAAGCGGGCAGACCATGGAACAGATCGACGCCATCGCGTACACCCAAGGCCCGGGACTGATCGGGTCACTGCATGTCGGCGTTCAGGCCGCTAAAACGCTGGCCTGGGAATTTCAAAAAAAACTCATTCCGATCAATCATATGACGGGGCACATTTATGCCAACCGCTTTGCGCTTGATCACGACCTGCGCTTTCCGCTGCTGGCATTGGTTATTTCCGGCGGACATACACAGCTTGTTCAGATGCCGGAAGAATATACATTCCACGTGCTCGGCACAACGCTGGACGATGCGATTGGCGAAGCGTACGACAAGGTTTCCCGCGTATTGAAAACAGGCTATCCCGGCGGCCCCGTCATCGACCGTATGGCGAAGATTGGACATGCACATTATTCGTTAAAAGAACCGCATGTCGACGGAGAATTCGATTTCAGCTTTTCCGGTCTGAAAACGTCGGTAACCCAGCTGCTTGCCCGCGAAGAGCGGGAAGGGCACGCCATTATAAAAGAAGACGTGGCCTATGCCTTTCAGGAAACGGCCTTGGGGGCGATGGTTCGCAAGACCTTGCTGGCCGTTGAACGCCTGCGGCCGGCCATGGTCGTGACCGCCGGCGGCGTCGCCGCCAACAGCCGTCTGCGCTTTTTACTGGCGGAGGGGATGAAAAAGCATCCGGACATTGCACTTGTTCAGCCGCCGATCCGCTACTGCACGGATAATGCGGCCATGATCGGCGCTTCCGCCTATGTGGCCTATCGGCACGGTTTTTTCGGCTCTTTTGCGGATGCGGCCGACCCGTCGCTGCCGATGCCGGGAGAATTGGATTAAAACGGGCGGTTTACAAGCCGTATTTCTATGCTAGGATAGAGAATGACTGAGGAAAAAATATGGAAATCATTAAAAAGGTACCGAAAGCGACGCTGCATCGCTATCCGATTTATCTGAAAGCGCTGCGCAAATTGAAGACTGAAGGCGTGGCGCGAATTATGTCACGGGAACTGGCCGAATATGTCAGTATTGAAAGCACGACAATCCGGCGCGATTTCAGCTTCTTGGGAAATTTAGGCAAGCAGGGATACGGGTATAATGTCGACGATCTCATCGCCATTTTTTCCGAGCAGCTCGGCGTCAATTTTGATGAGAAAATTATTCTGATCGGCTGTGGAAACCTGGGTAAGGCGCTGCTTAACTATAATCACTGGAACCATGTCGTCGGCGAGATCGTCTGCGCCTTTGATTTGCATCCGGAAACGGTTAAAGGCGCCGGCGTTCCGGTATATGCGCTGCGGGATTTACCGGCAAAAAAACCGGCCGGCTGCCGAATCGCCATTCTCTGCATTTCACAAGACGTGCAGGAAACGGTCGATTATCTTGTAAAAAACGGCATTACGGGTCTTGTCTGCTTTGCCAGTGAGCATTTCAGTGTCCCGGCGAATATTATGGTGCGCCCGGTCGATATGGTTTCTTCCATACAGGAAATTGTCTTTGAAGCCAATGCGGCGGACCAGAAAAAAAGACGGCTTGTCAAATAGTCGAAAAATTGAAAAGGAGAGGGATTGCATATGCTTACAGATATGACCGTCCGGGAATTATATGAGCTGGTCCGCAACGGTACCGATCTGGAAAAAGATCAGATTGAATATGTTTTTCTGCAAGGCTGGATACGTACCAATCGTGTCGGCAAAGAGGTGAGTTTCATTGCGCTCAACGACGGCACGTTTTATAAAAACGCACAGCTTGTCTACACCGACGCCTTGGCGGATTACGCGGCCGTGTCCCGCTATCTGACCGGGACGGCCATCAGCGTAACGGGAAAACTGGTCATAACCCCTCAAGCGCCGCAGCCGTTTGAAATTCAGGTGACGGAAATCAAGCTGGAAGGCGCCTGCGATAAGGCGTACCCGCTCCAGAAAAAAAGACATACATTTGAATATCTGCGGGAAATCGGTCATCTGCGCCCGCGGGCGAACACCTTTTCGGCCGTATTCCGGGTGCGCAGCGTATTGGCGATGGCGATTCACGAATTTTTTCAAGACCAGGGTTTTATCTATGTGCATTCTCCGATTATCACGGGCTCCGATGCGGAAGGGGCCGGAGAAATGTTTACGGTAACGACCCGTCATGATGAAAAATACGAAGAAGATTTTTTCGGCCGTCACGCGGGACTGTCCGTATCGGGACAGCTGCAGGCGGAAGCCTTTGCGCTGGCATTTCGGGACGTATATACATTCGGTCCGACCTTCCGCGCTGAAAACTCCAACACAACGACTCACGCCGCAGAGTTTTGGATGATTGAACCGGAGATGGCGTTCGCCGATCTGACCGATGATATGGATTTAATTGAAGACATGATTAAATACTGTATTCAATACGTGGAAGACAACTGTCCGGAAGAAATGGCTTTCTTCAATGAACACATCGACCCGAATCTTCTGGAGCGCCTGCACCACGTGCAGAATACACCGTTCCGCAAGATGACGTATACGGAAGCGATTGACCTCCTGTTGAAAGCGAAAGAAGAAAATCATCCTTTCGTAAACACAAACATCTATTGGGGCATGGATCTGAATACCGAACACGAGCGTTACCTGTGCGAAGAAGTGACCAAAGGGCCGCTGTTTCTGACCGACTATCCAAAGGAAATCAAAGCTTTTTATATGCGTCTCAACGAGGATCAAAAGACCGTGGCCGCCGTCGATTGTCTGGTGCCCGGCATCGGTGAACTGGTCGGCGGTTCCCAGCGCGAAGAGCGCCTTGAACTGCTGGAAAAACGTATGCGGGAACTGAACATGAACCTGGCCAGCTATCAATGGTATCTTGACCTACGGCGTTATGGCGGCTGCAAGCATGCCGGCTTCGGGCTTGGCTTTGAACGCTTCATGATGTATATGACGGGGATGGAAAATATCCGCGACGTGATTCCGTTTGCACGCACGCCGCGCAATCTGATGTTCTGATATCCTGCCGTCAAATAAGCGTCTGCGGACATTGTTCCGCAGATTTTCATTAAAGAGAGGAGACGATATGCTCTATCAGGTATCGCATGCATACAAATCATTCGGCGCCGAAACCGTTTTTGAAGATTGCCAGTTTGAAATAAAAGGGACGGAGAAGATCGCGCTTGTCGGCCGCAACGGCTGTGGAAAGACGACATTTCTGAAATGTATTTGCCGGGAAGAAGAATTTGATCGGGCCAACGTAGCGTTGCAGGGGGATACAACGATCGGCTATCTGGCTCAAAAAGCTTTGACAAACGATAACGAGACGGTGCGCGAGGCGCTGAAAGAAGTGTTTGCGCCCGTTTTCAAACTGGCGGATGAAATGCGGGAAATGGAAAAGCGGATGGAAACCGACGCTTCGGAAAAACTGCTGTCCCGCTATGCTCGAGCGCAGGAAAAATTTGAAGAATGCAACGGGTATAACTGGGAGGCGGAGATGCGAACCGTTTTTACCCGGTTCGGCTTCAGCGAACCGGATTTAGAACGACGGGTTGGAGAATTTTCCGGCGGTCAGAAAACACGCATTGCCTTCGTGCGCCTGCTTCTTTCCAAACCGGATATTCTTCTGCTGGATGAGCCGACCAACCACTTAGATCTAAGCACGATCGAATGGCTGGAAAGCTATGTCCGCAATTACCCCCGTGCGGTAGTGATCGTATCGCACGACCGCATGTTTCTTGATCATACGGCCACGGTTGTATACGATCTGGAATATGGACATATGGTGCGTTATACAGGCAACTATACGTCGTTTGTTACGCAAAAGAAAAATAATCTGGAACGCCAGCAGGCCGCCTATCGCCGCCAGCAAAAAGACATCGCCCGCCTGGAACAATTGATTGAAAAGTTTCGATATAAAGCGTCGAAGGCCGCCTTTGCACAATCCAAGATCAAATATCTGGAACGAATGGAGAAGCTGGAGCCGGTTAACGGCGCGGATACGCGCACATTCCATGCCCATTTCAAACCGCGAATCAAAGGCGGTGAACGCGTGCTGGAGGTGGAAAATCTGGCGATCGGTTATGAGCGTCCGCTCTGTACGATCGACCACCTGGAGATTCGCCGCGGACAGCGGCTGGCGATTATCGGCCCGAACGGTACAGGCAAGTCGACCCTGATCAAAACGTGGATGGGTTTATTGCCGCCGCTGGGCGGAAGCTTTCTGTTCGGTCATCAGATTGAAAAAGGTTATTTTGATCAGCAGCTGGCGCAATTCGTCGGCGGAAAAACGGTGCTGGAAGAACTGTGGGACGCCAATCCCGAGCTGGATCGCACCCAGATCCGTTCCGTTTTGGGACAGTTTTTATTCAGCGCGGATGAAGTTTTTAAACAGGTGGACGTGCTGTCCGGCGGTGAAAAAGTGCGGCTTTCTCTGGCCAAACTTTTATTGCGGCACGACAATGTGCTGTTGCTGGATGAGCCGACGAATCAT
>CAUVBZ010000072.1:0-6187 GCA_963550455.1 uncultured Erysipelotrichaceae bacterium
TTGTAAATGATGAGAACGAAGTGATTTATACCGGCACAAAATCTGTTTCTGTCGATGATTTTGACAATTATACCAGTAAGGCTGCCGGCGACCAGTATCTTGCCAATGTAAGAATACCTGCTAAAGAGATTACCGCCGGAAAGTCTGCAAACGGAAAAGTTTATTTTACTGTATATAAGGAAAATGAAGTTCAATTTGACGAAGTGAACTGCGAGGCCCTGTATTGTTTGCCTGTCGAAGATATCCAAGTGACTTTTGATTCATTTCCTTTGGATATTGAAGTGAGAAATTTCATGGGAAATGGTACAGCATCCGTAATTCAAATCCAAGGGGCGAAATATGAATTCGATAAAGATTACTCCCCGCAACTGAACATTACAATTACAGGAGAAAAAACGAGCGGTAACGATAATTTCGAGCACGATATGATAAGCTACAAGTTGCTCGATAGTGCAGGATATATGGTCGACTCCGGAAATATATACTTATCCTCCTTGAGCGTGGGTGACAAGTTCAAGGACGATTCCGTTGTCATTTATGACGTTATCCCCGGCGAGTCTTATGTATTCCGGCTGTCTGAGTATCATTGGTGAATATCAAAAAACATACGGGTTTGAAACGATCTCAAAATGAAAAATATACATCTCTGTTGCAAGACCGGGATGCGTATTTTTCCGGTATGATGTCTCGTCGAATTTGCCTGCTGTTCTCTAACGGCGATATTGCATTTCTATTTTTTACATGCTATCCTTACGTAGCGTTATACGAAACAAGGAGGTGCAGTCATGTCAAGAGTTTGCGCGATTTCCGGAAAAGGACCGCTGTCCGGCAATGCCCGTTCGCACTCACTGCGCGCGACACGGAGAAGATGGAATGTCAACCTGCAGAAAGTGCACATCGTCGTTGACGGAAAACCGATGACGATGAAAGTTTCCGCCCGAGCGTTAAAAACACTCAAAGGCGGCGCAAAAGCAAGGAAAGCAGTCAAGACGGCCGAATAAAAGTGTTCATCCCGCATGAGCGCTTTTTTTTCGATCGTCGGACGTCACCACCAATACCCGCCCCGCATGAATAAGCAGTTCACCTTCTTCAACGCACAGCTCGTTGCTGACGGTATACAAATCAAGCGCCGTCAAAGACCGACGAACCAGCGGGTAGCGAAATCCCCGCAGTGAAATACACGCCTCCTCAAATGTAAAAAAAGATAAATACCGCTTTTCGTTTTCCTTTTGAAACCGCACGTTCGTCTCGCTGGCGAAGATTTTATTTTGCGCATCGTGCAGATAAACGATGCCGGGATAGTGATAACAAAGACGCAGGTTGACCAGCTCGTGATCCAGCCGCCCGCCGCTTGCGCCGAACATATGAATCGTCGTATAGCCCTTTTCAAGAGCCAATTCAACGGCCGCCTGCGCGTCCGTGCGCGCCTTGATCGGATTGAGACGAATAACGTGCCGGGCAAATTTTTGAACGACGGCCATTTCCGTTTCGCTTACCGAATCGAAATCACCGACGGCATAATGAAAAGGAAAACCCTTTTGCGCCAAAAAGAAAGCGCCGCGATCCGCGCCGATAAAATCCGCCGCTTCATCCATCGGCACGGCGTCATCCGCGTTCCCCATCACGATCACACACGTCTTAGACAAGCGAAGCCACCGCCTCGGCAATATTGTTTTTAAAAATATAACTGCCCGCCACCAGAATATCGGCTCCCGCTTTCCGACAGGCCGCGCCGGTTTCCGCATTGATGCCGCCGTCCACTTCAATCTTGGCCTCGCTGTTCAGCGCGTCCAGCTTTTTCCGCAATGCCGCAATCCGTTCCAACGTTTCCGGCTGAAACTTCTGACCGCCGAATCCCGGCTCCACGCCCATGATCAGAAAAACGTCAAAGTCATCGAGCCATGCGTCCAGATACGAAATCGGCGTCGTCGGTTTGACGGACAGTCCGACCGATTTTCCGACGGCATGCGCATGTCGGGCCAATTGACGAATCGTTTCCTTATGTCCGATCGCCTCTTCGTGAAAGGTGTAGTTGTCCGCGCCGGCCTCATAAAATACATCCATGTATTTTTCCGGATCGCTGATCATGACATGGACATCCATAAACAGCGGCGAGCTTTTTCGGAAACCTTTTAAGATATCCGGCCCGAAGGTCAGATTCGGCACAAAATGACCGTCCATGACGTCAAAGTGAAGCCACTGTGCGCCGGACGCATTCAATTCCTCCACCTGCTCCGTCATTCTGGCATAATCCAACGATAATACTGAAGGTGCGACGATCGTCATCCGTAATTCTCCTTTCGCTGTAAAAGCTGTTCTAAAATCTCCGTATAATGCGCGTACCGCTGCGCATCGATCTTTTTCTCCTCGACCGCTTTTTTCACTGCGCATCCCGGTTCTTTATAATGCAGGCAGTCATTGAATCGACACTTCCCCAGATAAGGGCGGAAGGCCAATACCGAAGCCGCCAGTTCCTCTTTTTTGATATGCGAAAAATTCAAGGACGAAAAGCCGGGCGTGTCCGCCACCAGCCCCCCACAGACCGGATGCAGCTGCGAATGGCGGGTCGTGTGCTTTCCCCGCCCGAGAGCTTTGGAAATCGTCTGCGTCGCCAGATGGAAGGTCGGATCCAGCTCATTCAGCAGTGAGCTCTTGCCGGCTCCCGACTGCCCGGTCAAAACCGTAATCTTGTTTTGGAACAGATCGGAAAACGCCGGATTCAATGCCTTGCGTCCGTTCCGCACGACCCGCATCGGTCCTCTTTCATACACCCGGATGGCACGCTCCGTCGCTTCGGGTATGCCCAGATCGCACTTCGTCACGCACAACAGCGGTTCGATGCCGGCATGTACGATCAACATACATAAACGATCAACCAGCGTCGTCGAAAAATCCGGGTCTTTGACCGACATGACGATCAGCGCCTGATCCACATTCGCACAGCGCGGCCGATACAGCTGATTGCGGCGCGGATAAATCCGCTGAATGCCAAAACGGCCGCTCCTCTCTTCAACTTCGACTTCGTCCCCGATCACCGGACTTTGTCCGCGGCGCAGCTTTCCCATGGCCACCGCAGGCACGACGCGCCGATCGCTGAGAATGACCGTATAATCTTTCGATAAGATTTTGATGATTTTTGCTTTCATAACCCGTCAGTAATAATACAGGATGACATAATTGTCTTCCCGTTGCGTATAGGAATCTCCCTCTTGCGGATCGACGCTGATCACCACGCCGGTTTTCAGATTGGCAATCTCGTTATCGCTCAGGCCCGTCGTATCCAGGTTGCTCGTCAAAACCTGCACCTTTAAGTCCTCCAGTTCCTGCACCGCTTCGTCGATCGGCTTTCCGACAATGCCCTGCGGAATCGTAATTTCCGGATAGGCGGCATAGACAAGGCGAATCGACGAGCTCGTATTCGGATTAAACATCTCGTCGGGCGCCAGCAGTTCTTGGCGCAAAATGGTTCCGGGGTCAACGTCCTCACGGCTTTCTTCCTGTACCTCGACCTTCATAAAGCTGTATTGGGCAAGATCACGCTTCGCCTCCGCCAGCTTCATGCCGGTATAGTCCTTCACCGCCACGCCGATACCGCTGGAGACGGTCACCTGAATGCGGCTTCCCCGCTCCACCGAAGAGCCGACATCCGGCGATACGGAGATGATCCGCCCCTTTTCCACATCGGTCGTCAAGGCATAGGAAACGTTGGACGTGTCCAGAACAAGATTATTTTCCGTCGCGATGTTCTTCGCGTCCGCCAATGTCTGGCCGATCAGATTCGGCACCGTCACATCGGTATTCGTATTTCCTAAAATACCCAGCGCCTGTAAGCCGAACCAGCCGCCGACAAAAAAGCAGAGACTGATGGCGACGGTCAGTAAAATCATGGCCGCCTTTGACGAACGCTTTTTCGTTACCGCCGCCTGCGTCACGGTGGAATCGCCGTGCGTTTTTGCGGGCGTAACCTGAAGCTGCAGCGGAGTTTCATTCTCCCGCTCCGGGTACAGGCAGGTTTCCAGATCCCGTCCCATCGCTTCACAGGAGCGATAGCGCATGTCGGGATCCTTTGCCGTTGCCCGCGAAACGATATTGATGAGAGCCTGCGGAATCGTCGGATTGATGCTGCGCATGTCCGGAAATTCGTTGCGCATCTGCATGAGCGCCACCTGTACGGCGCTTTCCGCCTTGAACGGAACGTCGCCCGTCAACATTTCAAACAGGACGATGCCCAGCGCATAAATATCCGACCGGGGCGTGGCCGCTTTTCCATGGGCAAGCTCGGGCGCCAGATAGTGAACGCTGCCCATCACGTTATTCGCCTGCGTCAGCTGCATACTGCCTTTGGCCAGGGCAATGCCGAAATCCAGCATCTTCACGGAACCGTCCGCTTTGACCATGACGTTCTGCGGCTTGATATCCCGATGAATGATGCCGCGGCGATGCGCCTCGGCGGTCGCCGAGACCAGCTGGCGAATGATATCCACCGCCTCTTCTTTCAACAAGGGCCCGCGCTCTTTAATCATCTGCTTTAATGTTTTGCCCGGACAATATTCCATCACGATGAAGTGATGCCCCTTGTACTCGCCGACGTCATAAATTTCAACAATATTGGGATGGGATAAAGCCGTCGCGGCTTGCGCTTCTCGTTCAAAACGCAGTACCGCAACCGCATCCGTACTCAATTCCGAACGCAAAATCTTGATGGCGACGCGGCGGTTCAAAATCGTATCGGTCGCAAGAAAAACGTCGGCCATTCCCCCCTGTCCGATATGCTGATACACTTCATAGCGATTGGCAATCCGATTATTCGAAGGCATGTTCTTCTTCTCCTTCAAGATCAATTAAGATCACTGTCACATTGTCATATCCCCCGGCTTCCATGGCGGCGGTATATAAATGGCGTACCCGCAAAGCCGGATCGGTATCTTCACGAGCGACAATGGTTGAAATGACGGCCTCGTCGACATAGCCGTGCAGGCCGTCGGAGCAGATCAGAAAGCCCTTTACCTCGGTTTCAAAACGCAGAATATCCGCGCGCACGTGTTCCCAGACGCCCAACGCATTTGTCAGCACGTTTTTTTTCGGATAGGATTGGGCCTGTTCTTTGGTCAACTCACCATGTTTCAGCATTTCATTGACCAGCGTATGGTCTTCCGTCAATTGTTTCAGTGCGCCGTGCTCGTCAAACGAATACGTCCGCGAATCGCCGATATTCACGATGAAACGGCCGACGGACGTCAACAGAACGCCGGTCAGGGTCGTGCCCATTCCTTTCAGCTGCGGAATGCGGCCGCCGGTTAAAAAGATATCCCGATTCGCCCGATTGATTTCCTTTAACAGCCAGCAGCGCAGATCTTCACTGTCCCGGAATGGCCGGTGGGTGGCGAAAGAGCGCGAAAAGTGCGTGACCGCCATACGGCTGGCGACATCGCCGCCGCGGCCGCCGCCGATTCCGTCGCATACCATCGCGAACACATCGCCGGTTTCGCTCGTCGCGATGCTGTAGCTGTCCTGGTTATTTTTTCGCAGTTTCCCGCGGTCTGTCATTCCATAGTATTTCATGCGTCCGTTTTATTCCGCCCCGTTTCATGGCGGGCGCGCAGTTGGCCGCACGCCGCGTCAATATCTTCTCCGTGTCTGGTGCGCAGGGTCGCCTTGACGCCATGCTTCATCAATACGTCATAAAAATGAAGCGCGCCGCGCGCATCCGTTGAACGATAGCCGTTTTCATCCACCTCATTGTACGGGATCAGATTGACATAGGCATTCATGCCGCGAATTAAAGCGGCCAGCTCGATTGCATGCGCGTCCTGATCATTCACGCCCTTTAATAAGATATATTCAAATGTCAGGCGGCGATGATTCTTGACGCTGTAACTGCGCAGGGCCTCCATCAGCGTGTCCAGCGGATAGGCATGATTGATCGGCATCAGACGCTGCCGCAGCGTATTATCGGGCGCATGCAGCGAAACCGCCAGATTATATTGATAGTGCCCCTGCGCAAATGCCCGTATTTTAGGGACGATGCCGCAGGTGCTGATGGTGATGTGGCGCGCCCCGATCGCCAGACCGAAATCGCTGTTGATGATGCCGCAGAAGTTCATGACATTTTCATAATTGTCAAACGGCTCGCCCGTGCCCATGACGACGACATTGTTGACACGCAGATTTTCCGCATCCAGCTCTT
>CAUVBZ010000073.1:0-6149 GCA_963550455.1 uncultured Erysipelotrichaceae bacterium
GCTCCTCTTCGTAATCTTCAACTTCGGACAGTGATTTCCCGTGGGCGGCAAACAGAGCGTCGATTTCATCGTAGACACCCAGATTGATGAGGTTTTTGCCTAACTGCTTGCCGGTCAGAAATTCGGCGCTTATGTAGTACAACTTTTTATTGCCGGCCGTAATTGGACGCCGCTCGCCGGCTTCCTTTACATAGGCGCTTAGAGCTGCATAGAGTTCCTGGCGGCTTGCCTCTTGAATCGGCTTATGCAGAAAGCGTTCGATATCCTGTTCCAGATTCATATGGGTTCTCCTTTAAACTCGTATCTATTCTATCAATCTTTCCAAATAGTACAATTTCTAAATATGATTTTTCATCGGCAGAGCCGTATTGAAAAGAGAAAGAGCCGCACATCCTTACAGGCTTCGCTTTTTATGTTATAAGATATTTCAACGTTCTTTAAGACTTGAAAACCCGCCTGTTCCGGCGGGAAGGGTGAGGAAAGGAGCTTCGGCGAGCGTCCTGCATAAACGGCGGGCTGTATTTCGTTATCCGAAGAAAAGAGATGGTATAATCTTCAATGGACTTGAGGAGGTCATGCTATGTCTGTTTTTTTACAGATTCTAAAATCAATTGTTTTCGGCATCGTTGAGGGGATTACAGAGTGGCTTCCGATCAGTTCGACGGGTCATCTGATTTTATTGAATTCCGTCATGCCGTTAACGGATAATACGGCGTTCTGGGATATGTATAAATATGTCATCCAGCTCGGAGCTATTCTGGCGGTTATCCTTTTGTATTGGAAGAAATTATGGCCGTTTTCGAAACAAAACGGCGCGAAGGAAAAGAAGGCTATTTTTCACACGTGGATTAAAATTGTGATCGCTTCCGTTCCGACAGCGGTGATCGGCATATTGTTAAATGATTTTGCGGATGAACATCTCAGTACGCCGACCGTTGTCGCCATTATGTTGATCGTGTACGGAATTCTGTTCATTGTGCTGGAAATGTATCCGCGTAAAGCGGATATCCATTCGATTCGCGCCATTCGGAATGCGACGGCTTTCAAAATCGGTCTGTTTCAGTCACTGGCCGTGATCCCGGGAACGTCGCGTTCGGGAGCGACGATTCTTGGTTCGCTTGCCTTGGGATTAACGCGCGGCACGGCGGCGGAGTTCAGTTTTTTCCTGGCTGTTCCGGTCATGTTCGGCATCTCGCTGCTGGAGTTGATCAGGCACGCTGCGGCCGTCAGCCTTGTGGAAGTGATCGTTTTGCTGGTCGGCATGCTCGTCAGTTTTGTCGTCTCCGTTCTTGTGATTCGTTCGCTGATGCACTATATTCGCCGGCATGATTTTCGGGTATTCGGTATTTATCGAATTATTCTCGGCATTTTGATTCTTATTCTGGCGCTGCTGCATGTTCTGCCGCAGGGAATAAGCGCATGATTCCTTCTTCGCTCGGCTGTTTTTCTTTATTTCTGGAAGGCCTGTTATCCTTTTTATCGCCCTGTGCGCTGCCTCTTCTGCCTTTATATATCGGTTATTTAACAGCCGATGCGGATCGCCGGGAGGGCGGCCGTAAAGTTGTCTACGGAAAGACACTGGTTCGAACGTTCTTTTTTGTGCTGGGCATCGGAACTGTGTTTGTGTTGGCGGCGGCCGGGCTTCACGTTCTGCATGGCTTTTTTACGCGGCATGCGGTTTCATTTCAGTTTTTCGGCGGTTTTCTTCTGCTCTTTTCGGGCCTTGTGGCACTGCATATTCTGAATGTTCCTTTTTTGCGGAAAACCTATCAGAAACAGGTACGGTTCAAGGGAAACGGAAATCTGCATGCCTATCTGCTGGGCTTCTTTTTCAGCTTTTCATGGAGCCCGTGCGTCGGCCCGCTGTTGGCGGGCGCTCTTGTGGTCGCGGCCAATGCGGAAAGCCATCTGCAGGGTATGCTGTATATCGCTTCGTATGCGTTCGGTTTTTTATTCTTGTTTATTTTGGTGGGCTTCTTTACCGACACGCTTCTTGCTTTTTTTAAGAAACATGGAAAGATCACGGAGTATGCGCCGAAAGTGGGCGGCGTTTTGCTGGTGATGATGGGAATCTATATGCTGGTGCAGGCAAATAACGCCATCCGCACCGTTTCGCCCGAACCGATCGGTCCCGCTCCTTCGGCAAGTGCGGAAAGCATGCAGGCGGAAGAAAAAACGGATATTGAAAAGAATGATTTTACATTAAAGTCCGATACCGGGGATTTGGTCGCGCTTTCATCCTATAAGGGGAAAACGGTTCTCGTGAACTTCTTTGCGACATGGTGCGGGTATTGTAAGCAGGAGATGCCGGATCTGCAAAAGATTCATGATCGGGATGCCGCCGTGCAGATTCTGCTGGTTGCCGCGCCTTCAATCAACGGGGAGGAGGATGAGGAAGCCATTGCGGAATTTATGAGGTCAAACGGCTACACGATGACACTGCTTTATGATACGGGCGGCGAAGTGAATCGGCGGTATGGCGTGCAGGGGTATCCGACGACATTTATCATCAAGCCGGACGGAAACTTCCTTGGCTATATGCCGGGTTATATGAGCGCGGAAGTTTTGGATAAAGTTCTGGCGGAAGCGGCGAAATAGCGTCAAATAGCCCTAAAAAGGGTATTTACGAATTGAAATTCGTGGTCTATAATCAGAAACGGTAATGAGGCTTAAAAAAAACGGCATTTTCGAATGTCGTCGGTTTTGAGCCTCATTTTTTATGTGAATCAGAATCCGGGAGAAAGGTGGCGAAGAAAATGAAGTACATTTTTGTGACAGGCGGAGTTGTTTCAGGACTGGGGAAAGGGATTACGGCGGCGTCGCTGGGACGGATTTTGAAACAGCGCGGGCTGAAAGTCATTTCGCAAAAACTCGATCCCTATATCAACGTGGATCCGGGGACGATGTCTCCGTATCAGCACGGCGAGGTTTTCGTGACGGAGGACGGCGCGGAGACGGACTTGGACTTGGGTCACTATGAACGTTTTATTGATGAGAATCTGAATAAGTATTCGAATTTGACTACCGGAAAAATTTACTGGAATGTATTGCAGAAAGAAAGACGCGGCGAGTATCTGGGCGACACGGTGCAGATCATTCCGCATATTACCAATGAGATCAAGCGCTTCATCTATAGGGTCGGAGCGAAGGCGGAAGCGGATGTTGTCATTACGGAAATAGGCGGAACGGTCGGTGACATGGAATCACAGCCGTTTTTGGAAGCGATTCGTCAGATTTCCATTGAGCAGGCGGCCGAAGATACATGCTTTATTCATGTGACGCTGGTGCCTTTTATTGCCGGTTCCGATGAATATAAATCGAAGCCTACGCAGCACTCGGTAAAAGAGCTGCAGTCGCTCGGGATTCGGCCGGACCTTATTATTCCACGCATCGACGGTGAATTACCGCAGGATATTTTGCATAAAATTGCTCTGTTTTGTAATGTACAGCGGGATTGCGTCATTCAGAATACCAATGTCACCGTCTTATATGACGCGCCTATCATGTTGGAACAGCAGCATTTTTCGGATATTGTCTGCCGCAAGCTGAAGATTGACGTTCCTGTTGCGGATATGACGGAGTGGCAGGCAATGCTGGAACGTATTCGGAATCGTTCTAAGAAGGTATGTATCGCGCTGGTCGGCAAGTATGTCCGTCTGCACGATGCCTATCTTTCGGTGAAAGAAGCGCTGCATCATGGCGGCTATGAGTCGGATGCGCACGTTAAAATCAAGTGGGTGGAATCGGAAGGACTAAATGACGAGAATGTGCGCGAGGTGTTCAAGGACGTGGACGGCATTATTGTTCCGGGCGGCTTTGGCGGCCGGGGTATTGAGGGAATGATTGCGACGGCTAAATATGCACGTGAAAATAATGTCCCGTACTTTGGCATTTGTCTGGGCATGCAGATTGCCGTCATTGAATTTGCGCGCAATGTTCTGGGATATGCGGACGCAAATTCGCGAGAATTTGATGAAGAAAGTATGCATAAGGTCATCGATTTCATGGAAGATCAGAGCGATGATATGGATAAGGGCGGGACGATGCGTCTGGGCGCTTATCCGTGTATGATTCGCGACGGGTCGTCACTTGCGGAATGGTATGGGCAGAAGGAAGTCAGCGAGCGGCATCGGCATCGGTATGAATTTAACAATACGTATCGGCAACAGTGCATAGATGCGGGATTGTTGATCGACGGAACGTCTCCGGACGGACTGCTGGTTGAGGCGGTTGTAAATGAGAAGCAGGCTTTCTTCCTCGGCGTTCAGTATCATCCGGAGTTTAAATCGCGTCCGAATCGGGCGCATCCGCTTTTCCGAGAGTTTATCCGGGCGGCTTTAAAAAATCATGAAGCAAAGGAGGAACGGTGATGCGGGAGAAAATCATTGTCCTTGATTTTGGCGGTCAATACAAGCAGCTGATTGCACGCCGCGTTCGTGAAGATCATGTGTATTGTGAAATACTTCCGTGTACGACTTCTTTGCCGGAACTTCTTGCCGAGAAACCGATGGGGATTATTCTGACCGGCGGGCCGGACAGTGTGTATGGTGAAGGTGCGCAGACCTATGATCGTAATTTGTTTACGTGCGGTATACCGGTGCTTGGAATCTGTTATGGGGCGCAGTTGATGGCCAATCTGTTGGGCGGTGAAGTGAAGACGGCGCCGGTCAGCGAGTATGGACATGCGGATATGGATTTGGCTTCTTCCGATTCGGTTTTATTAAAGGGGTGGAATCAAAACTCAACCGTGTGGATGAGTCATACGGATTATATTGCCGGCGTGCCGGAGGGATTTCGGGTTGTGGCGTCAACATCGGTATGTCCGGTTGCGGCGATGGAAAATGTAGAAAAAAAGTTGTTTGCGGTGCAATTTCATCCGGAAGTGGTACACACACAGGAAGGACAGAAATTGTTTGATACATTTATCTATGACATCTGTCACTGTAAAGGGGAATGGCGGATGGATTCTTTTGTCGAGAAGACAATTGAGCATCTTCATGAATGGATCGGCAACGGACGTGTGCTTTGTGCATTGAGCGGAGGTGTGGATTCGAGTGTCTGCGCGGTTTTGCTTTCAAAAGCGGTCGGCCGGCAGTTAACGTGTGTGTTTGTTGACCATGGCTTATTGCGTAAGAATGAAGCGGATGAGGTGGAAAAGGTGTTTGGGCCTGCAGGTCCGTATGAGCTGAATTTTATTCGGGTCAATGCGCAGCAGCGTTTTTATGAAAAACTGAAGGGCGTCGAAGACCCGGAGAGGAAGCGTAAAATCATCGGCGCGGAATTTATCAGTGTGTTTGAGCAAGAGGCGAAAAAGCTTGGACAGGTTGACTTCCTGGCGCAGGGAACCATTTATCCGGACGTGGTGGAATCGGGCATCGGAAAAGGCGCGGTGATTAAATCGCATCATAATGTCGGCGGTTTGCCGGAGCATGTGGATTTCAAGGAAATTGTGGAGCCGTTGCGGGATTTGTTTAAGGATGAAGTTCGTAAGGTGGGGCTTGAGCTCGGTATTCCGCAGGCGCTTGTTTATCGGCAACCGTTTCCGGGGCCGGGCTTGGGTATTCGTATCATCGGCGAGGTTACGGAAGAGAAAGTGCGTATCGTGCAGGAGGCGGATGCGATTTATCGGATGGAGCTTGGCAAGGCGGGGATTGATCTTGGCGCCGGACAGTTTTTTGCGGCGCTTAGCAATATGCGCTCGGTCGGTGTTATGGGTGATGGTCGTACGTATGGCTATGCGGTTGTCTTGCGCGGCGTTGTTTCGAGTGATTTTATGACGGCGGTCGCTGCGGACATTCCGTTTTCTGTATTGCAGGTGTGTATGAATCGGATTATTAATGAGGTGCGGGGAGTGAATCGGGTTATGTATGATTTGACCAGCAAGCCGCCGGGAACGATAGAGTTTGAATAACAGAAGCAAATATGTTACTGTTACAAAATGCTTGGAAATACACGGATTTGGCGCTTTTGAAGTAGTAAAATTCTCTAAATGATACTATTTTGATACTAAAAAGTTGAAAAAATAGGTTCAAAAAGGAGTTGTTGAATTTAGGTGAATTGTTTAGAAAGCCTTCCGTCTTTTATGGTGGGAGGTTTTTGTGGAAATTATTGGATTTACAAGAGGAGCTATTGCAGAATGAGTATATTTG
>CAUVBZ010000074.1:0-5599 GCA_963550455.1 uncultured Erysipelotrichaceae bacterium
CGACAAATTATGACAGTCAGAAAAATTATTTCGATACCGGAGCGGTCGAAGCGATTCTCACGCTTACTCATCAGGCGACAGGGCATCGTGAAAAAAAGCCTTGTATTGTCATCAAAAGCACCGTTCCCGTCGGCTACACGGAACATATCCGCCGTCGGTATCCGGATTTGCAGATTCTTTTTTCTCCGGAATTTTTAAGGGAAAGCAAGGCGCTCTATGACAACCTCTTCCCTTCCCGCATCATCGTCGGCGCCGATCCGGAAGACGCCGCAAGCGTTGCGGCCGCAAATTTTTTCGCGGCCATGCTTGCCCAGGGAGCGGAAAAAAAGAATGTGCCGCAGCGGATTATGGGATACACGGAAGCGGAAGCGGTCAAGCTGTTTTCCAATACCTATCTGGCTCTGCGTGTTTCCTACTTTAACGAATTGGACACCTATGCCGAATCCAAAAACCTCGATACGCAGGCGATCATCGAGGGCGTCTGTCTTGATCCGCGCATCGGCACGCATTACAACAATCCCAGTTTTGGCTATGGCGGCTATTGTCTGCCCAAAGACACAAAACAGCTGTTGGCCAACTATCAGGACATACCGGAAAATCTGATTCAGGCGATTGTCGACTCCAATCGTACGCGAAAAGACTTCATTGCCGATCAGGCGCTGAAAATGGCCGGTTATTACAATTATTCGAAAGAGAACCGCTACGATCCGCATGAAGAGGCCGCGATCACGATCGGCATTTATCGTCTGACCATGAAGGCGGAAAGTGACAATTTCCGGCAAAGTTCCATTCAGGGCGTCATGAAGCGTATCAAGGCGAAAGGTGCGAATCTCATCATCTATGAACCGTCCTTAAACAACGGCGATACTTTTTTCGGCTCACCGATCGTCAATGATTTGAAAAAGTTTAAAGCGAAAAGCCGGGTCATTTTAGCCAACCGCTATGTCCCGGCGGATTTAGAAGATGTAAAAGCCAAGGTTTATACGCGCGATTTATTTTATCGGGATTAACCGTACTAAATCGGATGCTTCTAAAAAATGTCTGTACAGAAGTCCGGTTTTTAATTGCGCTGAATCTTTTTTTCGTCGATTTCAATCTGCAGACTGCGTAAAAAAGCATCCAGGCTCATCTGTACCGCCTCTTTTGAGCCATAACGACGGACGGTAACGGAATGATCGGCCGCCTCCGCATCGCCGACCACGAGTTCAACCGGAATCTTTGCAAGCTGCGCCTGCCGCACACGATAGCCCAATTTCTCATTGCGCAGATCGCTTTCCGCACGGATATGATGTTTATGCAAGAACGCTTCCACTTCTTTTGCATAAGCGACATGTTCCTCTTTTTCCGCTACGACCGGAATAATGACAACCTGTTTCGGTGAAAGCCAGACCGGCAGATTTCCTTTCGTCTCTTCAAGAAGAAACGCGAAGAAACGGTCCAGCGAACCGAGAATGGCACGATGAATCACAACCGGTCTCTTTTTCTTTCCGTCCTCGGCGACATACTCAAGCTGGAACCGCTCCGGAAGCTGATAATCCAGCTGAATGGTGGACAGCGTTACATCGTGACCCAGCACCGATTTTACCTGAACATCGATTTTTGGCCCGTAAAAAGCCGCTTCTCCTTCGGCTTCATAATAGGAAACGCCCATCTCTTTCAGAACTTCGCGCAGCTCCGCCTCGCTCTTTTCCCAAAGCGCGTCGTTACCGAAATATTTGTCGGTATTCTGCGGATCACGTAAGGACAGTCGGAAGGCATATTCTTTAAAATCAAAATCTTTGTAAACATCCAGAATCAGTCGGGTAATATTTTTAATTTCCGATGCGATCTGATCCGGCCGGCAGAAAATATGTGAATCGTTCTGGGTAAAGGCCCGGGCCCGTTCAATGCCGGTCAAAGCGCCGGAAGCCTCGAAGCGGAAATCATCCGCCACCTCCGCGATGCGAACCGGCAGATCACGATAGCTGTGTAGCGTGCTGTTATAAATCACCATGTGTTCCGGACAGTTCATCGGCCGCAAAACAAAGTCTTCGCCTTCGCGTTCCATGATCGGAAACATATCCTGTTTATAATGCGCCAGATGTCCGGATATTTTATACAGCTTGGTAGCCGCAACGCTCGGCGTTTTGACGTGAACGTATCCCTGCTCCAATTCTTTATCCATAATATAGTCGGACAGCAGACGGCGAACCGTGAAGCCGTTGGGCAGCCACATCGGCAGGCCGGCGCCGACTGTTTCCGAAAACATAAACATGCCTAAATCTTTTCCCAATTTACGATGATCGCGCGCGCGAAGTTCTTCCAGCTCTTTCAGATATGCCTCCAGCTCTTCTTCGCTCGGAAAGCACACGCCGTAGACTCGCTGTAATACCTTATTATTTTTATCGCCTTTCCAATAGGCGCCCGAATGCTTTAAAAGCTTGAAATAGCGGCACAGTTTCGTACTCTTGACGTGCGGTCCCCGGCAAAGATCGGTATAATCGCCCTGGGTGTAGATCGTGATCGTCTGATCGGAATCCATGCGGCTGATCAGATCCTCTTTATATGGATCGTCTTTGAACATTTCTTGTGCTTCCTGCTTGGTGATCTCGCGGCGGACAATCAGTTTATCCGCCTTGGCGCATTTTTTCATTTCTTTTTCAATACGGCTCAAATCTTCATCGTTCAGCGCCACATCGCCGAGGTCCATATCGTAGTAAAATCCTTCTTCAACGACTGGTCCGACCCAGAATTTCGCCTGCGGATAGAGATGTTTTACCGCCTGCGCCATCAAATGCGCGCAGCTGTGATTCAGTATGCTGAGCTCTTCATTTTCCTTAAAGTTAATCATATTCCCTCCTGCAATTAAAAAACGTCCTTTCGACAAAGGACGCCTCAGCGCGGTACCACCTTATTTCCCATAACAGCTATGGACACTCATTTTGATCTTAACGCGACCACACGGATTACCTTTCGGTATCTGCTCCCGGGGGGTTATGATGACCGCCGTCAAACTTCTTTCACCCTCCGAAGTTCTCTCTGATCCGGTATGGCCAGCATCATGTCCCGTTCCTTGCAATTTCTATGCGAATTATACATCAATTTTTTTGAAAATCAATGTGCGTTTTCCACAGCAGTATTGTCAGTAATAAAATTAAAAATCCTATCGTATAATTCATTCCTAATCGTGACATAAAACTTCAAGGTTTTTGTAACACAACGTTACCGTTGGGTCGCCAATGTTTTCTTTTATAAGCCATATTTTAGCTTCGTTGTATGAGTAACTGCAATTAATTAGATGAGCCCTTCTCTTGATTGAAGTAAGTTCACATTTTGAAACATACTCTCTGATACTTCTGAAACGGCGTTACCGGTATTCATCACTTCCTACCTTTGAAAAGAGCTATTCACTATGATTAACATCGGCATTGATATCGGTAAATTCAAACATTGCGCTTCCGTCCCTGAAAAACAATTCAAATTCACCGCTCGTCTTCCGTCGGGAACATCCGTGCCGCTTTCACCGCCAATTGCCAGCGCACATATAAGCGAGCCGCCTCTTTTTCCGACATTTGCGGAACAAATTGACGCGGATGCGCTGTCTGCTCCAGTTCTTCAATCGAATCCCAGAAACCGACGCCGAGGCCTGCCAGCTGCGCCGCTCCCAGAGCTGTTGTTTCCAACACCTCCGGACGGAGGACATGTGATTGCAGAATATCGCTTTGAAACTGCATCAGATAGGCGTTGGCGCTGGCGCCGCCGTCCACCTTCAGCTTTGCAATCTTGGTGCCGGCATCCATTTCCATGGCTGTAAGAACATCTTTGGTCTGATACGCAAGCGCCTCCAACGTCGCCCGCGTGATATCCGCTTTGGACGTGCCGCGGGTGAGACCGAAGATGGCGCCGCGGGTACGATCGTCCCAATACGGTGCGCCAAGGCCGACAAAAGCCGGAACAAGAACGACGCCGCTGTCTTTATGCGCCAGCATGGCCAGCGTCTCGGAAGCGGACGATTGATCGAAAAATTGCATTTCATCCCGTAGCCATTGTACAGCCGAGCCGGCCACAAAAACGGAACCTTCAAGCGCATAGTTCACTTTGCCTTTATATCCCCAAGCGATCGTCGTCACCAGTCCGTGTTCGGAAACGCGCGGCGTTTCGCCGGTGTTCATAAACAGGAAACAGCCCGTACCGTAGGTGTTTTTGACCGACCCGGCGGTAAAGCATTTCTGACCAAATAAAGCGGCCTGCTGATCGCCGGCAACACCGGAAATCGGAACGGAAAAGCCAAAAAAATGATAGGGAGCCGTATGTGCGAAGATACCGCTGCTGTCTTGTACGCGCGGTAACATGCACATCGGAATATGCAGCAGGTCGCACAGCTCTTTATCCCATTTTTTTTCATAGATGTTGTACAGCATGGTTCGGCTGGCGTTGGAATAATCCGTTACATGTTCCCGATTGCCGCTCAGACAGTAAATCAGCCAGCTGTCAATCGTTCCGGACAGCAACTTTCCTTCCTCGGCAAGTTGCTGCGCTCCCTGCACATGATCCAGAATCCAGCGGATTTTTGTAGCGGAAAAATAAGGATCGATTCGCAGACCGGTCTTGGAGCGGACGACGTCCTCATAACCGGCCTTGCGCAGCTGATCGCAGATATCCACCGTTTGTCTTGACTGCCAGACGATCGCATTATAAATCGGCAGGCCCGTCTCCTTATTCCAGACAACCGTCGTCTCACGTTGGTTCGTAATACCGATGCCGGCAACCTGCGCGGGCTGGATACCGGCTTTCTGCATGCATGAAGCCATCACGGAAAGAACTGAAAGCCATATTTCATTTGCGTCGTGCTCCACCCAGCCGGGCTGTTTGAAGATTTGTGTAAATTCATGCTGCGCAACCGCGATCGGCCTGCTTTCATGATTAAACAAAATCGCGCGGGAACTGGTCGTCCCCTGGTCAATCGCCATGATCAATTTTTCCATAATTAAATGCTCCTTGTATTCATTTTATCGTAGAAAACTAAAAATGCACACATATCAAAACGAAATATGTACTCCTCATAACCGAAAAAAGCAATCTTTCCGTGATTTCTCACTTCCGGATTGCTTTCTTAAAAATTTATAGCTTTCGCATATTCTGCAACGAGTGCCACCCCTATGCTTTGGTATACCGATAGCTATAAACGGCAGCGTATTTTTCAGGCACATTATTTCTGACCCCTAGTGCTGGGAGATGGTATACGCAACCACCCGATCTCATTTATCTATACATATTATAGCTCTAATATCTGTATATTGACGCCTCTCTTCTTTCCCGGGGCGTTTTGTCCCGAAATGCAGATAAGGCCTGCCGTATGACAAGCCTTATCCCAACTATTCTTCAACGCCCATCTTCCACTTTCGGATCAATCTTCTTTTCTTCCGAATCGACATATTCGTTCTGTAGTTTTTCACCACATTCGTCGTGTAATCCGCTTTCGGCTCAATGATTGAACATGCGTTTCCGATAACATATCCAAGCGGTGATTTCGTTTCACAGATTTTAATCTTATGCCCATATTTTACTTCCGGCAATCGAATCACTCCCTTTTCAACCGTCTCTTTGGTAACCGTACCGT
>CAUVBZ010000075.1:0-5591 GCA_963550455.1 uncultured Erysipelotrichaceae bacterium
ACGTTCAAAAGAAGTAATTCAATTTGCGGAAATCAGAGATGGCTTCCGCTTTTTTATATATTCAGATTGCGCTATGATCTTTTTGATATAAACCGACAGGAGGACGCCATGCCGACAGACAAACGGGTTTTAAAATTATGCATCACCGCCTTGATGGCCGCGCTGGCCTATGTTTCCTTCACTTTTCTCAAAATCAATATTCCGACGCCCGGCGGCTATACCGCTTTTCATCTCGGCAATACATTTGTCGTTCTCGCCTCTTTATTGCTGGGCGGCTGGCCGGGCGGCATCGCCGGCGCGATCGGTATGGGAATCGGCGATATTCTGGATCCGATCTATATCATCGTGGCGCCGAAAACGATCATCCTCAAACTTGGGATCGGTCTTGTGACCGGCGGGATGGCGCATCGCCGTTTGAAAATCCAAAATCGCTCCGGTCGTTCTTTGTCTCGCGCAACGTTCCTGTCCGCCGGCGCCGGCATGTTGTTTAACTGTCTCGGCGAACCGCTGTTCTCCTATTTCTACACCGCCTATATTCTGGGCGCGCCCGAAAAGGCCGCCAAAAGTCTCGCCGCATGGAACGCACTTACAACCGGCACGAATGCGATCCTGACCGTCATCATCGCCTCGCTGCTCTATCTGGCGCTTTATCCGCGGCTAAAGAAAAACGGCATTCTGCGCAAAATCGCGCCGTCCTACAGGTATTATAATGAAGATCAATAGGAGAACGATTCGTGCGGGAACGTATTTGGCAGCTTTTCACCACTTTTTTTAAAATCGGCGCCTTTACTTTCGGCGGCGGTTATGCCATGATTCCGCTTATTCAGCGCGAAATCGTGGATACGCATCATTGGATGCGTAAGGAAGATATTCTGGATATTGTCGCCGTGGCCGAAAGTACGCCCGGGCCGATCGCCATCAACAGCGCGACCTTTACAGGATATAAGGTGGCCGGTTTCAAAGGCGCCTTGGCCGCGACCTGCGGCGTCACGATTCCTTCTTTTCTGATTATTCTCCTGCTCGGTTTTATCTTGGGGCAAATCGAAACCGTGTCATACGTACGCTGGGCGTTCAGCGGTATCCGCGCCGCCGTATTGGCGCTGATCATACACGCGCTGTACACCATGTATCGCGCCTGCCCCAAAGCTCCGTTTTCCCACGTCATCATGCTTGCATGCCTGATCGGCGTCGGTATTTTTAAAGTCGGTACGATCCTCGTCCTGCTTCTTTGCGCCGCAGCCGGAATTGTGCATATCCGCAGAAAAGAAGGGTCGATGCGATGACGGTCTGGTTCTTGTTGATCACCTTCTTCAAGATCGGCGCCTTCACTTTCGGGGGCGGCTATGCGATGTTACCGATGATTCAGCAGGAAGTGCTGGCGCATCAATGGATGACGGAAGCCGAGCTGATCAACTTCATCGCCATCTCGGAAAGTACGCCCGGCTCTTTCGCCATCAATGTCGCAACGTATGTCGGCATGCATGTCGGCGGTCTTGCCGGCGCCTTTTCGGCAACGCTCGGCGTCATTCTGCCCGGCTTCCTGGTCATTCTGCTCATCGCGAAGGGAATGGCCGCTTTTCAAAAATCACAGGTCGTGCGCGGCATGCTGACAGGCTTGCGGCCGGCGGTCGTCGGCCTGATCGCCGCCGCGGTGCTGTCGGTCGCCGTTTCCGTTTTTACTCTTTCTAAGACACTCTATCCTCTGTTTATCAGCGCCGCAATTCTCATCGTCACGCTCTATTTCCTCTTTGTCCGCCGCACGCATCCGATTTTACTTCTGCTTCTTGCCGCCGGAATCGGCATCCTTGCCGGTATGGCCGGCTTATGGAATTGATCGAATCCGGGCAAATCGTTTTTTTCTTAAAGCCACGTTTTATAACGTCGAATGTAAAGGCGCTTTACAACCTCGATGACGACACAATAGAGCGCCAGAATCAGCAGCAGATAAACAAAGTACAGCGGCGGCAGAGCGGTGAAAACGGGATTCGGCATCTGATCGAAGATAAAGGGAACGGCCAGCGCCGACACGATACCGAGCGCCGAAGCCAGAGCGAGGCGGATATCGCAATGCGATTCCAAAAGCGGACGTTTTGCCGTACGAATAAACTGAACGATGATAATCTGTGAAATCAAGCCCTCGACAAACCAGCCGGTCTGAAAGAAGTTCGCCTTGGCGATCGTATTGTAGCCAAGTACGAACCACATGGTTAAAAAGGTCAATACATCAAAGATCGACGACGTCGCGCCGAAAACATTCATAAAGCTTGTCATCGTCTTCGTGTCCCATTTATGCGGTTTCAGCAGAAATTCTTCGTCGACATTATCCCACGGGATGGCGACCTGCGTGAAATCATAAATCAGATTCTGGATTAAAATCTGCAGCGGCAGAATCGGCAGGAACGGCAGAAAAACAGAAGCGATCAACACGGAGAAGACATTGCCGAAATTACTCGAAAGCGCCATCTTGAGGTATTTGACAATGTTCCCGTAAATGCGGCGTCCTTCATAGACGCCGTCCAAAATAACGCGCAGGCTCTTTTCCAGCAGGATGATATCCGAGCTTGCTTTTGCGACATCTGTCGCGTTGTCAACCGAGATACCGACATCCGCGCTGTGCAGACTGGGCGCATCATTGACGCCGTCTCCCATATAGCCGACGACATGTCCGTTTTTGCGCAGCATATCGACAACCCGCTTCTTCTGCATCGGTGACAGCCGGGCAAATACATTTGTCCGCTCCACTTCAACCGCCAGCTGCGCATCGTCCATCGCTTCCAGACGGGCGCCGTCCACGCTCCGCAAACCGTCGGCGATGGCATGGTCATATAAGCCGACTTCTTTGCAGATGTGTTCGACGACAACCGGCGCATCTCCGGAGATGACTTTGACGTCAACGCCCGCACGATACAGGCCTTGAATCGCCTCTTTCGCGTCCGGCTTCGGCGGATCAAGAAAAGCCACCAGACCCAGGAAGGTCATGTCACGTTCATCTTCGGCCGTAAAGTTATTGTCATCCGTTTCGCCGGGAATGCTTTTTCGCGCCGCGACCGCAATGACATGCAGGCCGTCCTGATTTAAAGCCGCCGCCTGACGGGTGACGGTATCCAAGTCGACGTCCTGAATCGCGACATAGGTCTTGTCGACCCGTACCCGGCTGCAGCAGGCGATCACCGATTCCAGAGCGCCCTTGGTAATCAGCACTCTTTCGCCGGTTTCGGGCATCAGCTGTCCGTCTCCCGCCGTCGTCTCTTTCCCGCCCGTATTCTGAACGAGAACGCTCATGCGCCGGCGTTCAAAGTCATATGGAATTTCATCGATCTTTTCATAACCGCCCGCGTATCGGGGGACATCGTGCGCGTTGCCGTATTCTAGAATGGCGCGGTCGATCAGATTTTTAACTCCGGTTGAATAGTAGCTGTTCATCCATGCATAATTCAAAACCAGATGTGAATTTCGGCCGTTTATATCGAGATATTTCTGTAACAAAATCCGATCAATCGTCAAGGTGCCGGTTTTATCCGTGCACAATACGTCGATCGCTCCCAGGTTCTGTATCGACGACATGTTCTTGACGATCGTCTTCTTACGCGCCAGAAACTGCGCCCCTTTGGCCAGGGTGCCGTTGACGATCATCGGTAACATTCCCGGCGTCAGGCCGACCGCGACCGAAATGGCGAACAGAAACGCCTCAATCCAGTTCTGTTTAAACAGGCCGTTGACGACCAGCACAAATAAAACGACGACGATCATATAGATGATCAAAATCTTCGTAATCTTATGCAGACTGCGGTCAAACTCGGTTTCCGTCTGTCCGCTTCCGGCGGCCGTATTGATCATTCCAAGATAAGAGTTGTGTCCGGTATGGACAACCACGCCGACGCCGGTTCCGGAGGCGACCGTCGAGCCGCTCAGGCATACATTATCCAGCTCCGCCGCGTTCACTTTTCGCTCATCGCACCCGGTTTTTTTCTCAACCGGAACGGCTTCGCCCGTAAACGCCGATACGGAAAGAAAAAGGTCCTTGCTTTCCAGAAGATACAGGTCGCCCGCAACGATATCACCCGATCCGATCATCTCGATATCGCCCGGTACGACATTCTCCACCGGAACCTCAACCGTTTCCCAGCCGTCTTTCTGCGGACGGCGCATGCGAATCGTGTCGTGTTCCAGATTACGCAAACGTTCCATGTCTTTATACGAGCTGTAATCCTGTACGAAACGAATCATGGCGCTGAAGCAGGCCAGGGCGAAGATGATCAGGCTGGAGACGATATCCCGTTCCACGATATAGGTGACGGCTCCCAGAATTAAAAGGACAAGGATAAAAGCGTCGGTGAATGCATGCAGTAAAAACCAATACCAATGTCGGGTCTGCGATGCGCTGAGATCATTGGTTCCATATTGTTCCAGACGTTTCCGTCGTTCCTCATCGCTCAGGCCTGTCGTTTCCGCATGCAGTCGGTTTAATAGTTCCTTCGCTTCCGTCCGGGCCAGCTTTTGAAACTGTGCTTCCACATTTCCCTGATAGGTTTTGCTTTTTTTATCCGCCATGTCTGCCTTCTCTTTTCCGCTATCAGTTTACCCCTTGCCTTCTCATAAAAAAAGTCCCGTTGTTCTCTTTCCGCCTGCTTATATATGCGTTTTAAATTTGTATCGTTCTCTGTCTTTCAAAAACTAAAATGCAGGCTGCTTGTTTTTTGCCGTCGGGCTGAAAGAAAAAGGCGCACCCTGTCTATCGACCTGCGCTTTCATAATCAATTTGACAACGTATCGGCGTTCTTTGTCTGGGAAGTGATAGTCTGAAGCGGTAATAGTTCCAGCAATTCGCTTATAGCCCAACATGACACCTCCATATTTGATTGGATACCACATCCATATGGCTGAGCACTTCAGAGATGCCACTTTATGTAGTGTGGCCTTTCTGTATCATGATGTTATAATCAGCTCCGAAGTGTTGAACTTCTCCAAATAACACTTGCAGTATGCTACCCACCCACGATCACAAGCTTCTACCATAATTTAACATCTAAAATTTCATAAATATTTTTATTGCACAAAGAATCAAAATACTTTTTCAAATTTAAAAAAGCCAACCATTTTTTAGGGCTTAATGCATTTACTCCATTACGGATTGCAACATCAATTAATCTCTGTTCTATAACGCAAAAACCATCTTTAGATGCTATGGCATCACAAAGCTGTAAAAGTCTATCATAATCGTTGTACTCATAATTTTCCAAGAATTCTTTTATAAAAATGGTTTCGCCCCTTGAGCAGTCATTTAATCCACTATACGATTCAATATTTTTAATAGGAAATGAGTGTGTTAAACAGATTATGCTCTCAGATTCGTAACCTAATGCCTTTAAATATTTATAGCCATCTAACGTATGCTTTAAATGAGAGAATCCATTTCGTCGACCTATATCATGAACAGTTCCTAATATGTATGCTCTATCAGGGCTCAAGTTTTCGGTATGGGTTGCAATACTGTAAGCAGCATTTGCCACATTTAACGAATGATCGATCCATGGACCAGGATTGCATTTTTTTGCATCTTCTAATAGTTGAAGAGCAACTTTTTTTGTCAT
>CAUVBZ010000076.1:0-5400 GCA_963550455.1 uncultured Erysipelotrichaceae bacterium
GACCCCTTCCACGTCAAGGAAGTGCTCTCCCAACTGAGCTAAGCACTCAAAGCGGAGTTATTGTAGCATGCGCAACTGAAAATGGGAAGAGCTCCCGACAAAGATTTACCTGATTTTAGCACTCCTTCTCTCCAAGAATTCTTTTTTTCAGCTTTCCAAAATATTCAACAACTCCTGACGCGACAGATGCGCGCTGGCAAACCCCTCTCCCGACAGAATATGATCCGCCAAATCCGATTTCTTCCCTTGCAAAGCCAATATTTTTTCCTCAATCGTTCCTTTCACAATCAACTTATAAATATTTACACTGTTAACCTGCCCGATCCGATGCGCCCGATCGCTAGCCTGATTTTCCACAGCCGTATTCCACCAAGGATCATAATGAATAACGATATCCGCCGCCGACAGATTAAGTCCCGTCCCGCCCGCTTTGAGCGAAATACAAAAAACCGGCGTATCATCACTTTGAAACTGACGAACAAACTTAGCCCGATCAACAGACGGCGTCGAACCCTGCAAGAGAAAATAAGAAATATCCCTCTCCCGTAAGCGTTCCGTAATAAGCCCCAGCATGCTTGTAAACTGCGAAAATAACAAGATCTTATGCCCCGCGTCAACCGCCGATGCCACTAAATCCATGCACATTTCCAACTTCGCGGAATTACCGGCATAGCCTTCATAGAGAAGCCGCGGATCGCAACACAGCTCCCGCAATTTGGTCAGCTCGCTGAGAACGAGGATCTTATTTTCCTTAAATTCTTTATCGCTCTGCTTTGCGAGCATGATTTTCAAACGCTGAACCCGCGCTTCATACAATTCTTTCTGCTCATCCGCCAAAGGCGCATACGCAATTTCTTCTATCTTCGGCGGAAGCTCGCGCAAAACATCCTGCTTGATCCGCCGTAAAACAAAAGGCTGAATCATTTCTTTCAGCCGCATTTCCGCCGCTTTATCCTGATCCCGAACAATCGGTATTTCAAAACGGTTACGGAAAGCGGAATAGGCAAAAAGATAGCCGGGCAGAAGATAATCAAAAATACTCCACAGTTCGGACAGTCGGTTTTCAATCGGCGTTCCGGTCAATGCGACGCGAAAAGCCGATCGGATTGATTTCACCGCCTGCGCCGTCTGCGTATCGGCATTCTTGATATATTGCGCCTCATCAATGATTTCACACGAAAATTCCAGTTTTTCATAAAAAGAAAAATCCCGTTTTAAGGCGTCATACGACGTGACAAGAATGCCGTCGGCAGGCGATAAATCAATCGTTTCCTCCCGCCTTGCCGCCGCGCCGATCACCAGAGAATAGGGCAATTCCGGCGCAAACCGCTCCATTTCTTCACCCCAGTTATAAACAAGAGACGCCGGGCAGACGATCAAGGTACGCTTACGATTCCGCCATGCCTGCAACAAAGCAATTACCTGTAACGTTTTCCCAAGTCCCATCTCGTCGGCCAGAAGCCCAGCAAAACCGTTATCACGCAGCGCGCACAGCCATCGAAACCCCTCCTCCTGATACGGCCGCAGAACGGCATGCATCTTTGGAATTTCATAAAGAATGTTCTCCGTATCTTTCATACGCCGGATAAGCTGTCGAACGTCATTCTGCAGACTGATTCCCAACATTTCCATATCCGCCGCTTTGGCAAGGTACAAAAGACGATAGACGGGAACGTGCAACAATCCTTTTGCCAAATCTTTCGCAGACATCGCCAACGCATCTTTCAATGAAGCGAAAGACTTTAAAGAATCATCAACCACAATAAATTCTCCACTTTTAAGGCGATAGAATTTCTTTTTCGGATTGTAGCGGCTCATGATCTCGGCAATCTCCGGCATCGAATAATTTTTCGAATCCATATCCAATTCCAGAAGACGATCCTGCGTCAGACGAACGCCGACATGCATGCCTAATGTGCGCGTATGCATGATCGGTTTGAGCGCTTCGGAAATATACACGTCTCCCCGTAACCGCATTTCCGCAATTCCTTCTTTGATCAATCGATAAAGCTTGTCATCATCCTGTCGAATACTCAGACTATCCTGTATCGGATTAAACGCCGTAAACCAGGAAGACAGCCACGTATCCATCGCCTGCTCTGCCTGCAGATCGCGCGAAGCCGCATCCTGATCACGCCGGAACAGACTATAACGGCGGCCGTCCGCATAAACAGCCCACGCATGACACGTCAACAAATCCGGTTGCGGAAGGTCCAGATGCATCTCAAAATCGGGCGTTTGCGGAACGTACCGGGTCAGCTCAAAATCCGGCCCCTGAATAGCGACCATCTGCTGACGGACAAGCGGTAAAATCAACTGCGAAAATCCGGCCACATCACGAGAAGAAATGTAGATTGTCTCTTCACCCTCCATATGTAAAACTCGGATCAGCTTTTCAAAAGCAGGCGTCTTCCGTTCAAGAATATGCAATGTATAATCGCCGTCTTGCAGCAAATACAAATACTGCGCTCCGACAGCGACCGCCGGCGCTTTCCCTTTCACCAGAAAGCCGCGGGCCGCTTTCTCCAAATACAGACGAAGCGGAAACGGCGCTTCCGTCACAGTCAGCGGAACAAGCTGTTTCTTGTCTTTTGACATGTAGAAAAAGGTTCCCTGACGCGCCAGCCGCATAAAAGCATCCAACTCAAGCCCGCGCAAAATCAGATTCCGTTCCGTGCGGCCGGCATAGTAAAGCGTTCCCTGTTCGTCGGCTTTTTCCAGATCAACGCGATCACTTAAAAAGCGCAATAACGTACGAGAATATTCATCAAACGCAGGAATGGAATGTGTAAAATCCAAAGCCTTGCCATAGCGTATCTGCTCCTGTCGGCGAACGGCGTATACCAGATTCGTGATGTTTTTGACGACATACATGCGCGCATGTTCATACCCGATACGGAAACCGACGGAAAGGCTTTGCGAATCTTCCCCGATATCCTGTATATATGGCTGCAGGCATACCGGCTCTTTCGGCAATACCAATCGTTTTGCAATGACCGGCTGTGCCTGTTTAAAAAACCGCTGAATGGAAATAGAGCTTTCCGGCTCCTTCAGAAAAGAAAAATCACCGTTTTCCCGATATTGACGTAAAAGGTCAAGAACGGCGGCGGCCGAATGCTCGCAAGTGCCATGATGTTGAAATATCCAACAGGAACAGGCATGGCGATGAACCCGATTCCGATTTAAATCCAGTTGAAGCGTAACCGTTTCTCTGCTGGGCGTAGAATAAGAAAGAAAGTCAAAGAAGGGTATGCTCTCAAGCTTTTTCACCGTGATTTCTACAATCCGATCCTTCGTCATAAAGCCGCTGTACTGCGGTGTACTGCGGCGCAGAACAAGCTTTGCTTTCTTCAGGATATCCGCCGGGAAAAACGCTTGTATCCCTTGCTCGCTAAATACAAAATCCGGCGTTTTTACGCGCTTGTGGTTAAAATGGTCTTCCCTCATTTCTTCATCATAACAAGTTTTTCAACTATCGTGAAAAAAACTGTTTCTCCACGAGCCGCCGCAAAAAATGTAAAAAAAGATAAGGTTTTCACCTTATCCAAGCGTTTCTCCATTCGAAGCGATTACGTCATGCATCCAGGCAAAGGAATCTTTGCGGATACGTCGGTTGCTGCCTTTTCCATAATTGTCACGATCGACATAGATAAATCCATAACGCTTCGTCATCTCGCTGGACGAACAGCTGATGATATCCAGCGGCCCCCAGACATAGTACCCGCGTAAATCCACACCGTCTTTAATCGCTTCTTTCATCTGCTCGATATGTTGTTTATAGTAGGTGATCCGATAGTCATCGTGAATCCGGCCGTCATCCGCCAATTCATCAAATAAGCCGCAGCCATTTTCCGTGATATAAATCGGCTTCTGATAACGGTCATAGAACACGTTCAGCATAATCCGCAAACCGAGCGGATCAATCGACCACCCCCACGGATTCGCCGGCCAGTCCGATCCGCATGCATGAACACGAGCTGGCGACGGCCATCATTCATAAACTGGAACGGCATTTTCAGGTTTTGTTCAATGATTCGGAGACGACGGAATTTACGCTTCTGATTCTCGCGCGCGCCAGCAATCTGGACTATAAAACCATTACGGTTGAGAATATCCGCGGCTATATCGGTGAAGATGTATACAAGCTGACGGAGATTATCATCACGGATCTCTCCGCTTACTTCTATATTGATCTTTCTCAGCCGGAGTTTTTTATCCGTTTCGCTCTGCATCTGAAAAATGTACTTGTTCGGGCGGACAGTCATTATTTCTCCAAAAATCCGCTGACCGGTTCCATCAAACAAAAATGCCCGTTAATTTATGACGCGGCGGTAAACGCTGCGCGCACCATTCATGAATATACGGGTATTCATCTCAATGACGATGAAATCGCCTATATCGCTTTTCACATCGGCGGTGCTCTGGAAATTCAAAATTCCATTCGTTCCAAACTCAGCGTTGCGCTGTTTTGTCCGAATTATTACAATCTGAATTCACAGCTCAGTGAAAAAATCACATCGCGATTTCGTGATTCTCTCATGCTGACAAACATTCTGACCGATGAAGAGGAGCTTGGCAAAACGGTCGCCGATCTGCTTATTAGTACCATGGAAACCGACCGGGCTGGAACGGTACCGCTTGTCGTCGTCTCATCGTTCTTAAATGATGCGGATATACACAATGTGGCGGACAAGATTGATTTCATTCGTCTGCAGAAGAAACGGAATCTTTTTAAGGAGCTGCTGTCCGCTCTTCTGAAACCGGAACTCTTTCTTCACAAGTCGTCCATGCCGTCAAAGCGGGCGGTCATTCATGAGCTGTGCGACAATCTCTATCGTCTCGGCTATACCCGCGCTTCTTTTGAAGAACAGGTCATGGAGCGGGATGCGATGTCTTCGACCGCCTTCGGTTTGTTCGCCATTCCGCACGCGATGAAAATGGATGAGTATAAGACGGCCGTGAGTGTCATGATTCTGGATGAGCCTGTGCATTGGGACGCGGATGACGTGCAGCTGGTGATGTTGTTGTGTTTCAACCGTAACGAGCGTTATATCTTCAACGAGGTTTTTGAACCGATCACGATGCTGTTGACAAATCCGGCCAGTGTCCGGCAGTTTCTTCATGCCGGCTCAGGCATGGAATTTATTGAAGCGATCACCGCCGCAATCGGCTGAACCGGCGGTTGTGTTTTCTTTGCCTTTGCCCTTATATTTATCGTATAGGTTCGCTTAAAACGGGTGTCTTTGACCGGCGCTTTCTCGAGGACGCGGCGTGTATTTTCCTGTTGCCACGGCTGTTAAAGAAAGCTATAATAAGAACGCTGTTCAGGCCGACATAGCTCAGTTGGTAGAGCAACTCATTCGTAATGAGTAGGTCGTAGGTTCGACTCCTATTGTCGGC
>CAUVBZ010000077.1:0-5273 GCA_963550455.1 uncultured Erysipelotrichaceae bacterium
TCTCGCAGCTGCGCCTGCGTCAAGTACGGAAGTACCATATCGTCGATCTTTTTCTTTAACGCCAATATGATTTCAACATCGGCATCGGTCAGCGCATCAACCTCGCTGTACTGCTCGATCGCCTGCATAATTTCTTTTTTAATTTCCGTACGGGTGTCGTCTTTTTCCTGCGATACCGATATCGGATACGTCAACGTGCAGCCGGCATAAGCGACGGTCACCTCCTGCTCGCCGGCCGTCGCCAAATCAAAGCCGGAAACCATCGAAGAAGTCAGACTGACGTCATGTTCTGTGCCGTCTTTAAAATAGACCGTGATCTTTCCGTCTTGCAGATTCACCCGATCGTTCAGTTCATAATCCGTCTTCGGCGTCTGCTTCATTTCAATGCGGTCGACGTCTTTATACTTCGCCTCAAAAGCGTTGTCTTCCGTCAAAGCGTCGGTGCTCGCGCTCCACCCGTCAAACAGGGCATGATCCTTCCGGGGCGCAACCGCGGCCGCATCGGCGCCATCCTCAATCAAATAAGAAACGATCGGCTCGCCGCCGGCAAACGTACCGCCGGCCGCATCAAACGAAACCGCATGATACGTTTCTTCACCGCTTAACGTGCCCTCCGTTTTGATCTGAATGTCCGACATGCGGATAAAGCCGACATCGGTTGTAAAGTTGTAGCGATAATGCAGATCAACGGCGGCGTCATCGCTGAGCGTCGCTTCCGACTGTACCTTCCACCAGAGTCCGCTGGCGTCCGTTCCCAGAATCACAAACGCCATATCCGGCGCCTGCCCGGTCGTATAAAGCACATTTCCATCCGGAGCATCATAGACTTTGGTTTCCCCTTTTACACTGCGGATGCCCAGAGCGTAGCGATTGAAATCCGCTCCGCCTAAATCCCGATCCAGCAGATAATAACGGCTCGCCGCCTTTTCACCCCAGTAAGGATCGTCCGAATAATTGACGTTCATGCCGGCCGATTTATTGCCGAAAAACGAACCGTGAAACTGCGCCTTTAAAGGCGAACTGTAGGTTCCGGAAATATAGTATTTCGCATGCGCATATATGGAATTGGAAATCTGCAGATAACGACTTGCGGCCGCTTCCACATCCGAATCATAGGCCGCATGCCCGTACAGATTGTTTCGGGAATAGGAAAGCGACGAGTGCCCGTTCATACTCTCATTGACGCTTAACGCCAGCATCATCAAGGCGTTGGCGCCGTATTCGTATTGATATTGCCAGAACGCGGGCATCACGCCGTAGTACTGTGTGCGCGTCAGAGTATCGTCCGCGCCGTCCAGATTGAGATCAACATAGTCGACGATCGGTCCGTGCGCGTCCATCGCGGAAGCGACATATTGTTCGCCCTGCTTATAGCCGACGGAAGTGATCGTGCGGTGTGAAACGAACTGATAATAGTTGTACCACGGATTATCCGGATTCACGGCATGATCATGGGTTGCGGTATGCAAATCGTCCAGCAGGGCGTACAGGCTGTTTTCATCGTAGAAATAGTGTCCGTCATAGCTGTAATAAAGATTCCCTTCCGTTAAAAAATCCGGCGCTTTCCCCGCTTCGATCCGATAGGCGAAATCCTCTTCCTGCATGTCTTTTTTAATTTGGTGAAACAGATTTCCTTCCGTAACGGTATAGGTGGAAAGACGGGTCGTCAGATTGTTGATCGGAACGATCGTCAGATCGGCAAGAGACGCTTCCGCTTTCAGGCCGGCGATGGCAAATGTAACCCTGTCGCCGGCGGCGTTCGTATCGATATAAGCCGCATCGACCCCGTAGCAGCCGTTCAGGGTTCCGGTATCCTCATCTTCCAGCGCGGTATACGCCACTTGAAAATCGCAGGCCTCATCGGTATGAAATAAGGCGATCGCATATTCCGCGCGATACGTTATTCCGTCCTTTACGATGCCGGTGTTTTCGTAAAATTCTTTCTGTTTTTCAAAAAAGCGGTCGGCTTCGGCATACGTCGCAAAGGAACCAAGATCCATCTGCGTCGTTCCAAAATCGACCACATGAAAATTTCCGTCCTGAAATACAGAAGGCTCTACGGCCGCGACACGTACGCCCGCTACCGGCAGACACATCGCCAAGGCGCAAAGGGCGGCGCATATCATCCATATCTTCTTTCTCATACCCGGTTATTTTACAATGTTCTAAAAGAGAGGGCAAACAGGCCGCGTTTTGAAGCCTTTGCCGCTTCAAAAAAGCGAAGACAGCGCCTTCGCTTTTTCATCCGATTTAATTGCGGGAAAAGAAGTTTGGAATATCGGAATCTTCCTTGCCCTCTTCTATTTCAACCTTCTCCGCTCCGAAAGCGGGCGTATCGGTATCCACTTCCACTTCCAGACCCTTGCCGGCACTGCTTGGAATCGTCGCTCCGGCCGGCTGCGCGGAGGCAAGAAGCTCCGGCTTGGGAAGATCAAACCCGGTTGCGATCACCGTTACGATGATCGACTCGCCGATCTTATCGTTAATAGCCACACCGAAGATGATATCGATATCGTTGCCGGCCGCCTGACGGATAAAGTCGACCGCTTCCTGCGCATCGTAAGCCGACATGCTCGCTCCGCCGGTAACGTTGACAATCGCGCTCTTGGCGCCGGAAATTTTCGCTTCCAGCAACGGGCACTGAATGGCTTTTTCCGCCGCTTCCTGCGCCTTGTTGTCGCCGGACGACATGCCGATACCGATCAAGGCGCTGCCCTGGCCCTCCATGACCGATTTGATATCGGCAAAGTCGAGGTTGATCATCGCCGGAACCGCGATCAGATCGGTAATGGTCTGAACACCCTGACGCAAAATATTGTCGGCTTCTTTAAATGCATCCTCAAACGGAATGTGGCCGATAACTTCCAGCACCTTGTTATTGGAGATGATGATCAGACTGTCGACATATTCTTTCAGATTTTCCAGTCCCTGTTCCGCCTGTAACATGCGTTTCTTGCCTTCAAATGAAAACGGCTTCGTCACAATGCCGACGGTCAGACAGCCGAGCTCCTTCGCAATTTTGGCAAACAGCGGCGAAGCGCCCGTTCCCGTACCGCCGCCAAGACCGGCGGTAATAAAAACCATATCCGCGCCTTCAATCGCCTTGCGGATATCCTCTTCGCTTTCAACTGCCGCTTTACGACCGTTATCCGGATTGCCGCCGGCGCCGAGCCCGGATTTGCCAAGCTGAATTTTATTCTGCACCGGTGAAACATCCAGTGCCTGAACATCCGTATTCGCTATATAAAATTCAACTCCCTGAACGCCCTCCTGCACCATGCGGTTTACCGCGTTGCTGCCGGCGCCGCCAATACCGAAAACCTTGATCTTGGCAACCTGGTTATACATTAAATCTGACATATCCTGATCCCTCTCTTAGTTTATTTCTTGCCGTCAAAAAGAATTCCTTTCAGCTTATTCGTAATCGTGTCTTCCGGTTTCCCCTGGGCACGATTTTCACGATAAGATACGGAACGGATAAACGATTCCATATCCAAGCTGCTGTCAATAAATCCAGTTATCGGCAGTCTGTCCTTATAAGCATAGAACAGACCCAGACAAGCGGTGAGGCCCGCATTACGACCGCCCAGAATTTCCGGGACATAATTACGCACTTCACATTTCAAATGACGGCGCAGCAAAGAATCCATACCTTGCATTTCGCCGCCCTCACCGGTAATAATAACAGCTGTTTTTCCCGCTTGCAAGATCGGCTGACACAAATTGCCCATATCTTCCACCCATTGCTGAACCTTCGGCAGAATCGCCTGAACAATCTCTTTTTCCGAGATACTCTTCGCCTCGCCTTTACTTTGCCAGACATAGGCCGGACTGTTGGAATATACCTTCTCATCCAGACGGATGCCGTACTTGATCAGCTCGATGGCGTCCGCCCGTTCCAAGTCATAAGCGTCGATCGCACCGGCGGCGATATCGCCCAGACCGATCGGTGCGATAATCGCGCTGCTTAAGCGGCCCTTGGCCAATAAACCGAGCGTCGTCGTCTGCCTCTCCATTTTCAGAATAACAAGATTCTGATCGACGGACTGCTCGAACAAAGCCGCTTCCTTCGCCACGGCGAATACATCCAGATACAGATCCATAACCGCAAGTCCCGCTTTTTCCACGCAGCCGACCAGTTCAAACGCCAGCCGCCTGTCCGCGCACAGCAGATCGATATCAACGGTCAAGGACTGCGCCCGCTCGCCCAGCGGAATGCGCCGCGAAGAAATGCCGTTGATCGTATATTTGACGCAATCCGCCTGAATCAAGGCATACTCTTTTCCGATGCTGACCGACTGCGCTTTGCGAATCGCGCGGCGAATATCTTCCACGGTGATCTCATTGTCGATTCCCTGAATCGAAACCGTCGACTTGACGGAATACCGATGCATACGCACCGACGGGACACAAAGAATGACCCGCTCCACGCACGAACCGATCATTTTCTGCGCATCGGCGACGACTTTATGAATCGCCGCGATGATCGCATCCGGATTTTCAACCGCCTTGTCGGACAAGCCGACACACGGAACGCGCTCCACCTTAATAATATTAAACCGCGTGTTGAAAAATTCGCCGACAATCAAACGAACTTCATGGCAGGTAATCTCCAATGACGCAAACAGTTGTTTCTCACTCACTTGGCAACTCCTTTCGGAACGTCTTTTATTCTAACACAAACCATTGAAGCCTGTTGCCATATTCATTCGACAGAATAGACAAGAGTGACACTCTGTGCCATAATTTGATTTAGGTGATTTTCCAAGAACATCTTGTTAATAGGTTGGAGCGCTGATCGGCGATATGTATTAGCGAAGAACTCAAAGATGAGAAGCGAACAGAGGCCAACGATTCGTTGCTCGATCTAATGATTCGCCAGGCAGATAAAAGGTATTTCTGCTTTTGACAATTTTCTCGAGATTTGAAGAAGACTTGAAGCAGTAAAGACTTGTTCATAAAAAACAATATCTTTGCCCATGAAGTGCCGCCATTATGTTATATACCGGGCATGGAAACGGAAACATCGCCTGAGCGAAAAGCATTCCCTGCCATCATATTGAAGACGGATAAGGAGATTCGAAAATGAAACGATTTATTCTTATATGGGGACTTGCACTTGCGCCATTGTTGAGTGGATGCAGATCATCGGCGTCTCGCATTGAAACACTGGAAGGCTGGTCTTTTCAGTATAACGAAGGAACGAATGATTATAGTATTTTCTTTGGATTGGCAGATAAAAATGATAGGCCTTTATCTGCCGATGTTGATGT
>CAUVBZ010000078.1:0-4884 GCA_963550455.1 uncultured Erysipelotrichaceae bacterium
CATGACCGGCGATCGTGCTGTCTGGCGCTTTGAGTTTCGCAACTTCAGGGTCTAGAGCGGCGTCCAGCTGTAATTCGCCGTCGCACGCCATATCCGGATAGGTTTCTTTCGCGATCGCTACGCCTTCGACCACCTTATCGACAAGCGCGTGTCTGGCCGATCCGTGGGTCGAGTGAGAAAGGAAGGCGACTTTGGCCTTGGCGCCGACAAGCGCTTCAAAAGATGCGGCGGAATCCGCGGCGATGGCGGCGAGCTCTTCCGGCGTCGGATCCTGATTCAGGGCACAGTCGGCAAAGACGAAGGTGCCCTGTTCGCCATAAGCGCAGTCTTTGACATCCATGACGAAGAAGCCGGAAGCCAGTTTTTTGCCTGGGGCGGTTTTTAATACCTGCAAAGCCGGCCGTATGGTGTTGGCGGTTGAATGGCAGGCTCCCGATACCAGTCCGTCGGCGTCGCCGTTTTTAACCATGACGACGCCGAACATCGTCTTATCGTTTAATAAAGTTTCGCGGGCCAGCTCCGGCGTCATTCCTTTCTTTTCCCGCAAACGGGTCAGCAATTCCGTATAGGTGTCCAGCTTGGCGGCGGTTGACGGGTCGATGATCGTCACGCCGTCCAAAGAAACGCCGTATTTTGCGGCATCGGCCGCAACGGTTTCTTCATTTCCCAGAAAAATGATATCGGCGATTCCTTCTTTCTGGGCCCGGGCGCCGGCTCGGACGACGCGTTCGTCCTCGGTTTCCGGCAGAATGATCGTCTTGCGGTCTTTTTGCGCTTTTGCTTTGATGGTTTCAATAAATGACATGATCGGGTATCTCCTTATGGTAGCGATTTTACGCCCATTTTGCATAAATGGAAATAGCCGGAGGCCGTGTTGTATAATGCTTTCTATGAACAAGCTGAAAAAAAGTGTGCTGCTGTTGGTGCTGCTGCTTGGCGGCTGTAGGATTGATGACGGGGTCGGGTACACCGATGAGAACGGGCCGTATATCAATGTTCGGCAATATGAATTTACAACCGAGGTCGGAAATCCCATCGACTTTTCCAATATTACCGGCTATGACGATTATGACGGTCTTTTAAAGACAAGCGTGCAGGGAAAGATCGATTATGAACAGACGGGCGATTATTATCCGCAGATCACATGCACCGATCTTTCCGGAAATACGACGTCGGTCGGCATAACGGTACACGTGGTCGACTCCTTGCCGAAGCCGCTCGATCAGCCGAAAGAAAGCGCCTCGCCGACACCGTCGCAAACGCCTTGCACAATGCAAAACGCGGTCGATGAAACGGTGGCGTGCGACGTCGTGCCGCCCGCGTATGTTGATGCTTACGAAAAGCTGTATATCGGTGAAAAAGGAGAAATCGCCTGCCGACATGCGGTTGAAAGCGGACTTGGCGAGTCTTGCGCAATCGTGACGACCAACGACGGCCGTTTCTGGGGATATGGCCTGAAGGCGAAGGATACCGCCGATTGACATTTTTTATTCGTCGGCTTCGTTTCCGTCCTGGGCGAGAGTGATGATATTGGTCGCTTTCCAGTCGCCGCTATTGGAGCGGATAAAGAAGATCTGGTAGAGCGAACGATAGGTTTTGGTATTTCCGCCGGCCGTAACGACGACATCATAGGCGATGGTTCCGGCAAAGGCCTCGTCCCCGATCGGCATGACGTCCGTGACCTGGATATTTTGGAAATCAATGGTGTCGTGGGTGGAAAAGTATTGATTGTCCAGCGAAGATATCGCGGAATAAAATTCAGTTCCCGGAAACAGATGCACGTTGAGATTATAGAAAGTGCCGTCTTTTGTAATGTATTTGGAATAAGCGATCGCCGTGTTTTCCAGTTCCCGGGCAAAGATTTCATATTGTTCCTGTGTCGGCTTGGGGCCGATGTAGTAGTGATTCGCGGAATAATCGCGGATGAACATGTCGGTATCGGCGCGCTCGGGCTGGGGCACGGGAGGGCGGACGAGATTTTCAACGGTATAGCGCGTGACGGTGGGGAAATGGTGTCTTTCGTTAATCTTGGCGTAAGCCAGCGGAATGGGATCCGTGCCGTCGGTATAGGCGGAGGTGATCGGAATATCGTTGATTTTGAATGTGGAGCCGTCCAGAACGTCGAATGTATACGTGCCGCCGCTGACGATGGTGCGCACCTTCCAGGTGGAACTGTCGTCGGGCTTATAAGTTTCCAATGTGCTGATCTTGGTCTGGCGATAATACGCGTCGTAATAGCGCCAGTCGTTCTCGCCGATGGAAGCCAGCGTAAAGGTGAATCCGGAAGCCTTGGTTTCCCCATAGACATACAGCAGATAGGTAACGAGATTTTCCTTTGTGTTCAGCTCGGTAAAATATTTGGAATCGATTTGATAGATATCGTCCCATTTGCGCTGATCGACATCCTGCAGATAACGGGTCAGGGCGCCGGTTACGCTTTGGCGCTCATAGCGGTACAGCCAGAAGTATAAATAGCCAAGTCCGGCCGCACAGATCAGCACCGTCGCTAAAAAAATCTTCAGTAGGTGATCATAAAAATGCAGGCCGACGGTCAGCTGACGACGAGAAAGGGAAGAGCGCCTCTTCGGCCGCCGGATGGGTTCTTGCGAAACGTTTATTTTACGAGCCATGCCGTAGGTACACTCCGATCTCCGTTCATAGAAACAACGCTGTTGATGATTTCACCTTTATAGACCATGACGGTGCTGGAACCGCCGTCCAGATTAAACGCCGCGACGGCGCCGTATTGCAGAAGCAGATTCTGACAGTCGGCGAAGGTTGCCCCCAGAGAGTTGGGCTGACGGCCGTCGATGGCCAGCAATAAAACCGTGCCGTCGGACGTCTGGGCGATCACGCTGCGAGGATTGATACCGCCGCCGTTGCCGTTGATCGGCAGGGCGTGTCCGTCATAGAGCAGAACCGGGCCGAAGGTGACGGCGTTTTGCAGACCCCAGTCCAGCGCCTGCTGACCGGACATGTCGCCGCAGATCAGATGGTTTTCGGCATTGAAGCCGCCGACCGTCCCGAACGTATCCAATGTTCCGGCTACGAGTTTCCCGTCTTTGATCACGATGCCCTGGGGAATGGAACCGTCGCCCCGACCGCCCGGATCGTCGAAACCGCCGCCGTTGATACCGCCGATGGCATTCGCGGCGGCAACATAGTCGGCTACGCTGTAGCTGGAAGAAGGATCGGGCATTTCGACGTTGACGCCCAGCTGAATGCGCGAAGGGTCGCGGATGATCATCATCTTGCCTTTAAAGGTTGCGCCCTGTACGTCCACCACTTCCAGCTCATCTTTTTCATTTTCCGGTATGTCGAAGGAGGTGTTGTCTTTCGCGTCCACCTTGGCGTCGAAGCTGTGCACCTGGTTTTTAGAGAGAATCGTCTGTATTTCTTCTTGGGAAAACAGCAGACGGATGACGGCTTTGCCGCGCCGCGATTCCCACATGGTGGAAACCATCATGTCGGAAAAGGTCGGCGAGGGGCCTTTTAAAACGATGAGGACGGCGATGTATCCGGCAAAAAGAACCGTGAAGACCACGGTTATAACGGTGATGAACATCTGACGGGATATACGACGCAGTTTCGCCTTCAGCCGGCGTTTCTTTCTGCGTCCGATCGGTTTTCTTTCTGTCATAGCCGTACTTTTCGGTCGTAGGAATTATACCATAGGATACAAACGCGAAAAAATTGCCCGTTTCGGATTTAATAAATTATTAAGATGGGCAAATGCATTGCGGCGAAACGGCCGGCATGGAATAATGCTTTTGAAAGGAGGATGACGTATGGTAACCATGATTTCATCCGTTGAACAATATGATCAGATTCTGCGTGAGAACACCGCTGTTTTTGCGGATTTCTACGCCGATTGGTGCGGCCCGTGCAAGATGGTGGGACCGCTTGTGGAAAAGGTGGCGTCCGAAGTGCCGGGTGTTCAATTTGTTAAAGTCAACGTCGATCAGTTCCCGCAGATTGCACAGCGGTACGGCATCATGTCCATTCCGACGCTGATCGCTTTCAAAGGCGGTCAGATTGCGGAACAGGCGGTCGGCTTCCAGTCGGAAGAAGCGCTGAAAAACATGCTGACAAAAATTGCCTGATCGAAGAATCCTGCTTCGGCAGGTTTTTTTATGGGCATGTATCGGTTAGAATAGGTACGCAGGATACATGTGCGGCGGGAGCTTGTATGGAACAACGTGTAGCGGTATTGATTCCTTGTTATAACGAAGAACAGACGATCGCGAAGGTCATCCGTGATTTTCAGCAGGAATTGCCGACGGCGGCAATCTATGTTTACGACAACAATTCAACGGATCATACGGTACAGCAGGCGCAGGCGGCGGGGGCGATTGTGCGGATGGAGAAGCGGCAGGGAAAGGGCAACGTCGTTCGCTCCATGTTTCGGGAAATCGATGCCGATGCCTATGTGCTCGTCGACGGCGACGATACCTATCCCGCCCATCAGCTTTCCGTCCTGCTGCAGCCGGTTTTAAGCGGCGCGGCGGATATGGCGATCGGCGACCGGCTGAGCAACGGCACGTATTATTCCGAAAACAAGCGCGCTTTTCATGAGCTTGGAAACAACCTTGTGCGCGACCTGATCAACCATCTGTTTAAGGGTGACGTCCGCGATATCATGACCGGCTATCGGGTCTTTTCCAGACGCTTTGCCAAATGTATGCCGGTGCGCTCGGAAGGTTTTCAGATCGAGACGGAAATGACGGTGTTCGCCCTGGTCATGCGGCTGAAACTGGTGGAAGCGGCGATCGATTATCGTGACCGCCCGGCCGGATCTTTTTCAAAACTGCATACTTTCCGCGACGGCGTCCGCGTTTTACTGACCTTATTTGACCTGTATAAAGACTATCGGCCGATGTATTT
>CAUVBZ010000079.1:0-4677 GCA_963550455.1 uncultured Erysipelotrichaceae bacterium
TATCGATCTAAATGAAGAAGAACACTGCGCGCCGGCGCAATGTCGGATCTTGTCCGAGCGTCTTGTCCATCTGACGATTCAGGAAGGGAAATACCATCAGGTAAAGCGGATGTTTCAGACCCTTGGAAACAAAGTGGTCGGTTTAAAACGTCTGCAGATTAAAAATCTGCAATTGGATTCTGACTTGACGCCGGGCGCTTATCGTTTTTTGACGGCGGAAGAAGAAGCGAATCTTAAAAAATAGAGGGCAGATGTTCCGGAACCCGCCAGATACGGTTTTCAGCATAATTCCGCAAGACGTTCAATACCTGTTCGGTTAAAACCGGCGGTGTGCTGGAGCCGCTTGTAACGGCGATTTTTTCATAAGAAAGAAAATCTTCTTTCCGCAGCTGCAGGGCATTTTCAAGCAGGATGTTGTTCGGAATGCCGGCGGCTTTGCCGATTTCACAGAGCTGTCGGGAATTGTTGGAGCGCGGGTCGCCGACCACCAGCAGCAGGTCGACCGCCTGCAGGTTGAGAATCGCGTTTTGCCGGATGGTGGTCGCGCGGCAGATTTCCGGCGCCACGATCGCTTCCGGCCATTTTTTTCTGCACAAAGCGATCAAGGCGGCGGCATCCAGCTGTGAAAGGGTCGTCTGCGTTGTGATCAGCGGATTCTGCAGGGGCCCGCATGTTTCCAAATCACCCGGGTCGGCGATGAGGTGAACGCGCCCCGATATGCCGCAGATGCCTTCGGCTTCCGGATGAAACCGCTTGCCGATATAGAGAACGTCGCCTTTACGGCAATGGGCGCGCACCAGATCGTGCGTGCGGCGGACGTCCGGGCAGGTCGCATCGACGATCTGCAGTCCTTTTCCCCGCGCTTTTTCATAGACCGCATCGCTGACGCCGTGAGCTGTAAAGATGACGATTCCTTCCTGAACCGCGTCTAAAAGCTGAAGCCGCGTTTTATGAGGATGATCTAAAACGGAAATGCCGCATTGTCGGCACGCATTGACGACGGCGCGATTATGGACGATCATTCCCAGCATGGCGATCGGTACGTTCGGATTTTCGTCGATCGTTTTTTTGACGATGTGGATGGCGCGGACGACGCCTTGACAATAGCCTTGCGGAATGACGCGGATGATTTCCATACGGACTCCTTTCAAATCCCGAAAGGATTCGGGTATAATTCCGATTGTAATCCGAAAAGCGGGGTGTTGTATATGAAGAATTTTGCAGAGCTGGATCTGAAACCGACGACGCTGGCGTTTATCAAGGCCATCGGTTTTAAAGTGCCGATGCCGATACAGGAAGCGGTGATTCCGGCGATTTTAAGCGGCAGCGACGTTGTCGGGATATCGCGTACCGGCAGCGGTAAGACGCACGCATATTTGATTCCGATCATGGATAAGGTCAATGTGCGGGCCGATCATGTGCAGGCGGTCATCACGGCTCCCACGCGGGAGCTGGCCATGCAGATATACGAACAGGCAAAAAAGATGTGTGCGATCAAGAAGGAACTGCAGGTGCGCCTGTATGCCGGCGGCAGTGATCGCGACAAAGAGATCAGGCAGCTTGCGCGCCGGCAGCCGCACATCGTGATCGGCACTCCCGGGAAAGTCCGCGATCTTTTTCTGAAAGAAGGCATACTGCGCCTTGATCAAGCGGATATGCTGGTGATCGATGAGGCGGATATGACGCTGGAATACGGCTTTCTGGATACGATTGACGCGTTTGCCGGACATATGAAGGACACCTTGCAGATGGTCTGCTTTTCGGCGACGATACCGGAACAGCTTAAGCCGTTTTTAAAGCGTTATATGCATCAGCCGAAGCTGATCCGCATTGAAGATTCAACCGCGAATAAGGCGCAGATTCGGCATGTTCTGGTGCCCTGTTATCATCATACGTATGCGCAGACGGTTTTGCAGATTTTACCGGGGTTTCAACCGTACGTCTGCCTGATCTTCGCCAACACCCGTGAAGAGGCGGCGGTCATTGCAAAGGAACTGCGGGCACATCGTCTTGCCGTTACTGAACTGCATGGCGATCTTGATTCCCGACGGCGGCGGCAGGCGATGAAACAGCTTGCCGCGGCGCAGAACACCTATGTCGTGGCAACCGATCTTGCCGCCCGCGGTATCGACGTCGCGGCGGTAACGCACGTGATCAGCTGCGGGTTTCCGCAGGATCTGAACTATTACATTCATCGCGCGGGACGTACGGGCCGGGTCGATGCGGACGGCGTATGTTACGCGCTGTATCGATCGGAAGACGAGGCGGCGGTGCGGGCGTTGATGAAACGCGGTATCCGCTTTGAGCATATGCGCTTTCACGGCGGCACGTGGCAGACGCTGCGTCCGTTTGGCCAAAAGCACCCGGAGAAGGATTCGGCCGCGAAGCAGGCGATCAGCCGAATGATGACGAAAAAGAAAACAAAGGTCAAGCCGGGCTATAAGAAAAAAAGACAAAACGCAATTGCGGAAATCGAGCGGCGTCAACGTCGTGATTTTATCCGCACGAAGATCAGGGAGGAGCGTACCGCCATGTATAAACGCCGGCAGCGTGAATTGAAAGGCGAAAAAGGTGCGTGAACTGTTGATCGGCAGTCATGTCCGCATGACGGCGCCGCTTTATTTTGAAGGAGCTGTGCGGCAGGCGCTCGACGATCGGGCGAATGCGCTGATGCTCTATACCGGCGCGCCGCAGAATACCGTGCGCATACCGATCGGCCGCCTGCATATTGAAGAAGGAAAGAAACTTTTGAACGCGCATCATATTCCGTTGGAACGTGTCATTGTGCACGCGCCGTATCTCATCAACCTGGCTAATGTCTGTAAACCGGAGGTCGGTGAATTTGCGCGCACATTTCTGGAGCAGGAGATTCAGCGGACGGCCGCAATCGGAGCGAAGTATATCGTCCTGCATCCGGGGTCGTTCACAAAGGCGACAAAGGAGGAAGGAATCGAAGCGATCTGTCGAAGGCTCAACGCCCTGCCGTCTTTTCCCGATTCGATTGTCATCTGCCTTGAAACAATGGCCGGCAAGGGAAGCGAGATCGGGCAGACGTTTGAAGAACTGGCCATGATTTTGGAAAAGGTCAAAGCGGTCGAACATTTCGGCGTCTGCCTGGACACGTGCCATGTTCATGACGCCGGCTATGACGTGCATGCCTATGATCGTCTTCTCGATGCGTTTGATCGAATCATCGGCTTGAAGCGTCTGCAAGTCATTCACCTGAACGACAGCCGGAATGAGCGCGGTACGCATAAAGACCGCCATGCAAATATCGGATATGGAAAAATCGGCTTTGAAACATTGTATGCGATCGCCAATCACACCCGCACCGCGCATATCGTCAAGATTCTGGAAACGCCATACCGTGACGGCCTGTCGCCCTATAAAGAGGAAATCGCGCTTTTACGCGGATTGAAAGCGGCGATCTGATTTTATTGAATCAATTTTTGAATTTCTTTTTTCAACTCTTCGGCAAGCCGATCTTGCGGAATTTCGCGGATCACCTTGCCTTTTTTGAACAAAATACCGCCTTTGGAGGAGCCGGCGACGCCGATGTCCGCCCGGGCGGCTTCCTGCATGCCGTTTACCGGACAGCCCATGACCGCCACGGAAATATCCGCGTGAATATCGCGCAGGTATTCCTCCATTTCTTTCACCACCGGTAACATGTCGTATTGAATGCGGCCGCAGGTCGGGCAGGCGATCAGATCGGGAACGCCCTGAATCAGATGAAAACATTTCAGCAGCTGTTTTCCGATCGGCAATTCCTCCGCCGGCGAGCCGGAAACGGAAATCCGGATTGTATCGCCGATTCCTTCACTGAGCAAAGTGCCCAATGCGGCGGAGGATTTTACAGCGGATTCAAGCAGCCCGCCCGCTTCCGTGACGCCAAGATGAAGCGGATAGGGGAAGGCGTCGGCGGCGGCGCGGTAGGCTTCGATCGTTAAAAGCGGGTCGCTGCTTTTAAAAGACAGGACGATATCGTGGAAATCCAGTTCTTCCAGAATCGCGATATGGCGGCGGGCACTGGCCAGCATGGCCGCGGCGGAATAGCCGTGTGTTTTTAAAAATTGCTGTTCCAAAGAGCCGCTGTTGATTCCGATGCGGATCGGGATATGCCGCTCTTTACATAGGCGCACGACGGCTTCGGTATGTTCGCGCACGCCGATATTGCCGGGATTGATGCGGATCGCATCGGCGCCGGCCTCAACCGCCTTTAAAGCCAGCAGGTGATTAAAATGAATATCGGCGACGATCGGAATATGGATCTGTTTTTTGATCTTGGCGATGGCCGCCGCGTCTTCTTCGTCCAAAACGGCAAAGCGTACAATCTGACAGCCGCCCCGCTCAAGTTCGAGCACCTGTTCGACGGTCTTTTCCACCTGTTTTGAGGGGACGTTGGTCATGGACTGCAGGATGCAGCGATTCTGGTGTCCGATTTGGACATTTCCGACAAAGACGGCAAGAGTTTCTGTACGCTTCATAGTTATTTCTCCGTTTGCCATCATTATGGCATAATCACAGAATAGATGACGCGGTATTTATCCGCGGGGCGGTTGCGGATGCCGTATAGAAAAGTTAGAATAGACGTGGCCTTACAGTCCGAAAAGGAAAAACGGAGAAGAAGTGCGGTTTGTATCCGTTTGTGTTTTTCGGGAATGAAGGAGCGGTATT
>CAUVBZ010000080.1:0-4481 GCA_963550455.1 uncultured Erysipelotrichaceae bacterium
CCTTTATCAAAAACAGGTCATAGGACATGACCTGTTATACGCACGAGCCAGAAGGTGATATATGTTCCCTCTTCTGTAGAGGTGGGATCCCTTGGTCCATTTTCAGGATTCCCGGCCGTACCGGGCATTCAACACAAACTTCTCCAGTCAAAGATCCCGTATATCAAAGTGTATGAAAAATATTGAATCCCTCTGGCACTTTTATACTATACATATATGTCTGTATTCTACTAGTCTTGACAATCCTTTTTTTCTTTCCCATTGATGGAAATGCCAAGAACCGCAAGCTGTTTTTGATCGACGCTTCCCGGCGCTTCATCCATCAAAGAAAGCGAGCTGTTGGTCGTCGGAAAGGCGACAACATCGCGAATATTGTCCGTATCCGCCAAAACCATCGTCAAACGCTCCAGACCGATGCCGACGCCTCCGTGCGGCGGCGCGCCGTAGGTGAATGCCTCCAGAAAAAAGCCGAATTTTTCCTTTGCCTGCGCCATCGTCAAACCGATCGCCTCAAAAACCTTCTCCTGCAATTCCTGCTCATGAATACGGATCGATCCCGATAAAAGCTCATAACCGTTCAGAACAAGATCATACGCCCGCGAAGAACAATGAGCCGGATCCGTCAACAGCTTATCGACATCTTCACGCTTAGGCGCCGTGAAAGGATGGTGCGCCGCAACCCAGCGCCGTTCTTCTTCGCTCCACTCAAACATCGGAAAATCCGTAACCCAGAGAAATTTGTAAGACGGTTCATGCGGAATCCGATCCAGCATATGCGCCAGACGGATACGCAAAGCGCCAAGAGCCGTCTGTGTCACCCGCTCTTTATCCGCAATGATGAGCACCAGATCGTCCGCATGCAGATCAAGACGATCGCGGATCGCCTCTATTTCTTCCTCCGAAAGGTTTTTAACGATGGAACCGGAAAGCGTATTTTCCGCCGACACTTTCAGATAAGCAAGCGCACGCGCCTTAAAACCGTTTTTGACAAATTCCTGCAACTGATCAAGCCCTTTGCGGCTGAAACTTGCCGCGGCATGCTCAAATTTCAGCGCGCCGATCATGCCCTGCGCCTCCGTTGCGATCGTGTGGAAAAATTCAAACGAACTTTCGGTAAACAGATCGGTCAATTCCACGATTTCATTTCCATAGCGCAGATCCGGTTTATCCGTACCGAAACGCTTCATACAATCCCGCCATGAAAGCCGCAGGAATTTCTCCTCCAGATCAATATTTTTCGTCTTCTTGAAAATTGCCCGCATCAAGCGTTCCACAACCGCAAAGACATCGTCCTCATCGACAAAACTCATCTCGATGTCGATCTGCGTAAATTCCGGCTGCCGATCCGCCCGCAGATCTTCATCGCGAAAGCAGCGGGCGATCTGAAAATAACGCTCCATGCCGGCAATCATCAGCAGCTGCTTATAAATCTGCGGCGACTGCGGCAAAGCCCAGAAGCGGCCATTATAAATACGCGAGGGCACAAGATAATCACGCGCCCCCTCCGGCGTTGAACGAGCCAAAATCGGCGTCTCCACTTCCACGAAATTTTCACTGTCCAATACCTGCCGGGTAATCATGCAGATTTCATGCCGCAAACGCAGATTCTTCTGCAAGAGAGGCCGACGCAGATCCAGATACCGATACTTTAAACGAATATCCTCATTCGCGTCCGTGTCATCCGCCACGACAAACGGCGTGGTATCCGCCTTATTGACGATCTCGACACGTTCCCCGTGAATTTCAATTTCACCGGTCGCCATTTTCGGATTGGGATCATTGCGCAGCCGCACCGTGCCGAAAACATGCAGAATATATTCATTCCGCACATCTTTTACCTGCTCTTTCAGATCTTCGTCAAAAACGATCTGCACCGTACCGGAACTGTCCCTTAAATCAATAAATAAAAGCGAGCCCAGATTCCGCCGCCGGCCGACCCAGCCGATGACCGCGACCGACTTTCCGACATCGCTTTTCCGCAAAGTACCGTTTCCGCATGTTCGCTCCATAAAAGCTACCTTCCCCTTCTCTTCAAGACGGCACGAACAAATTCCGTGCGGGCGATCACTTCCTGCTCCTTCGCTCCGGCGGTTTTCAATACAACCGTACCGTTTTTCACTTCATCTTCCCCGATAATAGCCAGCAATCCCGCCTTGGAACGCTCGGCACTTTTAAACTGCGCTTTCAACGAGCGCGGCGACAGATTCACCTCCGCAATCAGATCCGCTCCACGCAATTCTTCGGCAAGACAAAGCGCTTCCGTCTGCGTACTGCCGAGTGACAAGACATACACATCGCATTCCGGCTGAGGGGCAAACGCATAGCCTTCCTGCTCCATCAGCGACAGCAGCCGCTCCATGCCGACGGCAAAGCCGATACCGCTCATGTCCGGGCCGCCAAAATGCGAAACCAGATGATCATAGCGGCCGCCGCCGAAAATGGTCGACTGCGCCCCGGCATCCGCACGGGTCGATTTCACTTCAAATACCGTATGCGTATAATAGTCCAGCCCCCGCACGAGCCGATCGTCAATTTCATATGGAATATGCAGCTGATCCAGCGTCTTCAAAACCTCCTGAAAATATATCCGCGATTCTTCGTTCAAATACGCCTGCAAACGCGGAGCCTGATGCAGCAGCGGATTTTCCACGTCCGTCTTACAATCCAGAATACGCATGGGGTTCTGCTGCAGGCGGCGATGACAGTCGGCGCACAGCTCATCGATATGCGGCGTAAAATAAGCGCGCAGCGCTTGACGATACGCTTCTCTTGAAGCGTCGTCCCCCAGTGTATTGAGACACACTTTCGTATCGGTGATACCCGCTTTCCGCAATATTTCAACACCCATGGCAATGACTTCCGCATCGATATACGGCGACTTTAAACCGATATTTTCAACGCCGAATTGCGTAAACTGACGCTGGCGTCCCTTCTGCGGCCGCTCATGACGAAACATCGGCCCCATATAATAAAACCGGGCCGGCAATTCCATACTGCCGTACAATTTATGCTGATCAAAGGCGCGTATAACGCCCGCCGTTCCTTCCGGGCGCAGTGTATAAGAACCGCTTCCCACCGTAAAAGAATACATTTCCTTATTGACCATATCGCTGGAATCCTGCGGACGCGCAAAGACATGCGTATCCTCAAAGAAAGGCGTTCGTATTTCATGATACCGGTACAAAGCACATTTTTCACGAAGCAATGCTTCAAGCGCTTCCCAGCGCACGCACTCTTCCGGAAGAATGTCATAGGTGCCGCGTGGCGTCTGAAAATTCATCGGTTGGTCTCCTTTTTCCGCACAAAAATAAATCGTATTGTTCAACAAGCGCTATTATACGCGCGATTGTCCTTGTGAAACAACGGTTCTAATGCGCTTCCCGCTCCACCGCGATCACGCCTTCAACCTTGCAGATGTTGGCGATCGCCGTCTGCAGTTCATCCAGATCATGCACCTGAATGGTCAAACGAAAGGTCGACAGCAGTTTCTCCTGATTCACGGTCGCCCTTACCTGTACCAGCGGCACGCGCGATTGAGAGACGGCGGTCACGACATCGGTCAGCAGGAAACTGCGGTCATGCGATGTGACCCGCAGCCGCGAATCATACATCCGCGTACGATCCCCCTCTTCCCACGCCACATGAATCAGACGGGCGGCCTGATTTTTGACATTGAGACAGTCGGCCCGGTGGACGCGGACGCCGTCCCCCTTGGTGATGAAACCGATGATCGGATCTCCATACACCGGCAGACAGCACTGCGCCAGCACGATTTTCATCGACTCGACGCCCGGCACCGCGATCCCCGTCTTCGTCATCACTCTTTTTTTCGACGGTTCAACCTGCTTCATTAACCGCGTCAAGGCCTGATCTTCCTGAATCGGCCGTTTCTGATTCGTCAACTTTTCAACGATGCTGACGGGGGCAATGATCTTTGTCGCGACGTTATACATCAATTCCGCATAATTTTTTACGTTGAACTGCGAAACGAGGTCTTCCAGCTTTTTCTTCTGCATATATTCGCGCGGATCGAAGCCGCGCTTTTTCAGATCTTCCGCAAGAAGCTTTTCGCCGTCCGCCGCCAGCCGTTCGTGATTCTCATTTTCTTTCCGGGCGAAATAGGCCCGAATCTTATTTTTCGCCTGATTGGTTTTGATGATTTTCAGCCAGTCTTCGCTCGGCCCCGTACCTTTCAGCGTTTTAATCTGCACGACATCGCCCGTATGCAATTCGGTATTGAGCGGAACCATGGCGTCGTTGACAATTGCGCCGACGGCCGTATTGCCGACGTCGGTATGAATCCGATAGGCAAAATCGATCGGCGTCGCGCCGTTGGGCAGACCGATCACCCGCCCTTTCGGCGTCATGACGTAGACGTCCGTTTCAAAAACATCTTTCTGCAGCGTCTCCATATATTCCGAAGCGGAGCCGCCGCTGTTCCCGGTCAGATCGGTAAAATCACGAAACCACGATAATTTATC
>CAUVBZ010000081.1:0-4369 GCA_963550455.1 uncultured Erysipelotrichaceae bacterium
TATTTTTAAAAGGAGATCGGCTATGGCAAAAGGAACAATCCGGGCAACGATAAAAGCACTCTATCCGAACTTGAGCGCAAAAGAAAAAGAAATTGCAGACTATATTCTAAAAGACCCGAAACTGGTTTCCCGTTCCACAATAAAAGAAATTGCGGCCGCTTTATGCATGGCCGACTCTACCGTTTTTCAGTTTACAAAAAAAATCGGTTTCCCGAATTTTCGCGAATTTCGCACCGAACTTCTGACCGAAGAGTTCGATCCTGCAATTTCCATACATGAGCATATCACCGCCAAAGATTCAGCGCTGGATATGGCCCGCAAGGTATTTGAATCCAGTATTTTATCCCTGCAGGCCACCTCCTCTTTATTAACCCAAAAAACCATGCATCAGGCGGCTGAAATGATTATCCGCTGCAGTTGTCTGACCTTTTTCGGCTCCGGAGGATCCAATATGATCGCCCAAGATGCTTTTCACAAATTTCTGCGTTCGCCGATCCGATGCCAGCATACGATCGATTCTCACATGCAGCTCATACAAGCCTCGCTTATGAAAAAAGGAGATTGCGTCATCGCCATCTCCCATACCGGTCAATCCAAAGAAACACTGGAAACCATCCGACTGGCTAAAGAAAACAAGGCCGCCGTCATCGGCATCACCAGTTTCCCGCTGAGCCCGCTGGCAAAACTTGCCGACGTTATCCTGATCTCCACATCGGAAGAAACGGCGTTCCGCCAAGAATCACTTTCCAGCCGAATAACACAGCTGGCATTGTTGGATTCCTTATTCACCATCGTTATGTTTCGTAAAGAAAAAGAAGCGAATATCTCCTTACGACGCGTCCGTGAGGCGATCAACCGAACCAAAACCGAGCGGTGAGCATTGTTTCCATTTAACCTTAGCTTTCCATTTTGCACGTTGCTCATTTATGATACGGCTCATGATGCAAAATACGAAACGCCCGATAGATCTGCTCCAAAACCAGAAGCCGGCACAATTGATGCGGAAACGTATTGGCGGATAATTTCCAGCGTACATCACTGCGCTGAACAAGCTCTTTTGAAACCCCCAGGGAGCCGCCGATGACAAACGTGATTTTATTTTTCCCCTGCGTCATGCATTGATCCATCCTTTGCGAAAGCTGCACGGAATCCATTTCCTTCCCCGCAAGATCAAGCAAGATGACAAACTCCTTTTCATCGATCCGCTTCAGCATCCGGGTGCCTTCCCTTTGCTTCACCTGTTCATTTTCCGCCGGCGAATTGGACGCCGACGCCGCTTCATCCTCCACCTCGATCAAGACCAGCTTCTCATACGGACGAATGCGTTTCGCGTATTCCGCGATTCCCTCTTTCATCCATTTTTCCTTTATACCTCCGCAAGCGACAATTCGAATCATTGCAGAACCACCGTCAGATGTATCTCCTGCTGCCCCCGCGCCACCTCCAGCACCACTTGCTGTCCTTGCGTGCAACGATACAGCGCCTGCCGCAAAGACTGCCGATCCGTAATGGCCTGCTCATCCAGCATCGTAATCACATCGCCCGCCTGCAAGCCCGCTTCCGAAGCCGGCGAATCCGGTTCGCCGCCCATGAAGACGACGCCCGCCTGCCGATCTAAAGCAATGTTCAAAGCGCTTTTGGCATACGTTTCCAGATCGTCCAGATCACGTGTCAAAGCGCCCATATAACCGCGCGTAATCTGCCCGCTTTCCGTAAGCTGTCGGACAACCTCTTCAATTTCATTATTTGTGACGGCGCGAAATCCGCTTCCTTCCGCCGGTAAAATCATACCGATCATCTGTCCCGACATATTCAGAAGCACGCCGCCTGACGCCGCTTTCGACATACGAAGATCGCCCGCAAACTCCTCACTGAGCCATTTCTTCCCGTCCGTTTCGGCCAAAACCTGCAGCGGCGCGGTGACAATACCGAAACTGCTGTCCGCCGCCTGCGTCGACGCCGAACGGGCGCCGACCGCTGTCACATATTCACCGGCCTGCACCGTTGAAGAGTTTCCATGCCCGATTGACGGCGTCTCAAAGGAAGGCGAACACACAAGCAGGGCGATACCTGTCGCCGGATCGGCTCCCCGCACGGACGCATCCACAACGACGCCGTTATCAAAACGCACCTGCACCTGCTCGCTGTCCGCCGCCTGTGCGCTCGTCACAATCCGACATTCCCCGTCCGTCACGGCATAGACGACGCCGGAGCAGGTCGTTCCGCTTTCACCGTCGATCAGCACGGTCACAAGTCGCGCCTGCGCCCTTTTGATCACGGCGGTCATATCCATCCCGCTGCGATCAATATGCACCGTCATTTCGCCGCCGTCATCTCCCGCATCCGTCGGCGTCAGTTCCGCCGCCGCATCCGAGCTTTGCAGCCGCATGAGCTGTATCGTCAATATCAGATTCCATACCAAAAGTACACCAGCAGCTCCCCAAATCCATTTTTTCATCCGCGCCTCCTCGTATCATTTCAAACTGTCCGGCCGCCGCAAGCCGCAGTCCGGCATTCTTATTCCCGATACCGAGCAGCGCGTTTCGGCAGACCTGCAGCGCTCTTTCGCGCGTGTTCGCCTGTTGCGACAAGTGCGCCAAAACCACCGTCTTTGTCCGCTCGGTAACAATCCGTTTCAATATCGCCGCGCAATCTTCATTGCATAAGTGCCCTTCGTCTCCGGCGATCCGCGCCTTCAGAAACTGCGGCCGATCCGTCTTCATCAGCATCTGTATATCATGATTGCTTTCCAGAATGATATAGTCCGCTCCCCGCAGTAAATCCATATACTTTTCCCGAACGAATCCCGTATCCGTAATGTAGACAAGTTTTTCCTGCCAGGTGGTAAATACATAGCCGGTCGTCTGCGGCGCATCATGGCTCAGCCGGATCGGCAGAACCGTTATGTGACCGATCATAAAATCACGCTCCGCCTTAACCGCATGAAACGGATACGGAATCTCCACCGGCGCATAGAGCGGCCGCTCTTTCAAAAGCTTCAGCTGTGCGGTGTGATCGGTATGCGTATGTGTTAGCAGCACCGCATCCAGATCTTCGATCGAAAGCGACAACTTTGCCAGCGAATCCAGAAAATGCGCCTTGGGGCCGCCGCAATCCACCAGAATATGCGTCGCTTCATCCGACAGTAAAAAGCTGTTTCCCTTTGAACCGGAGCATAGCAATGCAAACTTCATCATATGGTCGCGTCACAATCTAAGAACTCGCACGGATTATGCCGTTTATCGATTTCCTGTGCCGCATCGCCTTCATAGATGAAGAAATGTACGTGCGGTCCGGTCGCCCTTCCCGTCATGCCGATCTGTCCGATCACGTCTCCCTTATCGACGACCGTTCCCACTTCCAGCGGGCTCTTGACATTCATATGCCCATAATAGGAATGAAAGCCGTTGTTGTGATTGATGATGACATAATTTCCGTTGACCGAATTATAACTGTTGACTTCAATCACCCCGCGGTCGGCCGCCCGAATTGCACCGTAACGATCATAGTAATTCTGTACGTCGACCGCATGATGGCCGAAATAACAGCCCCAGCCGCAGCTGATATGCGTATTGTCAACCGGCCAGCGATAGGTTCCGGTTCCGACGCCCGGAATTTCCAACGTCCCCACCGCGATGATTTCATCCACCGGCTGTAACGTATCGACACTGGAAACCGGCGAACCGGAAATCAGTACGCCGTTGATCCACCGCTCCGCATATACCGTATTCTTGGCGCCGTTGACGCCGACCTGCCGGACAAGCGAAGCACCTTTGCGCAGAGAACTGTCCTCCTGATAAATCGTCTGCGGATAAATATTCTCCTGCCGCATGGATTCGACCGTAACGACAACGTCGATCGGCGAAGTGAAATACGTGATGCACAGCTGCTCGCCTTCCGTCAAAATCTGATCGACGCCGGTGATTTTATCGCGATTCAGATTCATGACCTGCGTTGCCGAAAGACCGTTGTTTTTGGTGCCGACGCCGGCGACCGTATCGTATTTTTCAACCGTATAATAAGCGCGGTCGGTATTGTCTCCGTATTCCAGATAATCAAGAACGGCGGCGGTATCTTTTTTAATTTCATCGGGTTCCGCATACGCTTCTCTGGTCGTCACGGTCTGAGCGATACTGACGCCCGTCACCCGCGAACCGTACGTTTTTAACTGCGGCGTCGTCCTTCCGTTGGCCAGCGCCGTCAAATCCTCCCGCGAAACAAACAGATTCAAAAAAGACTGCATGGCTTCATTGTAAATCGCCTCATCCGCCACATAGATCTGCGCATACACACCGTTGCCGTCGCGAAACTCCACCGCCGTCGCCCGTAAGGTGAACAGCCGTTTTTCCTGCAGATAGGACAAAATCGC
>CAUVBZ010000082.1:0-4183 GCA_963550455.1 uncultured Erysipelotrichaceae bacterium
TCTGGTCAGATCAGCGGTATCGTACAGGTGACGCGCTTTATCGTGAAAGCTGTTTTTTTAGTTGAATTGTTGGGCGCTTTGGTATTGTCTTCGGTTTTTGTGCCGCAGTTTGGCTGGGGAAAGGGAATCTGGTATTCCGTTTTTCATTCGGTGTCGGCATTTTGCAATGCCGGATTTGATTTAATGGGAATCAAAGGGTCTTTTTCCTCTCTGACAACGTACGTCGCCGATCCCCTCGTCAATCTGACGATCATGGCGTTGATTATAATCGGCGGTCTTGGCTTTTTGACTTGGAAAGATATTTTGCAGAATCATTTTCACTTTCGCCGTTTTAAACTGCAGACAAAGATCATTTTGGCCGCAACCGTATTTTTGATTGTCATTCCGGCCGTTTTATTTTATTTTTTTGAATATGGGCAGGCCGTCGGCGCAAAGCGAGTCTGGCTTTCCGTTTTTCAATCGGTAACAACACGGACGGCGGGATTCAATACGGCAAATCTATGCGCTTTATCGGATAACGGTATTCTGCTGATGATCATGTTGATGTTGATCGGCGGTTCGCCCGGCTCGACGGCCGGCGGTATGAAGACGACGACCGCCGCGGTGCTGATGGGGTGGCTTTGGGCGGCGTTGAAGCGGGAGCGGTATCCGGAATATTTTCAGCGGCGGATTGCACAGGAAGCGATCAACAGCGCAATCGCCATTCTCATGTTGTACATGTCGCTGTTTCTGTTCGGCGCGATGCTGATTTCGTGTTTTGATCACGTGCCGCTGCTTGCGGCGATGTTTGAAACGGCCTCTGCCGTCGGGACGGTCGGCTTGTCGTTGGGACTTACGCCTACGTTAAGCTCTCTTAGTCACATGCTTCTTATTTTGTTAATGTTTATCGGCCGCGTTGGCGGCTTGACCTTGGCTTATGCGGCGAAAAGCCGTTTAGAAACGTATACGGCGTCGTTGCCGACGGAAAATATCATGGTTGGATAAGGAGAGAAAAATGCGTACAGTTTTGTTGATTGGGTTAGGGCGGTTCGGCCGTTATACGGCCGCTAAATTGAATGAGTTGAACATTCAGGTAATGGCCATTGATCATAACGAGGAACATGTCAATAAAGTTTTGAATATCGTAACGAATGCACAGATCGGCAATTCGACAAATGAAGAATTTATGCGTTCGCTGGGCGTTGCAAATTATAACGTGTGCATTGTGGCGATCGGTGACGACTTCATGGCCTCGCTGGAGACGACGGCGCTGTTGAAGGATCTGGGCGCACGCCATATCATTTCACGGGCGACCGGGAAAACGCAGGAAAAATTTCTGCTGCGAAACGGGGCGGACGAGGTGGTGTTTCCCGAACGGGAGCTGGCCAACTGGACGGCCATCCGCTGCAGTTCCGATATGATTTCAAATTATATTGAGCTGGACAACGGCTATTCGATCTTTGAGATTCAAACGCCCGCGGCCTGGGAAGAAAAACCGATCGGGGGCATCAATATCCGCGCCAAATACGGCATCAATATTCTCGGCATTCGGGAGCAGGGGAAACTGAATATGAATATTACGGCCGATACGGTGTTGTCCCATGGCTCGACCCTGCTTGTTCTGGGGCAGGAAAAGCAGATTCACGACGCCTTTCATATTGCCTGATGTATTTTAATTGCGTTTTCCGGATTTATATCCGATAATAACGAGACTTTCTTGGGGAAGAAAGCGACGGAGGAGTGTATGGAATTTGGCGCGGCCTTTTTTGTGAACAGTATTCTTCTGGGAGCGGGGCTGGCTATGGATGCGTTTTCCGCATCGCTTGCGGACGGGATGAACGAGCCGGTAATGACCGGAAAAAGAATGTTGTCCATCGCCGGCGTCTTTGCGGGATTTCAGTTTTTGATGCCGCTGACCGGCTGGATTTTGGTCCATACGCTGGCGCATTACTTTCAGGCGTTTACGGATTGGATTCCCCGGATCGCCTTTCTCTTGTTATCGTATCTTGGCGTCAAGATGATTTACGCCGGCCTGACTTCCCACCCGAAGGCAGGGGAGAATACAAGCGGCGGAACACTGCTCATGCAGGGCATAGCGACCTCGATCGACGCTTTATCGGTCGGCTTCACGATCGCCTCCTACACGCTGTCGATGGCGTTAATCAGCACGATGCTTATTGCGTTGACGACGTTTATTCTGTGCACGGCGGGGGTGATGCTCGGCCGATCGTTGGGAATGCGTCTGGCGGCGCGGGCGAATTTTCTGGGCGGCGTCATCCTGCTTTCCATCGGCCTTGAAATATTTTTGGGAAGTCGTATGTAAGTTGTTGTACAGCTTGAAAATATGGTATTATAACTGCACGTGAAAGCGTGCAGTGCATTTGCGCCGATAGCTCAACTGGATAGAGCATTTGACTACGAATCAAAAGGTTGCGGGTTCGACTCCTGTTCGGCGCACCATTCGATCAAAAAGCCCGTATCGCGGGCTTTTTTGAAATAAAACTGCGGATGAAAGGGAGGAGCAGGACATGCGTGATTTTGAAAGCTTGATTCGTCAGGCAGTACAGCAGGCAGTAAAGAATGTATACGATTTGGACGCCGCCGCCGGCATGCTCGTTGTCGAGACGCCGCGCGATCCGAAAATGGGGGATTATGCGACAAGTATCGCCATGCGTCTGGCGAAGACTCTGCATCAGGCGCCCGCCGCTATTGCGCAGGCTCTTACGCCCGAGATTAAAAAACTGCTGCCGGAAGCTTCTTCAATTGAAGTCGCCAATCCGGGCTTCATCAATTTCCGCATGTCGAATTCGTCTTTGTCATCGGTGATCAATACCGTTCTGGAGCAGGGCGAGGCATACGGCCGGAATGATTCGGGAAAAGGAGTCAACGTTCTGGTGGAATGGGTTTCCGCCAACCCGACCGGGCGGTTACATTGCGGCCATGCACGGAATGCCGCATGGGGCGACTGCATCTGTCGTCTGTATGAGGCGTCCGGTTACAATTGCCTGCGTGAATATTACGTCAATGATGCCGGCAATCAGATGGAGATGCTGGGCGAATCGCTGATCTCACGCTATTTCGAACATTTCGGAAAGAGCTATCCTTTACCGGAAAACGGCTACCACGCGCAGGATATTATCGATATCGCCAACGATATCGCCGAAGTGGACGGCGATAAGTGGCTGAATGCCGATCCGCATGAACGGCTGGAGTATTTTAAGAACGAGGGCGATCGCCGTGAGTTGAAGCGAATTGAGGAAGACTTGAAATTTTTCCGCTGTACGTTTGCGACCTGGACGCATGAAATGTTTTTCTATGAAGACGATTCCAGACGGATTAAAGAATGCATTGAAAAGCTGACGAAAAAAGGCCTGACGTATGAAAAGGACGGCGCCCTGTGGTTTCGCTCGACAAAATTCGGCGATGATAAAGACCGCGTTCTGCGTAAAAGCGACGGCACCTATTCGTATCTGACGCCGGATATCGCCAATCATGTCTATAAAGTGGAACGCGGCTATCAGAAGCTGATCAACCTTTGGGGCGCGGATCATCACAGCTACATTACGCGTATGCAGTGCGCGCTGAAAGCGATCGGACTACCGGAAGGTACGCTGTCGGTCGATCTGATTCAGATGGTTCGTATGGTCGAAGACGGCGTTGAGGTCAAGATGAGCAAGCGCACGGGCAATGCGATCACCCTGCATGAGCTTTGCGAAGACCTCGGCGTCGATGCGGCGCGCTGGTTCTTTGTTTCGAAAGATGTTGCGACGCAGATGGATCTGGATCTGAAACAGGCGCGGACGCGGGATAACAACAACCCGGTCTTCTATGCGCAATATGCCTATTCACGGATGCATTCCATCCTGCATAAGGAAGGAACGCCGGCTTATGTTCCCGTAGAAGCCTTTACGGAGCTGACGGACGATAAAGAGATGCGCCTGATGAAGCTGTTGAGCGAGTTCCCGGGTCAGGTCGCTTCCGCCGCCAAAGACCGCAAACCGAATAAGATCACGGAATACATCATGGATTTTGTCAAACTCTATCACAGCTATTACAACAGTGTGCATGTTCTGAACACGGATAATGAAAAGCTTACGAACGAGCGTCTGGGGTTGACCAAAGCATGCATGATCACCTTGCACAATGCATTGGATCTTGTCGGTGTGGACGCGCCGGAAACAATGTAAATAAAAATGTTATGAAA
>CAUVBZ010000083.1:0-4163 GCA_963550455.1 uncultured Erysipelotrichaceae bacterium
GGATCCCATGCTCGGCCAGACGTCTTTGGAATAGAGTCAGGTTTGAAGAGGAATTGGCTATGAAGCGCTTTGTGAATTACGGTCCGTTGTCCGTCTGGACGCATTCAATCGGCAGCGGAAAGGCTTTCAGCAGATGCTCCAGAAAGGCAGCGGATGTGTAGGTATTATGCTCATCAAAGGACTCCACAAAACGCCAGCGGGAGTATTCATCGATCGCCGTGTACTGGTAGAATTTCTGCCCTTTGGCTTTGTTAACCAGACAGACTGCCGGAACGCAGATTTGCTTCAAGATTCCCGCGAAGCAGATGCATCTGTTTGATCGAAAGACGGGTAAAAATCTGTTGGTAAAGTGAGCCGGAGGAAATTCCGGCTTTTTTGATGTGCTACAATAAGAAAAGTTACGGAGGATTTCCATGATTCGTTTGGCGGTATTTGATTATGACGGAACACTTGTGGCAACCGAAGAAATCAGTGCCAGACAGACAATGAAACGACTTTCCGACGCCGGGGTTACATTTACAAAGGACGATCTGGCCGCTTTATCGGGTTCCAACGGCCTGATCCGTTCTAAAATCATGGATGAGCGTTTTATGAACCAGGAAGCGTACCGTTCCCGTAAAGAGAGTCTTTGGGCCTACCGGCCGTTCGATATTCCGTCTTTAGCGGCTATTGCCTCACCGCATCGCTATGAATTGATGCAGTTTTTACGCGAACAGGATATCGCGATTGTGATCGGGACAAACTCGATGAGTCATCGGGTTGCGGACGGCCTGCAGGAGATCGGGCTGGGATCGTTCTCTATTCCCATTTACAGCGGCTATGAGCTCGGGCATTCAAAACCGGATCCGTTTCTCTTTACAAAGGCGATGGAAGATTATGGCGTAAACGGTTCGGAAACCGTTGTCTTTGAAGATTCCAAGATGGGTATTCAGGCTGCCAAACAAGCCGGCGCCCGGGTTATCGCATTAAAAGATGCGATGGGTATCAGCCGACAAGAAGAGGCAGATGTGATTATCGAGGATTTACAAGATGCGATTGATGTCATTCGCGAATGGGGAGTGAAAAGATGATGGCGTATTGGTTTGCGATCGTGGCAACGTTTATTCTGCCGGCGGGATTGATCATCGGTGCCGCCATCCGGCAGCGTAAGGTCATGCCGGTCTTACTGGGTATTTTGTGCTTTATGGTTGCGCAGGTTTTTCTGCGTATTCCGTTGTTGCGGTATATCGCGACACAAACGTGGTATATCGAGCAGATGCGCGCGCACCCGATATTGGTGACGGCATGCATCGCTTTGTCGGCCGGCCTGTTTGAAGAAGTTGGCCGCTGGGTTTTCATGAAACAGGGGAAATTGAATACATTGGCAGACGGAATCGCCTTCGGCATCGGTCATGGCGGCATTGAAGCGATCCTGCTTGTCGGTCTGAATGTGGTCTTGCTCGGCACGCAGCCACAACTGCTGGCCGAAACGCCGGCTGTTTCTTTTATGCAGACCGGCGTCGAACGTATGAGCGCATTGTTGATGCACGTCAGCTTGACACTGCTTGTATGGCGCGGATTGCGGCTTCATCGGAAGTCTTGGCTTTTCGCCGTCATTCTCCTGCATGGGCTGGTTGATTTTTTTGCGGCTTATCTGCAGATGATGCAGGTAAGTATATGGACGATCGAATGGGTTCTGTGCGGACTGACGCTGGTGCTTTGCGCCGTCAGCGTCAGTCTGTTATGGAAAGATAAGTCGAAAAACAGAGCGTGAATAAGCGCTCTGTTTTAGAAGACGTGCGGCAGAAGGTGTCGCAGGAAGGAGACTTTGGATGTCCTATGATTTTCAGACGATTATGAACCGGCACGGGAAAGATGCTCTTGCCGTCGATAACCCGCCGCTCGGTTCGTATACAAAACCGGGCTTTTCGCAGATACCGATGTGGATCGCCGATATGAATTTTGCGACGGCTCCGGTCATCCCGAAGGCTCTGATCGCCCGCGCCGGACATCCGGTATACGGATACTTTGAAGCTTCAAAAGCCTATTATGAAGCGATCATTCGCTGGCAAAAGGATATGCACCGCATTGACGTGCCGCAAGAAGCGATCGGTTATGAAAATGGCGTTTTGGGCGGCATTGCATCGGCGCTGCGGGCACTTTGCACGCCGGGCGAAGCGATTCTCATTCATTCGCCGACCTACTGTGGTTTTGTGCATCTCCTGCAGGAAGGCGGCTACCGGGAAGTTCTGAGCCCTTTGAAGCGAGATGAAAAAGGCATCTGGCGCATGGACTATGCCGATATGGAGAAGAAGCTGAAAGCGCATGCCATCCATGTGGTCATTTTCTGCTCGCCGCACAATCCGAGCGGCCGGGTGTGGGAAAAAGAAGAAGTCCGCCGGGCCATGTCGTTATTTGAAAAGTACCAGGTGACGGTCATCGCCGATGAAATCTGGTCCGATCTGGTTTTGAATGATCATATTCACGTACCGGTGCAGTCGGTCAATACCTATGCCGAGAAAAACACCGTCGCATTTTATGCGCCGAGCAAAACGTTCAATCTGGCCGGGCTGATCGGCAGCTATCATATTGTCTATGACCAAAGACTGCGCGACTGTCTGAAACGTGCCGCCGCCATTACGCATTACAATCATATGAACGTGTTATCCATGCATGCATTGATTGCGGCATACAGTCCGGAAGGAAAAGACTGGCTGTCCCGGCTGAAAACGGTATTAAGCGAAAACGTGGTTTATGCCTGTGAATTTATACAACGACATTTCACCGAGGTTGCCTTTGCAAGACCCCAAGGAACGTATATGCTGTTTCTGGACTGTTCACAATGGTGCCGGCGGCGCCAATGTACCATTGATGATTTACTGCGAAAAGGCGCGGAAGTCGGCGTCATGTGGCAGGACGGGCGGCCTTTTCACGGCGAAAATTGTATCCGCATGAATTTGGCCTTGCCGAAATCGCTTGTCATTGAAGCGTTCGACCGCCTGCGGGAATATGTTTTTAATGATTGAAAAGGAGCACTATGGCAAAAACGCCGGAAACACGAAAACTGGAACAGGCTTTGCAGGAAAATTGCGACCGCAATGCCCTTTTCGGGTGCGAGGAGGTTACCATCGGTTTTCCGTCCGATGGTTATGGCGATGAGATTGCCGACTTCGTGGCCATGCATGCGGACGGCACCCTGATCTGTTATGAAATCAAGGTTACGATGGCCGATCTGAAAAGCGAAAATAAATTATCGTGGTACGGCGACCTGAATTATCTTGTCGTCGCGAAGTCTTTGGAGCAGAAAGTGACGAACTGGAATCTCTATATTCCGCCATGGGTCGGCGTTTACAGCTCGGCACGTCTGGAACGCGTCCGCATCGCCAAAAGGCGCATACTTTCGGAAGCACAGCGCGCCATGCTTAAAAACTCTTTAATCCGCACGCTGTACAATAAGATGCGCGAAGCCCGGGCCGCGGGCGATCTGCATTATCTGCGCACGCTTTTACAGCAGGTCAAAGAAGGAGAACGACAGCTGGAAACATTTAAAGAGAAGGTCGATCGCACGATCTGGACCGTAGACGATTACACCCGCTACTATCGTCTGAATCATCAGGATCCGTCGTATTCTTTAGAGCAGGATGCGAAAGCGCAGCGTGAGGCGTATCGCAGACGAAAAGCGGGCCTGTACACATGGCGGAAGACGGAACAGGGATGGCAATGCCCGGTGTGCGGAAGGACACAGGCGAAGCCGACGCCGTATTGCGCCTCTTGCGGAAGCGATCTGCGGCCGCTGGAATAAAGAACCGAAATTCTGATAAAAGAGTATAATCTTACTACGACGGCGTTTAGCCGTATGCCGTACATGAAAGTGTTGATCGGGCGGGACGCCGTTTTATGAAACAGGGCATGAATATGGAAAAGCAAAACCGATCCGAATTGAAATTTCCGACGCGGATGTCGATGATCCGTTATTTTTTAAAAGGCAGTACAGGTTGGTTTATGCTGTCCATGTTCTGCATGGTGATGGTCAGTTTTCTGGAATTGCTCAGTCCGAAAATTATTCAGTTTACTATTGATTCGGTAATAGATCATCAAGTATCTGTATTGCCCTCATATCTGGAATGGATGAATGCGTATACCGAGCTGTTTCAAAAACACATGATTTATATTGCTTTCATCGT
>CAUVBZ010000084.1:0-4110 GCA_963550455.1 uncultured Erysipelotrichaceae bacterium
TTTCAACGTTCAGTCCGCATGTGGCCGTTTTCCTGAACTTATATGAGGAACATCTTGATCATTACGGAACGTTTGCGGCTTACGGCAACGCCAAAGCGAATATTTATCGCCACCAGCATCCGGGGGACATTCTCTTCGCCGACCCGCAGATTGCGGGCGTCGGCGAGGAGCGAAGCGATTTTATCCGTATCGGCAGCGATGTGTATGCTAAAGGCCGGTGTCTGCATATTCCCGGACATGTTCTGACGGTTGCCGACTGTGCCCTGATCGGTTCGCACAATGCTCAAAATGCCGCCGTGGCGTATGCGATCGCCCATCACTGCGGCATATCCGACGCGCAGGTTCTGCACGCGCTTTCGCTTTTTAAACCCCTGCCGCACCGGCTGGAAAAAATCGGTGTCTTTCAGGGCGTCTGCTATGTCAATGACTCCATCTCGACGATCGGCCAGTCGGCGATCCGGGCGCTGGAAGCCTTGCCGGAAACGGACTGCATTTTAATCGGCGGGATGGATCGCGGCATCGCCTACGATGAACTGGAAGACTATCTTGGCGGCCATCGGCATCTGCAGGTGATCCTGATGTATGCCGCCGGAGAGCGGATTTATACGGAAATGAAACAAAAGGGCCTGTTACGGCCGACCATCCTTTTGACGGACACGCTGGAGCAGGCGGTTATGGAAGGGAAGAAGCGGACGCGCAAAGGGCATATCTGTCTGTTGTCGCCGGCGGCCGCTTCCTACGATCACTTTAAAAACTTTGAGGAGCGGGGCGAAGTATTCCGCCGCCTTGTTGAACAGGAATGACCTATCAGATTGTACATATCGCCAAGGAGAATCCGCGCTTTTCACCGCTTGTTGCGCGGGTACTGGCCGCTTCCTCCTTGTCAAAGGCGCAGATCGAGGAGATCGTTGATCCAAATGTGCCGCTTGCGACAAGTCAGGCGCCCTGCGTGCAGGAAGCGGCGCGGCGTATTCGGGCGGCCAAAGAAGCGCATGAAAAAGTTTTGATCGGCGGGGATTACGATTGCGACGGGATATGCGCGACGGCGATCATGAAGGCGCTGCTTGATCGTCTCGGCATCGTCAACGGCTATTACATACCGGATCGTTTCAAAGAAGGGTATGGCCTTGGCGAAAAGACGGTGCGTCTGGCGAAAGAGCGCGGCTATACGCTTTTGATTACGGTCGATAACGGCGTTAAAGCCCATGCCGCTCTGCGGCTGGCGAAGCAGATGGGCATGGACACCATCGTGACCGATCATCATATGATTGAAGAGCAGGTGGAAGCGGACATTCTCGTTCACCCGGAACGGATGGAAGAAGAATACAGCGGCCTCTGCGGAGCCGGGGTGGCCTATGAGCTGAGCCGGTACATGCTCGGCGATATCCCTTCCTTGACGGGGCTGGCGGCGGTCGCCTCGATCGGCGACGTGATGCCGTTGTGGGCGCAGACTCGCGCCATCGTCCGTCATGGCTTTGCGGCCATTAACGCCGGCGCCTTGCCGAGTGTCGGCCGGATGCTGGCGGGCGAGCGGGCGAATCTGGAATCCGTCGCCTTTCGGATTGTGCCGAAGCTAAACGCCGTCGGCCGTATGCAGGATGATTCCAACGTCAATACGCTCGTGCCTTTTCTGCTTTCCGACGATCCTTTACAGCTTGCAGGCTATGCCGCTCAGCTGGAAAAGGTGAACAATCGGCGTAAAAACATCAGCGCGCGCATGAGCGAAAAAGCCGAGGCGCTGCTGGATGAAAGTGCGATGCCGGTTTTATATGACGATTCCTTTCAGGAGGGCATCTGCGGTCTGGTCGCGGGACGTCTGTGCGGCCGGTATCATCGTCCGTTTCTCGTTGCCGGGAAGCACGATACGTTGATCAAAGGCAGCGGCCGAAGTGTTCCGGGCTTTAATCTGTTTACCTTTTTTCAGGATGATTTTCCGGAACTGACAGCTTTCGGAGGCCATGCGCAGGCGGTCGGTTTTGCCCTGCGGCAGGAGGATTTCGCCGCCTTCAAAGCAAAATGTCAGCGCAAGATGGAGGCGATGCATTTTACGTTTGAACCGCCGGTCAAAAAAGCCATCGCCGTGGATTCGGGATTATTGACGCTGGCGAACGTGAAGGATCTCGATCTGCTGGACCCGCTGCCCAAAGAGGTGCCGACGCCGCTCTTTGCAATTGAGAATCCGGTCGTCATTCGCACGTTCCGCTCGCCGAAAGTTACGAAATACAGCCTGCAGACGGAAAACGGAACGGTGGACGCCGTCCTGTTCGCCTATAAGGGATTGGCGGTTCCAGAGTCGTTTCATACGCTGTTGGGCACGGTTTCCGTCAACCGCTGGCAGGGAAAAGAAAGCGTCCAGATGGAAATTTACGGATTTATCGACTAAACCGTGTCTTGTTATGTGTATAATGATCACGTTGTGAGGCATGAAGAAGGAGAGTCAAGATGGCTTTGAATTTAGAGGATTATATTGCGTCCATTCCCGATTATCCGGCCAAAGGTATTTTATTCCGTGATGTGACGCCGCTGGTGGCCGACGGGGCGGCTTTTCAGGAGGCGGTTCGGCAGCTTTCGGCCTATGCCGTGCGCGTGCATGCGGATTTGATTGCCGGTCCGGAATCGCGCGGCTTTCTCTTCGGCTGCCCGGCGGCCGTTGAAGCGGGGCTCGGCTTTATTCCGGTTCGTAAACCGGGCAAGCTTCCCCGTCAGACGATTTCGGCAAAATATGAGCTGGAATATGGAACCAACGAGCTTTTTATGCATGCGGATGCAATCCGGCCCGGGCAAAGGGTCGTCGTGATCGACGATCTGCTGGCGACGGGAGGGACGGCCAAGGCGACGGCGGAAATGATCGAACGTCTGGGCGGCGTCGTAGCCGGTTTCGCTTTCGTCATTGAATTGGACGGTCTGCCGGGGCGGCAGATGCTGCACGATTATGACGTGCATGTCTTGATGCATCTAAGTGATCACGAATAACACTGAAAACGCATGGAACGATGCGTTTTTATTTCGCCTGTATTACAATAGTGCATAATACAAAGGAAAGCAGGATGGCAAAGGAAACGAAAGCCGTGACCGATGAAATGGTCATGCGGCAGGCAAAAACGTACATCACCAACCCGGATTCGCTTGCTTTGATCATGCATGCCTGTTCTTTTGCCAAAGCGCACCATGAAGGTCAGTTTCGTAAATCCGGCGAGCCGTATACGGTTCATCTGACCAATGTCGCCTATATTCTGGCCGAACTGCATTGCGGCCCCAAGACGATCGCGGCCGGTTATCTGCATGATACGATTGAAGATACCGGTATCAAAAAAGAAGAACTGGCGGCGCAGTTTGACGAAGAGATCGCCGATCTGGTGGACTCCGTCACCAAAGTCGGCGCCTTGCTTTATCGCGGAAAAGACGATCCGGAATATCAGGCCGCCAATCATCGGAAAATCTTCATCGCAATGGCCAAAGATATCCGCGTCATTTTGATCAAGCTTGCCGACCGCCTGCACAATATGCGGACACTGCAGTTTCAGCCAAGGGACGCCCAGCTGCGCATCGCCGCGGAAACCCTGGATGTCTATGGGCCGATCGCGCATCGGCTCGGTTTAAGCGCCATCAAGAATGAACTGGAAGACAGAGCGTTTTATTACAGTAATCCGGAAGAATATTATCGGATCGCGCATCTGGTTGAAATGAAAAAGGCGGAACGCGACGCCAGCGTGCAGAAGATGATTCGGGAAATTACGGATATGCTTCGGGAAAATCACATCCCGTTTCGCATTTTCGGACGATCGAAGCATCTGTATTCCATCTATCATAAAATGGCGGTGCGACATAAACGGTTTGACGAGATTCTCGATCTTTTGGCCATCCGCGTGATCACCGCCACGGAGCTGAACTGTTATGAGACGCTGGGCTACATTCATGCAAAGTACAAACCGATACCGGGCCGGTTGAAGGATTATATCGCGGTTCCGAAGGAAAATATGTATCAGTCTCTGCATACGACGATTATCGGCGATGAAGGTAAAATTTTTGAAGTGCAGATTCGCACGGAAGAGATGGATGAAATCGCCGAAAAGGGTGTGGCGGCGCATTGGCGGTATAAAGAAGGCAGTA
>CAUVBZ010000085.1:0-4023 GCA_963550455.1 uncultured Erysipelotrichaceae bacterium
GAGTTTTTGAAAAAGCAGATTCAGGAATTGACGGAAAGTCGCGATAAAATCCTGGCGGCCATCGACGAGATGGATCGGGTGATGATTCATCAGTTCAAGACGATGTTTGAGCAGATCAACAAGCAGTTCAACTCGATCTTCACCAGTCTTTATGGCGGCGGCAAGGCGCGGCTTGTCCTGGAGGACCCCGCCGATATTCTCAATACCGGCATTGATATCGACGCGCAGCCGCCGGGAAAAGCCGTGCAGAACAACATGCTGTTTTCGGGCGGTGAAAAATCGTTGATCGCTTTATGTGTCCTGTTCGCCATCCTGAAGGTCAAACCGGTTCCGCTGGTCATTCTGGACGAGGTTGAAGCCGCCCTCGATCAGGGAAACGTGGAGCGCTTTGCGCAGTATCTGCACCAGTATACGGATCGTACACAGTTTCTCGTCGTGACGCACCGGCCGGGAACGATGGAAAACTGCAACGTGCTGTTCGGCGTCACCATGCAGCATCAGGGCGTTTCTCAAATGCTGAAAGTTGAGCTGAAGGAAGCGGTCGACATGGCGCAGGAACCGACGGAGGCGGAAACATGAATATTTTTGAGCGTCTCAAAGAAGCATTCGGAAAGAAAGACGACAAGGCGGTTTATCTCAGCGGTTTTCAGAAGTCGAAAGACAGCCTTCTGCATAAAACCGGCGCTTTGCGGCGGCATTTTAAAAAAGTCGACGACGCCTTTCTGGAAGAACTGGAAATCATCCTTCTGGAAAGTGATATCGGCGTCGAAACGGCGGACGAAATATGCGCCAATATGAAAAAAACGGCCGATGAATATGTCAACGTCTCATGGAAGTGGGCGCTGAACTTCGTCCTGCAGGCGATGAAGGATTTATACGAAAAGACGCCGGACAGTCCGATCCGGATGAATGAGAGCGGACCGACCGTGATCTTTTTGGAAGGCGTCAACGGGTCCGGCAAAACGACGACGGCCGCCAAGCTGGCCGCTCTGTATAAAGCGCAGGGAAAATCGGTCGCGATGGTGGCGGCCGATACATTTCGCGCCGGAGCGATCGATCAGCTGGACGAATGGGCCTCCCGGTTACATGTCCCCTGTATCCGGGGGCGGGAAAACGGCGACCCCTCGGCGGCGATCGTGGACGGATGCCGCTATGCCAAAGAACATCACATTGATATTCTGCTTTGCGATACGGCGGGACGTCTGCAGAATAAAGCCGGCCTGATGGCGGAGCTGGGGAAGATGAACCGTGTTTCCGGAAGGGAAATCGAAGGCGCTCCCCATAACACATGGCTGATTTTGGACGCGACGACGGGGCAGAACGGCCTGCGGCAGGCGCAGATTTTCCATGAGGCCACCCATTTGACCGGCATCATCCTGACCAAAATGGACGGGACGGCAAAAGGCGGTATCGTCATCGCGATCAAGCAGTCTCTGCATTTACCGGTTCTGTACATCGGCCTGGGCGAACAGCCGGAGGATTTACGGCCGTTCGATCTGGATTCTTATCTGTACAGTATTTCCGAAGGTCTTGAAAATGCTGGCTAAAGTCCGGTTTAACGTCCTTTTGGATTATTATGAAGATCTGCTGACGGAAAAGCAGCGGAAAATATGCCGCTATTACTATCGAAAGGATTTATCGTATCAGGAGATCGCGGAGCTGGAACATATTTCGCGCGCGGCCGTCTACGACACGATCCGGCACAGCCGCAGCGAGCTGGGCCGATATGAACAGATTTTGCATCTGGCGGTGCTTGGTGAAAAACGGTCAAAGCTGTATCAAAAGATGCAAACGTTTGCAAAAGAGAAAAAGCTGCAAGAACTTATAAAAAAGTGCATACAGCTGGAAGAGGGAGGGGAGTATGAGTAAAATCATCGCGGTTAATTCCGGTTCATCATCGTTGAAGTTTCGATTGTTCGACATGCCCGACGAAACCGTTTTGGCATCCGGCCAGGCGGAGCGTATCGGACAGGAGATGGGGTGCTTTACCATCAACGTCAAAGGCGCCAAGCATGTCCAGACCCTGCCGATTGTCGATCATGACGCCGCCGTTCAACTTCTTTTAAAAGCGTTGATTGAGGAAGGCGTCGTCGCCGATCTGGATGAGATCAAGGGGGCGGGGCACCGCATCGTGCAGGGCGGTTCCTATTTTGACCGTTCGGCCATCGTGACGGAAGACGTCGAGCGCAAGGTGGAAGAGCTTATCCCGCTGGCGCCGCTGCATAATGCGGCCCATCTGGTGTGCTATCGAGCGTTTAAAGCGGCCCTGCCGCATATCGGACACGTGTTCGTCTTTGACACGGCTTTTCACCAGACGATGGGGCCGGAGAGCTATTTATTCCCGGTGCCTTACGCATGGTATACCGATTATAAGGTGCGTCGTTACGGCGCGCACGGAACATCGCATTTTTATGTCAACCGGCGCACGGCGCAGCTGATGGATAAACCGGTCGACACCCTCAACATGATCACGTGTCACCTCGGCAACGGTGCTTCCATAACCGCCATCAAAAACGGGAGCGTCGTCAACACCTCGATGGGGCTGACGCCGTTAGGCGGTATCATGATGGGCACGCGCTCCGGCGATATCGATCCGACGGTCGTCTTCTATATGGAGCAGCAGCTCAACTGTACGCCGGCCGACATGGATACCTATCTGAATAAAAAAAGCGGAATGCTGGGCGTCTCGGGCATCTCCTCCGATGCCCGGGATATTCAGGCGGCGGTCGAGAAGGGCGACGAGCGGGCGATCTTGACGACAAAGCTGTATACCAACCGGGCGATCAACGTCATCGGCGGTTATTATATGCAGCTGGGACATACGGATGCGCTTGTCTTTACGGCCGGTCTTGGCGAAAATGACGCCAAAACAAGAGAGCGGATTTTAAAAGCCCTGGAAGAAGGCATGGGCCTTTCGATCGACTATGCGAAAAATCTGGAAGTGCACGGTCAGGAGGCATTGATTTCAAAGGCGGATTCCAAGGTGGCCGTCTATGTCGTGCCGACCGACGAGGAGCTGATGATCGTCCGTGATACGACTCGGCTGCTTGGCTTATGAGTCTGTCGTTTGACGGGCTTCTGGAGGCGATCCAAGCTGCGGAGACGATCACGTTGTTCCGTCATCAGCATCCCGACTGCGACGCGCTGGGCGCGCAGTTTGGCCTGAAACAATGGCTTGTCACCAATTTTCCGGACAAAAAAATATATGCGCTCGGCTATGAAACGAGCGATCAGGGGCATTGGCCACCGGCCGATCGGGCAACGGATACTTTAATCCGCGACAGTCTGGCAATCGTGTTGGATACGGCCAATGCGGCCCGAGTTGACGATGCGCGCTTTCTGCAGGCTTCCGGAATCATTCAGATTGATCATCATCCGCATCCGGAGCTTTTCGGACAGATGCATTTTATCTACGATGATTGTGCGGCGACCTGCGATATTCTCAGTGATTTTATGCAGAATCTGCCGCAGTATCGGATGACGGAAGAAATCGCCGCTTTTCTGTATAAAGGAATATTGACGGACACCCTGTGTTATCGGACGTCGAACACGACCGCCCACACCTTGGCCATGGGAACCTATTTGGCCGGGTTTCCCATTTCGATTCCGGCCTTGAATCGGGAGCTGTTTGATCAAAGTCTTTCGGATTTTCGCTTTGCCGGCTATCTGCGCAGTAAAGTGCAGATTGAAAACGATCATCTGGCTTATGTGATCTTAAAAAACGACGAGTTGGAAAACTGGCGGCTGACGGCGGCACAAGCGCGCAATTTTATTGATGAAATCGGCCATGTTCGTGAGTTTGCCGTCTGGGCCCTGTTTACGGAAACGCTGCATGCGGACAGGAAAGAATATGTCTATGACGGGAGTCTTCGTTCCAAATCCATCGTTGTCAACGACTTGGCCGCGCAGTTTCACGGCGGCGGGCATCCTTGCGCCGCCGGCGTCAGCCGCCTGATGAAGCAGGAGGTTGTTGATCTGCTGAAGCAATTGTCCGCACGCATAAGTACGGAATCCGAAAAAGTC
>CAUVBZ010000086.1:0-3984 GCA_963550455.1 uncultured Erysipelotrichaceae bacterium
AAGACGCCGATCAAGGCTAGAAGTACGCTTTGTGCATACTTCCTTTTTCTGTCCGGCGATTGCAGAATATAGTCGACCAATCCCGGCTGTTTCTCCTTTTTTTCTTTTTCCATTTTTATCCCCTTTCAAGCGGCATATATGTTTTTAATCAAAATGCCGTCGCTATTCTCGGAAACTTGGTTAGTTTTGCCTAACCCTCGTTTAAATATACCATATTTCATACTGAAATTACTTTCCAAATAATTTCATCCTAATATTCGCAGAAAAAGGAAAACCTTATTTTGATCCGGCTTCTTTTCTATTGGAAAATTTGATTGACACATATTTTATCCGGAGCCGGAAAAATCATGCTCAAATTATAAATGTGGAGCTAAATAAAAGACCGTTCGGATATTTACCACCGTTAAAACACGGCATAGTTTTCAACGTCTTCTTTACTGAATCGTAAGTCTTTTCTCCTTCAGCCGCGCCGCCACAAGATCGCGGACCAGCACATAAATAACGGAAAATAAAGGCACGCCCAGGAACATGCCCGGAACTCCCGCCATGGCGCCGCCGAAAATAATGGCAAACATAACCCATAAAGCCGGCAGGCCCATCGAATCCCCCAAAATATACGGTCCCAGAATATTGCCGTCCACCTGCTGTAATACAAGAATAAAAATCGTAAACTCCAGCGCTTTGAGCGGATTGATGATCAGCAGAATGAAAATACACGGAATCGCTCCCAAAAATGGGCCGAAGACCGGAATCATATTCGTCAAACCGATGATAAACGCGATCAAAGGCGTATACGGCATCCGCATCAGGGCGCATACAACACCGCATACGCTTCCGATAATCAGTGAATCCAATGCTTTCCCAAATATAAAGTTATTCAGCATCCGCTGGCACAGCCGCATGATATAGACCACATGATCGGCAAATTTTTCGGAAGAAACCGCATAAATAATGCGTTTAAACTGCCGCTTCCATTTCTCCGAGTCCAGCAGCAAATAAACCGCAACAATAACGCCGATGAAGAAATTCGTGATGTTTTTGACGATCCCGACCGAATAAGATAATATCGTAGGCAGTAATCCGGTTTCCCCGCTCAGCCACATTTCGACGGTCTTCCGCAGATTTTCGTATATCCGCGTGATGACAAACGACATCTCTTCCCCGCCGTTTGAAAATCGATTGATATATTCTTCCAATACTTTGCTGTAGCTGTCCATTGAAGAAGCCAGACGCTGCAAGGAAGAAATTAACTGCGGTATTAAAACCGAGAAGAAGCCGATCAGAACAAGGACGAATACGACGATCGCGCCCGCCACCGCGATGACGCGCTTCTTGCGGGGCGCCAAGGCCGCTTTCCGCAGCCATTTCCATTCGATAATACGGCGCATCGGCACCATGATAAAAGCAATCGCGAACCCCCATAAAAACGGAGCCATGGCCGTGAACGCCTGACCGACAAATTCCATAATTTTATTCCAGTTGCGGAATAAAAAAACCACGCAACATATGATCGTGCCGCTGATCGCATAAATGCGAATCTGTTCCCGGCTTTCTTCTTTTACTTTCATCTTCATGACTAAATTATAACATCATATGAATTGACAGCCGCATGGTTCAATGCAACAATACAATTGTCTTTTATCAAGAATGGGACAAGAGAGTCAGCTCATCGGTCCCATACCAACCTGCCTGAGCGGTAAGGTGGTACTGCTGACATCGATAAAGAAAGAGATCCTAAAATCGCTCTTTCTAATCTTGTTGAAAAGACAATAAAGGAAGGAGCTTTTTATATGGAACACTATTTCTTTACATCCGAATCCGTCACCAGCGGACACCCGGACAAAATCTGCGATCTGATCGCCGATTCGATTTTGGACGAAGCGTTGCGTCAAGACGTCAATGCCCACATGGCCGTTGAAGCGACCATCAAAGACGACCTGATTCTGATCTACGGCGAAGCCGGCACCACGGCGGTTCTTGACTACGAAGCCATCGCCAAAGACGTTCTGCGGCAAATCGGTTATACCGAGGAATACCATGTCCTCACCAAGATCACCACCCAATCCGCCGAAATCAATCATGCCGTCAGCCAAAGCACACTTGCGGCGGGCGATCAGGGAATGATGTTCGGCTATGCGGACGACGAAACCGAAAATCTGATGCCTTTTGCGATCGACTGTGCGCATGCGTTGGCCAGAAAACTGGAAGAAGTGCGCCGCAAAACGCCGTTTTTACGACCGGACGGGAAAACGCAGGTCACGGCCGAATACGATAACGGCAAACTGAAACGCATCGACACCATCGTTCTTTCCACCCAGCACACGCCCGACGTCAGCCGGCAGGCACTTTCCGACTTTATCATGGAAAACGTCATCCGCCCGACAATTGATCCCCGTCTTCTGGACGCCGCTACAAACTACTTCATCAATCCGTCCGGTTCTTTCACCCTCGGCGGCTCATGGGGCGATTCCGGAACGACCGGGCGCAAGATTGTCGTCGATTCCTACGGCGGCTACGCTCCGATCGGCGGCGGGTGTTTTTCGTCGAAGGACCCGACCAAGGTCGATCGATCGGCCGCCTACTACGCACGCTATGCCTGCCGCAATATCGTCGCAAACCACCTGGCGCATAAATGCCAGTTGGAGCTGGCCTATGCAATCGGCCGCTCAGAACCGGTCAGCGTCAATCTTAAAACATTCAATACCGGTATTTACGAAGATGAAAAACTGCAGCGGATTCTGCTGGCAAACTTTGATTTCTCGGTTCCCAATATGATTGAAGAACTGCAGCTGCGCCGGCCGATTTACGCTTCCACGGTCAATTACGGACATTTCGGCCGCCCGGAACTGCCTTGGGAGGCTTTCAAAAAGCTTGATTTCTGAATCATGAATTTTTCCAAATAATATACAACCGCAAAAAAAGCACTTGATGCGTGTCATAGGCATTGAAGTGCTTTTTCAATTCCGGCGATTCTTTCTGAACCGTTATTTTCCTGTTCCCGATTCCTTTGCCAAAACCGCACGGCAGCGCGGACAGAGGCCCTGTTCGTCCGCCTGTTCCGTATAATTCCAGCATCGCGGGCACTTGTCGCCCCGGGCATGTGCGACCACAACCCGGCGGGCATCTTCTTCCACAAGCGAAACCTGCGAAACGATAAACCAGCCCGTCAGCGCCTCCGGCCGAATGTTCCCCTGTAAGAGATCCGCGTCGGCTTTTGTACAATGAATTTCCAGCGCCGCCTCTTGCGAACTGTGCACCATATCCGCATTCCGCGCTTCTTCCAACGCCTTACTCGCTGTCGAGCGAAGCTCTAAAAGTTTGGCAAACGTCGCTTTCAGCTCCTCGGCGTCCGGATACGTTTCCGGCTGCGGAAATTCCGTATAATGCACGCTCGCCGCGCTTGTGTCGTTGAAATGACTCCACACCTCTTCCATCGTATAAACAAGGAAAGGCGCCCACAGCCGAACCAGCTTGGCAACGGTCAGCCAATATACGCTTTGTACCTGTCGGCGGCGGTCATCGTCCGCCGCATTGCAATATAAGATGTCCTTTGTATAATCCAGATAATACGCGCTCAACGTATTGACCATGAAATTCATCATCGCCTTGGCTGCCGATACATAATCGTACGCAAGAACATCCTTGCGCACTTCCCGCACCAGCTCATCCAGCATGACCAGAACATAACGATCTTCATTGGTCAAGTCGCCGTATGCAACGCGGTCTTTCTGCGGGTCGAAATCCGCCGGGTTGATGTTACCGAGCAAAAAGCGAAAGGTGTTTCGGATTTTGCGATACTGTTCCGTCACCTGCTTGATATTTTCCGCGCCCAGCTTCAGATCGGCCTTGAAGTCCGACGTCATCGCCCACAGGCGGAAAACGTCGGCGCCGTTTTTATTGATGATATCCATCGGATTCACCACATTGCCGACCGACTTGGACATCTTCTCCCCCTTGGCGTCGACTACATAGCCGTGCGAGAGA
>CAUVBZ010000087.1:0-3781 GCA_963550455.1 uncultured Erysipelotrichaceae bacterium
ATTTTTTATTTTTAAACGGTTTCCATTTCCAGTTTTCGATTTCCGGCATATCTTTACCATATTCCTGAATATATTGCTTATGTGCAACCAGCGTATCGTTCATCAACTGATATAGATATGCGCCGCGGTTGCCAAGCTGCGGTAAGCGAAGCAAAGCATCCTGAACCAGATGGAAACGATCCAGATCATTCTGAACGCGCATGTCAAATGGTGTTGTAATTGTGCCTTCCTCTTTATAGCCGCGTACATGAATATCGCGATTATGACGCCGATAGGTCAGTTCGTGAATCAAAGTCGGATAACCGTGGAAAGCAAAGACAATCGGTTTGTTTTTCGTAAACAGCATGTCATATTCCGCGTCCGTCAAACCGTGCGGATGTTCCGTCGCCGGCTGTAATTTAAACAGATCGACAACGTTGATGAAGCGCACCCGAATTTCCGGCATATGTTCATGCAGAATCTGCACGGCCGCCAGCGCTTCCAATGTCGGCGTATCCCCTGCGCAAGCCATAACGATATCCGGCTCTTCGCCACGGTCCGTAGAAGCCCAGTTCCAGATACCGATTCCTTGCGTACAATGATTGACCGCTTCATCCATAGACAGCCATTGCTGGCGCGGATGTTTGGAGGCGACCAGCACATTGACATAATTCTTTGATTTGATGCAGTGGTCAAAGCACGACAACAGGCAGTTCGTATCCGGCGGCAGATACAGGCGTACAACATCCGCCTTCTTATTCGCCATATGATCCAGAAAGCCCGGATCCTGATGGGTAAACCCGTTATGATCCTGCTGCCAGATATGGGAAGTCAGAATGATATTCAGTGAAGCGATTTCTTCGCGCCACGTCAGCTGGTTGCATACTTTGAGCCACTTGGCGTGCTGAGCCGCCATCGAATCGATGATGCGGGCAAACGCTTCATACGAATCGAAGAAGCCGTGCCGTCCGGTCAGCAGGTAGCCTTCCAGCCAGCCTTCGCACATATGCTCCGAAAGGAAAGAATCGATGAAGCGCCCTTCTTCAGCCAGCAGTTCATCGTTCGGCTTTATCTCCGCCTCCCATTGCCGGTCGGTTGCTTCAAAGGCGCTGTTGAGGCGATTGGATAACGCTTCATCCGGTGAGAAAGAACGGAAGTTGCGGCTCTTTTCATTCGCCTTGAATACGTCGCGTATGAACTTGCCCAGCTCGGTCATATCCTGTGCGTATACATCGCCGTGTTCCTTGACGTTGACGCCATACTTACGGAAATCCGGGACGATCAGATCGCGCAGCAGGAGGCCGCCGTTGGCATGCGGGTTGGCGCCGATGCGACGATCTCCCTTGGGAGCCAGGGCGGCCAAATCGGCGCGCAGGGAACCGTCGCTGTTAAACAGCTTTTCCGGATGATAGCTTTTCAGCCATTTCTCGACGAGCTTGACGTGTTCGGGCTTCGACATATCAATCGGTACCTGATGCGCACGGAAACAGCCTTCGACCGGCAGACCGTCAATTTTCTTCGGCCCGGTCCACCCTTTCGGCGTCCGCAGAACGATCATCGGCCAGCGCGGACGTTCCGTATCGCCTTTTTCGCGCGCCTTTTTCTGAATGGCTTTGATCGCCTCGATGCATTTGTCCATGGCTTCCGCCATGGCGCGGTGCATGGTCATCGGATCATTGCCTTCCACAAAGTGGGGCTGCCATCCGTATCCTTTCATAAGGTCTTCCAGCTCTTGATGCGAGATGCGCGCCAGAACGGTCGGATTGGCGATTTTATAGCCGTTCAGATGCAGAATCGGCAGGATCGCGCCGTCTGTCTTCGGATTTAAAAATTTATTGGAATGCCAAGAGGTGGCAAGCGGCCCCGTCTCGGCCTCGCCGTCGCCGACAATGACGGTGGCGATCAATCCCGGATTATCCAATACGGCTCCGGCCGCGTGAGCCAGCGAATAGCCCAGCTCGCCGCCTTCGTTGATGGATCCCGGCGTCTCCGGGGCGCAATGGGAAGGCACGCCGCACGGGAAGCTGAAACGTTTGAACATGCGCTTCAGGCCGGCTTCGTCCTGTGATATTTCCGGATAAACTTCGCTGTAGGAACCGTCCAGCCAGTCGTTGGCGATGAAGAAATTGCCGCCATGTCCCGGCCCGGATAAAAGAATCATATCCAGATCGTAACGGTTAATGACGCGGTTGCAGTGAGCAAATACGAAGTTCTGTCCCGGAACGGTTCCCCAGTGGCCGACAATTTTATGCTTGATCATGGCGCGGGTCAGCGGCTTTTTCAACAGCGGATTGTCCAGCAGATAAAGCTGGGCCGCAGAAAGATAGTTTGCCGCGTTCCAGTAGTCGTTGAGTTTTTTGAGCTGTTCTTCTGTAATCGGTTCTTTTGCCATAGCTTTCTCCTCTTGAAACGTTATTATATACTTCTTTTGTGAATTTATAAGCAGAACCGTATAAAATAACGGCTTTTTCATTCGAAACTGCGTTTTATCTTGGTATGCCGAAGGCGACGGCCGTTCCCTTTTCGATCGGGTTTTCCGTCATAAACGGTTCAATGTCCGTGTAATCATGAATCCGATAGTAAGGAATGGAGCGCCAGTCTTTTTCCATGCCGTGCGCGAACAGAAAATCTTCAACGCCCGTTTCCATCGTCTCTTCCGGAACGAGGATAATATTCGGGCTGTTGTCGTCCAGCCAGTTCCAGCCCATCATGATATCCATGTCTTCCGGCAGAGGATCTTTGCATAGGATGGAAAGATAATCCATATTGCCGCGGCCGTTATAGTAGGAGGTGTTGCCGATGAAGCGTTTTCCGTTTGCATCGCAATACAAAAGCACAATATTTTGAAACATTTCCAGACGATCGCTGAATTGAATGATTTCCGGCATGGTGTAAATCCTCCTATGCATAGGGTAGACGCAGGCGCGATGGATTGCAACCGATGTGTACATACTTTTTAAGGAAAACGACGGATTTTCCTATGGTATTTCAGCATAAGCTGTGCTATGATGTGCAATGCTGAAAGGCAGCGGGAATTAGCGCAGTTTGGTAGCGCGCTTCGTTCGGGACGAAGAGGTCATGGGTTCGAATCCCGTATTCCCGACCAAATTTACAAGCTGAAAAGTGGCTTAGCTTATGCTTAATCATCACCAAACAGCATAGCAAAGTCACTTTTTATTATTTCATCTTCCTTTAACTTGCTATCGGTTTTAATCGATTTTTTAAGATGCAAGCTGAAACTCGGTTTGCTTTCCGATATCACGATGATATCCGCTTCCTTTTCGCTTGCCTCTGACATTCCTTTCCTGTTTTTCTTTAGCGGCTTTTTACTCCGCTTTGTTTTTTAATATTGCTCCCTTTTTTCACATTCGCAGCGACTCATTTCGCCGAATTTCTCAATCATTTCAGCTCCATTCTCACCCAGAAGTCGACGTCTTTCGGCTCAACAGTATCTTATACGGTTATCAACCTGTGGCGTAACTTCCGCCTTTGTACTCTCTTTGGCGGCATTAACATCAACTCCATTCAGTCTGAATACCTCTTTGATCTGTTCGTCGCTCAATCCGAGCTGTTTCAAACCTTCCGTTTTCACACTTCATTTCACCTCTAGGCTTTGGTTAGAGCGATACACCGTCCGTTCAAGTTGACTGTTTTAGGTCTCATCATCTGACCGGGTAATACTTAAAAAAAGCTCTAACATGAGCGCTGTTAAGCTATTGCAATTTAATGCAAAGTGTAGCTATATAGTCATTTCCATAACGTGATAATCTATGTCTTTTGTCACACGATTCATAAAAATCTA
>CAUVBZ010000088.1:0-3666 GCA_963550455.1 uncultured Erysipelotrichaceae bacterium
AACGGAAAGGAAACCAAAAAAGGCAAGGTATAGCGTACGGTTTCCTTAGCGGACGATACGCCGTTTACGGATACGACGGCGGAAACGATCGTACAGCGTTTAGCCGATCGGGAGAGTTTCTATCTGTATGTCGGCGATCCGATGTGCCCGTGGTGTCGAAGCGTGATCGAACAGGCGGAAGCGGTCGCCGGGGAAAAAAAGATCGCGCAGATCGTCAGCCTGCGTATCTGGGATGAAAACGGCGACGAGATTCTTCGCGATCAATATGTATTGGAAGACGGGAAACCGGTTTTGAAGAAAGCCGGAAGCGTCGCATATCAAACGTTTTTAAGCGCTTTTCAGGAAGTGCTGGACGACTATACGTTGAAAGATGAGGCGGGCAAGGAAATCGCCGTCGGCGAAAAGCGCATTTATGCGCCGAGCTTTTTCCGCGTTGAAAACGGCGAGGTGACGGCGTTTACGACGGGAATATCACCGCTGCAGACGGATGCGTATGAACCGCTGAGCGCACAGATGCTGAGGGATGAGAGAGAGCAGTTTGAGGACTTCTTCAAAGAAGACCATTCCCGGTGATATAATAAAACGCATTGATGAAGGGAAGCGGGCATGCGAATTTCAATTATCGTTCCGATGTACAATGTGGCGCCTTATATTCGGCAGTGTCTGGACAGTCTGGCGGCCCAGACAATCCGTGATCAGCTGGAAGTCGTTTTGGTTGATGACGGATGCTCCGATCATACGCCGGAAATCGCACAGCTTTATGTGGATCGCTTTCCCGACGTTTTCCGCCTCGTTCATAAGAAAAACGGCGGCCTCTCGGACGCGCGGAATTTCGGTCTGCGCGCGGCGCGGGGAGAATATGTCGCTTTCTTGGACAGCGATGACTGGGCGGACGCGGCTTATTATGAGAAGATGCTGGCGGCAATTCTTGCCGCCAACGCGGATATCTGTCTGGGCGATCTGGAATACACCTATGCAGATGCGCGGAAAAACATGCGGATGAAAGGCTTATGCGACTGGCCGGCCGCTTCCATACAGAAACAGGCTTTGCTTTCTCCGTTATTCGCTTGGAACAAATTATACAAACGTTCGTTGTTCGACGATCCCTCCATCCGTTTTCCGCTTCATCTCTGGTATGAAGATATTCCGGTCACGACGCTTCTTATGGCCAAGGCCGGCCGGATCGCCATCGCCGACGGGCAGGTGATTCACTATCGCCAACGTCCCGGTTCCATCATGTCCGCCCGAGAGGATACGCGTGTTTTGCAGATTTTTTCCATTCTTGAGCATATGCGGGAACATTTTGCCAAGGCGGATTTAACCGCTTTGTATGAAGATGAGCTTTGCTATCTGCATGTGGAACATCTGCGCCTGTACGGCATGTTCCGCTTTATCCGCAACGGCTGTCAGGCGATCGGCTATGAGCAAAGCGAGATCGTCCTGCGGGAGTTTTATCCGAATTGGCGGCAAAATCCGTATCTGTCGCATCTTTCCCAAAAGAACCGTTTCTTTTTACAAACGTACAATCCGTTCACTTCCTTTTTTTGGAAATGTTTAATTCGCTAGGAGAATACTTACGTCCAGAACTCGCTACAGCTTTTACAACTTTATCGTCAGTACGATCGCGGCCGTCATATTACCGATTATCGGTTTTATCAAAGTCCGTCTTTTTATCAATGCGTACGGTTCGGACGTAAACGGACTGCAGTTGACCGTCGCGCAGGTGATCACCTTTTTGAACATCTGCGAGCTGGCCTATTCGCTGGCCTTTCGACAGCTGTTGTACAACCCCTTGGCGAAAGGGGATCAGGAGCGGGTGCGGACGATCTATTACGGCGCCCGGCGCGTCTTTCGGATAACCGGCGCGATCGTCATCGGTTTATCCGTTCTGCTGGCTTTGTTGTTTCCGCGATTTGCCGTTTCGCCGTTAAACTACGGACAGACGGTTCTGACGGTTTTACTGCTGGCGCTGCCGTATGGCATCAGCTATTTTCTGATGGGCCCGAACTTTGTCGTCATGGCCGATCAGAAAGAATATAAAATCAACCTGATCATTCAGACGATCGCGATTTTGCGCATGGTGTTTATGGTTCTGGCCATTCATTTCGGCATGTCTTTCTTCATCATTCTGCTGATTGAAGCGGCGAATATCCTGTTATCCAACATCGCCGCCCGCGCGATCGGTCTGCACGCTTATCCATGGCTGAAACGAAAACCGGCCGATCGCACCGATCATTCCTTTCGTGAAAAAGCCGGATACGCCATGGTCCAGCGGCTGAGCGAACTGGCGACAACCCAGACCGACAATATCGTCATTTCCGGGGAGCTCGGTTATGCGTTAAGCTCGGTTTACGGTTCGTATTCGTATTTGACGGACAATATCGGCAAGATTTCGCAGTCGATGGTTCAGTCGCCGATGAACAGCTTCGGCAATCTGTTCAATGATCCCAAACGGGATTCCTATCCGATCTTTACGGAATTTTTCAATTTCGCCTCTTATCTGGCGACGATTATTGCGGTGTCGATTTTTACGGTACTGCCGCAGTTCATTCCGATCTGGATGCAGCACGACCCCTTATATGCCGTGGATATTTCGGTATGTTTCTGGTTGTCGGTCAATATTTTCTATATGACGATCCGCCAGCCGGTCATTATTGTCCGGGACGCCAACGGTCTTTACGTCAACGCCCGCAATAACGGCTATCTTCTGGCGATTACAAAAATTCTGCTGAGTCTCGTTCTGGTTTATACGTTCGGAATTTTGGGGGCGGTTCTGGCGACGGCTATATCCTATTGGACGATTGATTATTTCTATAATCCGCGCCTTGTTTACAGGCAGGTCTTTCATCTTCCACAGTTTCGCTATTATAAGATGGTCGCTCTGCGGCTTCTTCTGGCTTTCGGCATCGGCTATGGCGCATGGCGGTTTTGGAACCGGTACATGGCGGCCGGAGCCATCACGGGGGTCATGGCTCTGATCATCCGGATTCTGGGGCTGGGTCTTTTGGTGACTCTGGTCACGACGGCATTGTATACGGTCTGCTTTAAAAGCTTTCGGCATCTGTTCATCCGTCTGAAGACCATCTTCGAAAAGAAACACCGGGTTCGTTAAGCGGTTTTATTGCGCGTGGAATGTAATCAGAATGTAGGCGTCGTTTGCCCGTATCGTTTCAAATGCGTTGTCGGCAACAAGCGGCAGGTCCTGTTGGGAAAGGCGGGATAAATCCAGCTGTTCCGTTGTCAGCGTATAGGTGTTTTGCCCGATTTCATTTTGCAGAATAAATTCACTCCAGACCCAGCCGGAGGTCAGCGTATCCGGAACCAGACGAACGATGATCGGATAGGCGGTCTGCATGTTCGTGACGGTCGGCGCCTTGCCGATCGTGCCGGCGATCTGCAGTCCCTTGACGGAAGAAGAAAAGGCGTGGCTTTGATCCGCGGCGCTGATCGCGGCGGCTAAACGTCGTTCCGTAAATGTTTTCTGGGCCTGCAAAGCATTTCCGTATGTCAGGCCGAAAATAAGGAAACACCATGCCATGGGAATTTCGGCGCCGAAGCTTTCGGCTCCATAGACGGAAAGCAGGGTCAGACATACGCAATATCCGTACATGGCCCGCGGAGCGAGAAAGGGTTTCTGCAGGAAGATATAGATGCCATAGGCGCAGG
>CAUVBZ010000089.1:0-3579 GCA_963550455.1 uncultured Erysipelotrichaceae bacterium
CAGCTGCGCATCGACGATCTTAAAATAGACAACCGAATCGATCTGCATCGTAACGTTATCTTTTGTAATGACCGGCTGCGGCGCGAAATCCGCCACCTGCTCTTTGACTAAGACTCGTCTGCGAACTTGATCCATAAACGGAACCAGTAAATGCAGGCCGGCTTCCCAAGTTGCACGATAGCTACCGAAATGCTCGATGACATACACGCTTCCCTGCGGAACAATACGAACCGCAAGAATAAAGTAGATCAGCGCAAGAATAAGTAAAACTACAACAAAACGTAACATAGCCTTCTCCTTAATCCGCTTAATATTATACTGAAACTTTTCCAGCTTGCCCACCGTCTGTTTGTTGAACGAACGCGACCGTATAGCCGGCATCTTCGATCGCTTTTTTGAGTTTTGTGTCGTCAACTTCCTTGCTTAAGACGACAACCGCTTCCTTACGATCTTTGGAGACTTCCGCTTTTTCAACGCCGCTTAAGCTTTCCAGAGCCTTGCGGACGGCCGCTTCGCAATGCGTGCACATCATACCTTCAATTCCGATTCTCTTTTCCATTGTTTTATCCTCCGTCTTTTCTTTCGATGCTTTTGTGTCGCAGGAATATCCCGTCTGTTCAATCACGGAACGGACGACCGCCATGTCCGGTTTTTTTGCATAACGAACGGTTAAACAGTTCGCCGTATGATCCGCCTGCGCGTCCAAAACACCGTCGATCTTCTTAACCGCCTGACACAGACGATCTTCACAATGCGCACAGCTCATTCCGTAGACCGGAACCTGCATGCGCCCGCCTGTGTCCGTCGCATATTGTTCCGGCTGTTCTGTCTTTTTCCTTTTCTTGCGAGGCCTGTCGTTCTGCTCGGCATAAATGTTGAACAAATTCAGACGAAGCGCATTCAGACAGACGGTGAAGCTTGATAAAGACATTGCAGCGGCTCCCCACATCGGCGATATCTGTATCCCGGGATATAATCCCGCCGCCATCGGAATCAGCAAAGCATTATATGCGAAAGCCCAGAACAGATTCTCGCGGATATTCAATATTGTCTTACGGCTCAGGCGGATCGCCGCCGGAATATCCGGCAAGCGTGAGTTGATCAGGACGATATCCGCACTGTCAATCGCGATATCCGTACCGTTGCCGATCGCGATTCCGATATCCGCACGGGCCAAAGCGGGCGCATCGTTGATGCCGTCGCCGACCATGGCGACGCTTCCGCGAGCCTGCAGCTGTCGGATGACGGCCTCTTTTCCGTCCGGCAGAACCCCGGCTATCACTTTCTGCACGCCGACTTTTTCACCGATCACATTGGCTGTGCGCTCATTGTCCCCCGTTAACAGAATGGTTTCAATACCCAGGCGTTTCAACTGCGCGACGGTCGTTTTTGCGTCTTCACGAATGACGTCCGCAACGGCGATCATGCCCTGTACTTTTCCGCCTTTGGTGAAAAGCAGCGGCGTCTGTCCTTGCTCGGCGACTGCATTCGCCTTTGCAATCCAGTCCTCGTCAACCGAAGCCACACTGGAAATATAGCGCAGAGAACCGCCGGATATCTTTTCATTTTGCAGAATACCTTCCAGACCATTTCCGCTCAGCGCTTTAAAATCCGTTATATCCTGCAGCACAAGGTGTTCCGTTTCCGCCTTCTGTACGATCGCCTTTGCCAGAGGGTGTTCGCTTTTCGCTTCCAGTGCATATGCCAGCGTCAAGACATCGATTTCGTTTAAATCGTCGTTCGGTACGATGACCGTCACCTCGGGCTTTCCTTTGGTAATCGTTCCGGTTTTATCAAAGGCGAGAATATCCACCTTTCCGGCCGCTTCCATCGCCTCGGATGTTTTAAATAAAACGCCGTGCGAGGCGCCCATTCCGTTGGCGACCATGATGGCTACCGGCGTCGCCAGCCCCAACGCGCATGGGCAGGAGATAACCAGAACCGCAATGGCATGCCGCAGGGCGCCGGCAATATCCATGCCGGCGATCAGCCAGCCGATAAATACCAAAGCGGAAATAAGCAAAACCGCCGGTACAAAAATTCCGGAAATGCGATCGGCGATGCGCGCAATGGGCGCTTTTGTTCCGGCCGCTTCCGACACCATCTGGATGATCTTTGCAAAGGCCGTATCTTCGCCGACATGCAGCGCTTTTGCTTTGATAAAGCCGGAAGTGTTCATGGTTGCGGCTTTAATCCTATCGCCGACATTCTTATCGACCGGTATCGATTCGCCGGTCAGCGTGGATTCATCAATTGCCGTCGCGCCTTCAACAATGACCGCATCGGCCGGTATTGATTCGCCCGGCCGAATGATCAGAATATCGCCCGGCTGAACGGTTTCGATCGCAACGATCTCTTCTTCTCCGTCACGTTGTACGGTCGCTGTTTTCGGCGCCATCTTCATCAGCTTTTTCAGGGCGTCGGTCGTCCGCCCCTTGCTCATAGCTTCCAGCATTTTTCCGACTGTGATAAACGTCGGAATCATCGCGGCTCCTTCAAAGTATAGTTCGCCATGATAGAACGACATCAACTCTGCGTTTATGCCGCCCCTTGCGATAAGGAAGCACATCTGATAAAACACGTATAAACTCCAGGCAAACGATACGGTCGAGCCCAGCGCGACCAGAGTGTCCATATTCGGCGCGCCATGAAATAGAGAGCGAAAACCGGACAGAAAAAATTTTTTGTTAATCTGCATGACGATTATGGCCATCAGCATTTGGGTCAGCGTCAAGGCCAGATAGTTCTTTTGAAAATAGGACGGCAGAGGCCACCCCCACATACCGGCGCCCATGGTGATATACATCAGCGTCAGCACAAAAATCAGCGATCCGAGCAGACGTCTTTTTAGTGCGGGCGTTTCCCGGTCCTGAAGCGCCTCCTCCTGCAAGACGGTGGAAGATGTCGGCGCCGTTTTGTTCATCGGGCGGGCTTCATAACCGGCTTCCGCAACCGCCGACAGGATGGCGCAATCATCCGGGGAACCTTCCACCGTCAACGTATTGGTCAGCAGCGATACGCTCGCCGAAGTGACGCCTTCCACATTCTTTGCGGCTTTTTCAACATGATTCTGACAGGAAGCACATGTCATTCCCGATACGATATATTGCTTCATATTCTCTTCTTTCTAACGCATCATCTTCTTCATTAGCTGTGCCAGTTCTTCCAGCGTGCCTTCACGCCCGGCGCGTATGTCTTGGGCGACGCAGCCTTTCAAATGGCAGCTGAGCAGTTCTTTATTAAAGCCGTTCAAGGCCTGGTTCACGGCGGCGACCTGAATCAGGATATCCGGGCAGTATGCATCTTCTTCAACCATTTTCGCAATACCGCGAAGCTGTCCTTCACAACGTCTGAGTCGGATCGTCAGTTCTTTCTTTTCCTTTTCCGACCGCTTGGTGCGACGCATTTGCGACTTTGTCGATTCCTGTTTCATGGCTCCTCATCTCCTTGCGATACTGTCTGCATGCAATATATACCCTATATGGGTATGCGTCAAGACTTTCGCGGGCGTCGTTTCCTTAGAAGCATTAAAAAAGCGGCTTCGCAAAGGAAGCCGCGAACCCGGCGGCGAGCATGATT
>CAUVBZ010000090.1:0-3426 GCA_963550455.1 uncultured Erysipelotrichaceae bacterium
TACTGTCTTTAATGAATAAAATCTTAAACGTCATAAACATGATGCGGATATCCAGCAAGATTGAAAAATTCTCGATGTAGAGCAGGTCAAACAGCAGCTTGTCCCTAAGCCGCGTATTATACTTTCCGTATACCTGCGCATAGCCGGTCAGCCCCGCCTTCACTTTCAGACGATAATCAAATTCCGGCAGCGTCTTGAGAATGTCGCGTACGATTTCCGGCCGTTCGGGGCGCGGACCGACCACCGACATGTCCCCTTTTAAAATATTCAACAGCTGCGGCAATTCATCGATCCGGAAGGAGCGGATCGTTTTACCGATACGCGTGATGCGCGCGTCGTGTTCGCTGGCCAGACGGGCAATACCATCCTTCTCCGCATCTATGCGCATGGAACGAAATTTAATGATCGCAAATGGACGCCCATACTGCGTCAGACGGGTCTGCCGATAAAAGATCGGACCGCCGTCCTCCAGTTTGATCAAAAGCGCCGTTATGAGCATGATCGGACTTGTCAGCAGGATAAAAAAGAGCGCAAATAAAATATCCCAGAGGCGTTTGACGATCTTGGCGATCTGCGAAGGCCCGAAATTATTCAATTTCAGAATCGGCGTATCCACCAGATAGACATTCCGCGCACTGCCGACAATCACGTCATAAATATCCGGCAGCAGATAAAGATTCTTGTTCTTCACATAGCACGCGGCCGTCAGCCTCTCCTTCGCGCTTAACGAAAGCCCGCAGGCAAGAATACAGTCATATTTCTGAATCTGATCAAGCTGATCTTTTATCGTCTCAAAGCGGTCTTGACGAACGATGCGGTAAGCGTTGGCCTGATTGCGCATAATCCGTTGATATACCGACGCGTCCTCTTCACTGCCCATAATCAGCCACGTTTCCCGCGGCGGGAAAAAAGAATAATAAATCCGATTCAGGACGACGTTGGCGACGACGACGAGCAAGATTTCCATCGCCAGACAGAAAAAAAACTGTCCCAGCGGCAAGGCATGCTTATTCGTCAACGTTACTTGCAGAAAAATCAGCAGGTTCGCGAAAACCAGCGCGATCAGCTGTGAAAAAATCAGATCGCCGGTTTTTTTGAACCCGAGCTGAAACCCTTCGTACATGGAATTAAACGTGATCAAAGCGGCGGCGTATAAAGCGACGACCAGATAATTCCCCCAGAAGTAGTAATAAACGTAACGTCTGAAAAAATAGAACCATACAGCGCCGAAGACGGCTGTCAGAAATAAAATTTCCAGGCTGTTCATCAGAAAACGAACCGACCGCTGTGTTCGTTCATTGTTTCTTTGTCTCATACAACGGCTATTTTACAATGTTTTCCGAAAATGCGCATAAAGACTTAAAAGCATCGGATCGACGGTATCGGCGCTATATTTCCGAACGTCCGCGCGGGCCTGCCCGATCAAACGGGCAGTTTGATCCGCATCATTCCGCAGCCGCTCGATAGCCTGTACAAGCGCCGCCCTGTCTTTGACCGGATATAAGAGGCCGTTTTTTTCATGCACGATCAGATCACGATTGCCCCGAACCCGGCTGGCCACGACGGGAATGCCGGCCGCCATCGCCTGCATGACGGAAACCGGAAGCCCCTCCCGTAACGACGGCGAAAGATATACATCCATCCCGTACAAAAGATGCAGGACATCGGAACGATACCCCAGCAGACGAATCTGTTCTTCCAAACCATGTTCGGCGATGAATTTCCGATAGACCGGCTCTAAAGGCCCCTTCCCGCATAGAACATAGTGCAGGCGGGAATCTTCCTGAAACGCCGCCAGCAGGCTTTCCATGACAAACAGATGATTTTTATTCGCATTTAAATCACCCATCGACATTAAGACAAAGTCGTCCGCAGCAAGGTTCAGTTCCCGACGCACGCTTTTGCGGCTTGTCCTTGCGGCCGCAACCGCCTCAAGATCGACGCCGACGCCGGGAATGAGCACGACCTGACCGCCCGCTTTTAAATGAAATGTCTGCGCCGCGCGATAATCTTCTTCATTGATCGTCACCAGAACGTCCGTATAGCGGGCGCCGATTCGTTCCATGGTTTTATAAACCGTGCGATTGAGGAACGGCGCGCCCTTGAAGAAGTGAAAGCCGTGCGCGGTATAAATCACCTTTGCCCGCCCCTGACCGTTGGCCACTCTGGTGAAAAAACTGCTGATCGGCGTATGGCAGGAAACGACGTCATATTGATTTTCACTCAGGATTTTTTTCATCATGCCAAAGGCCGCCAGGTTGTCCGGCGACAGCGGGTTCCGCGACCAGCAGACGTCAAATTTCCGGCGGATATCCGCGTTCGTATATGTCCCCCGGCTGGCCACATCGACGCTGTCTCCCCGTTCATGAAGCTGGTGAATCAACCGCACATGATGTGAAAGGATATGGTTGTCCACCGTTGCCACAAACAGTATTTTCATCTTTTTACTCGCTCCGTATCGGCAAAAATCCGATCAAAGGGCAGAACCTGCGCATAATAAGACGCGCCCGCTTTCCAGCATCCGCACAATCTTGGGAATCGTCAGAAAACCGCTGATCACCAAAAAAACGTCCACGCTCAGATAGCCGGAACGGCAGATTCCGAAATGATAGAGAAAGACGCCGACGACGGCGATTCCCTTCAATACATCGATGTCCTCTCTCCTGTAGTCTGTCATGTGCCCGTCGTCATTTTACCAGATTTAAAATTACTTTTTCCGCCATGCCGAAAGACGATCTTTCAAATACACAAAAAGAACGCATGCCAGAACGGAAGACAGAAGAAGAACGAGATAAAAAAGCGGCCAGCGCAGAGAAGCGATAAACGGTACCTGTTCCAAAATGTAATAAAGCAGAATATGCATCAGATAAATCGTCATCGCCTGTTTGGAAAGAAACGCTGCCGCCGGATGCATCGGTATTTTTCCGATCATCGTCTTTCCCAATCCGTAAAGAGCGCAGGTCATCCAGATACCGTAAGACACATAATACAATTGCGGCGGATTTTTGAAAGCCTGCATCGAACCGCCGTGAAACAGCAAAGCGCAGATCAGCCAGACAAAAAAGAACTCCGTGAACAAAATCCAGCGCCGCATCGTCTTGGCGCGATATAGGCACATGCCGGTCAAAGACAACAACGCATAGCCGACGGTATAGGAGACCAGGTAGGAAAACAGTTTCCCGATCAGTCCCGGGAAAACCGTGGTCACCATCAGAAACAGAAAGTCGTTCAGCAGAAAAAACACCGGTAACAGCAGGATCAGCCAATTGATCGTCAGGCGATCGCTCAAACGGCGCAGAAACGGATTCAGCAATGCGGTTGTGAAAAAAACGCGGAAAATCCAGACGAACATGATGCCGCTTTGCGTAAGTGCAAAAGATTTCCAGATCATGCTTATGGAAAAAGAATCATGAAAAACAAAGTAAA
>CAUVBZ010000091.1:0-3106 GCA_963550455.1 uncultured Erysipelotrichaceae bacterium
GCTTCGATCCGACCGCCGACTCGCTTCATGTCGGACATTTACAGCAGATCATTTTATTGCGCCGTTATCAAAATGCGGGACATCGTCCGATCGCTTTGTGCGGCGGATTTACGGGAATGATCGGTGATCCGCGCCCGACCAGTGAGAGGCGCTTATTGACATATGAGGAAGTGACGTACAATGTCGGCTGTATCAAGCGGCAGCTGGCTCGTTTTCTTTCTTTCGAGGGCGACCGGGCGGCCGTCATGGAAAACAACGACCATTGGCTCGGCGAGATGCAGCTGCTCGATTATCTGCGCTCATACGGAAAACTGTTCAATATCGCTTACATGTTACAGAAGGACACCATCAAAAAGCGTCTGGATACCGGCCTTTCGTATACCGAGTTCAGCTATACGATTTTACAGGCGATGGATTTTTTACAGCTGCTGGAGCGCTATGACTGCCGCATCCAGATCGGCGGTTCCGATCAGTGGGGAAATCTGACCAGCGGAATGGAACTGATCCGCAAGGTGAAGGGCGAGAACACAAAGGTCTGGGGAATCACGTCGCCTTTGATCACCAAGAGCGACGGTTCAAAGTTCGGCAAATCGGAAGGGAAAAACATATGGCTCGATCCACAGCGGACAAGCGCATATGAATTTTATCAATTCTGGTTCAATACGCCGGACGCGGATATCGTCGACTATCTCAAGCGTCTTTCGATGCGTTCTGTCGAAGCGATAAAGGCGCTGGCAGAATGTGTCGAAAAAGAGCCGGAAAAACGTGCGGCGCAAAGAGCGCTGGCCGAAGAGTTGACCGCGATTGTGCACGGTGAAGAGGGATTGGCGCAAGCCAGACGGATTACCGATACTTTTTTCAGCGGCAATATTATGGAACTGTCCGCCGAAGAACTGCGGATCGTTCTCGCCGATGCGCCGCGGGCGGTGGTTGATGAGGGAACGCTTATCATCGATGCGCTGGTCTCGGCCGCCGTATCCGGGTCGAAGAGCGAGGCGAGAAAACTCATGCAGCAAGGCGCCGTCAGTCTGAACGGTGCGAAAACAACCGATCTTGCCGCCGTCATTTCCCGCGCCGATACCATCGACGGCACTTTCGCCATCCTGCGCAAAGGCCGCCGCAATTATATTGTGGTCGAGCTGCGGCCATAATGGTATTCCTTCGCGGCGTGCTATAATACCAGCGAGGTTCATATGAAAAAAATCCGAATCCTTTTTCTGACGATGGTCTTTTTTCTGGGCGGCTGCGACATGTTTCCCTCGTCCCAAAATACCGTCGCCGAGGACGCCAAATACAGTACCTATTACCGTGCCGTTTCCCGCAACGAGAAGTGGAAGGACGGCTCTTTCTACTATTCGCTCAGCGCCCAGATGACACGGCTGGACGACGGCAGTTATCGCTTTTATATTTTTCTGGATCAGGCGCGGGTGGCGATGTACGACATTGCGGTGCTGGCCGTCATGAACGACATCGCGTATCGGGATGCGACGATGATGATGCCGAATATCGGGATTATGGGGAAAAATACCTATACGATGATTCCCAATCAGTACGATCCGGAGAACGGCTTTGTAAAAGGACTTGTTCTCAGCGGCGAAAGCACGGAAGCGTCCGTGGATCTGAAGCTCCTGGTGGAGTGGAAGGATAAGGCGCTGGAACATGTGAACCGTGAATTTATCCGTTTTACGTTGACGGAAGAAGGGTGGACGTCTTCGGGCGATCCGCAGGATGTAAAGGGCGCAGAAGCATAAAATGGAAAATACGAATCGTGCAAATATGAAACATTCGTTCCTGATGGGGTCCCTGACTTCTTCGGCCGGTGTTTTTATTTCCAAATTGATCGGCCTGTTTTATGTCGTTCCGTTTACGGCTCTGGCCGGTGAAGAGAACATGATTTTTTATTCCAATGCCTACGATTATTATTCGACCTTGCTGCAGGTATGCTCGGCCGGTCTGCCTTTTGCGATCGCGGCCATCGTCGCTCGCTATGTTGAAAAGGACGATTACCGTACCGTACTGCTTGTGCGTCGGCTCGGGATGGGCATGCTTGCGGTACTCGGCTTTTTCATGATGGTCATGCTCGGCTTGTTTTCCGGCCCTCTGTCGGTTTCACTTTTAGGTTCGCATGCGACGGCGATTGATGTTCAGCGCATGCGGATAACTTTCCTGATTTTGTCACTGGCTTTATTTCTGGTTCCGTTTTTATCCAGCTATCGCGGTTTTTATCAAGGCTTGAAAGAATTTAAACTGTATGCCGATTCACAGGTGATCGAGCAGTTTGCCCGCGTCTTCGCCTTGCTTGCTTTAAGCTGGATCTGCATCCGCCTGTTTCATCTGGATCGCATCTGGGCGATCTATATGGGCGTCGCCGCGACCTCCGTCGGCGCTCTTTGCGCGCTGTTTTATTATGTCCGCTACGACCGAAAGCACATCGGCGTCTTTTTACGCGCCGCCCGCAGGCAGGAGCGGAAAGCCGTTTCCGGCCGCCGTCTGCTTATGGAATTGTTCGCTTTCGGCCTGCCGTACCTGATTTCCGGTTTTCTGGGCAATTCGCAGGCGTTGATCAATACGCAGTTCTTCATTCCGACCATCACGCAGTCGGGAATGCCGTATGAAACCGCCAAGCTCATGCTCAGCATCATTCAGCTGCAATGTAATAAAATCACCTCCATTCCCCAGGTGTTGAGCATCGGTTTTTCAACCGGACTTGTGCCGTACATGACCATTTCCTATGAGCGCAGAGACTGGAGCGCGCTGCAGAAGAACGTGCGGGACTGTCTGGATACGGTATGCTATATCGCTTTTCCGCTCTGCTATTGTATTTTTGCTTTGGCCAGACCGATTTATTACGTCATGTACGGCGGCGGAAATCTGGACGCCGGAGAAAACGCACTGATGTGGAGCGCCCTGCTGGCGCTGGTTACGACCATCACGCCGATTTGTACGAGCATGTTGATGACGCTGCACCTGCGCCGTGAATCGCTTTTTTATCTGTGCATCGGCAGTATTGTGAAAGTCGCTTCTTTTTTTCCGCTGGTGCGCTATGTCGGTTATTCCGGCGCCATCACCAGTTCCGTTTTATGCTCTCTGACGATTATTTATCTTT
>CAUVBZ010000092.1:0-3062 GCA_963550455.1 uncultured Erysipelotrichaceae bacterium
GGGTCCAGCGGAACGGTGACGTTCTGGCCGGTTTCAAAGTCTTCTAAGACAATGGCGGTTGCACCGTGGGTTTCTCTGATGCCGTGGCTGTACAGCAAAAGGCCGTAGGTGTTCCATTTCTGATTATCTTTCGCTTCGTCGTATTCTTTCAAGAGGCGAGGAAGTTTCAAAGTCTGATGTTTCAATTCGCGTTTGACTACCCGAAAAATATCGCCGCTGATTTCGCGGATGCGGTCTTTTTCTTCCTTGTGATAATAGAGGACGTCAAAACCTTCAAACAGGGGATATTGCTTTCCACCTTCAAGAGAAGTCAGCGGAATGCAGTGGTAGAGAGGCGTCGGCTCTACTTGGGCGATATAAAGCATGCGGCTGTCTTTTATTTCCCGCATGACGGAAGAAAAGTTTTGTCCGTTTCGGATTCGATAGTCGATTTCTTTCGCTAAGAAGGGGGAGATGCCGGTAAACTGCTGTGTCAGCGTCTGCTCGGAATTAATTTCCGCGGTGTGAAACGGATTGTGTTTGTTTTGCGCGGGAGTCGGCCGAAAAAGGGCGCCGGGCTGGATGATACGCTTGTTGTTTTCAAACGGAGGGATGCGCTTCAAGGCGCCGATGATCTTTTCACTCGGATCGACCAAAATGAGATTGGCATATTTTCCCATCAGTTCGACATACAGGCGGATCGTTTCCGGATCGCCGAGCACGTTGCGATGCTGAATCTGAAAAAAACACCAACGATCCAGTTCCGCCTGCTGCAGGGAAAGAAAGGTCGCTCCCTCCAGATATTTGCGTAAGATCATGGCGAAATTTCCCGGCTCCTGTGGGGTCGGATAGGAGCGCCTGCTCAGTAACATACGGTTGTATTCGCTGTGGCAGGATATCAGCAGCTGTTCTTTTCCGTTTGTTCCGTAAATCTGAAACAGAATCTCCTGGGTGGAGATCTGGTATATTTTCTGAATACGTGCCGGCAGTGACTTTTGAATTTCCGGTATGATTTTTGAAAGTAAAATTCCGTCCAGAGCCATAAAAATTCCTCCCGGTTATTATAGCATGCGCCTTTCTCCGTTGACGACGCGCGCATAACGCGATACCCTAATAAACGAAAGAGGGGAATGTCATGGTGAAGAAAGGGCTTTTGATTGTTGTCAGCGGACCGAGCGGCGTCGGCAAGGGAACGGTGATCAAGGAGTTCATCAATGATCCGAGCCTGAATCTTTCGTATTCGATTTCCATGACGACCCGCGCACCTCGAGATGGGGAAAAGGACGGGGTGAATTACTATTTTGTAACCAAGGAAGAATTTGAAAGGAATATTGCCGAAGGACGCATGCTGGAATGGACGGAATTTGTCGGCAATTATTATGGAACACCGCTTGCCGAAGCGGAAAGACTGCGGGCGGCCGGGAAAAATGTTTTGCTTGAAATCGAAGTCAACGGCTGTATGCAGATCAAGGAAAAATGTCCGGAGGCGGTGACGGTGTTTATTGTTCCGCCCTCACAGCGAGAGTTGGAAGAGAGGATACGTAAGCGTGGCAGCGAGCCGGAGGAAATCGTGCAGCAGCGGCTGGCCAAGGCGACCAAGGAATTGGAGATGACGTGTCAGTACCGTTATATCGTCTGCAATGATGATGTCGCGCTGGCCGCCGACCTGATCCGGACGATCATAAAGCATCATCTGGAAAAAGAGTTTTGAGGAAAGAAGCCGCCGGCAAGATGGACAGGAATAATCAGGAAACGCGATGCTTTTTATAATGCCTGTTCGTCAAGTCGAAAATTTCGATCATAAAATCAGGAACGTGTTTCAGCGGAGGAATGATCCCATGGCGGTTTATCTTCATAAACCGGGAAGGATTTACAACCGTGTCGGAAAAAGTTGACCAAAGAGTCTATATGATTTAGATAAAAAAGCATTAAAAAACCCGATCGTCCGATCGGGTTCAGCTGTTAACGGTTGTAGTATTCGACAATCAGCGATTCATTGATTTCCTGATTTAATTCGGAACGCTCGGGCAGGCGGACAAAAGTGCCTTTTTTATTGTCCTTGTCCACCGTAACGAAGGCCGGCGCCATGTAATTTGAATTAAGAGAATCGTTGACGACCTGCATATTGCGATCCTTTTCACGGACGGCGATTTCCTGTCCGACGCGAACTTGAGCGGAAGGGATATCCAGCTTCTTTCCGTCGACTTCAATGTGTCCGTGCCGAACCAGCTGGCGAGCCGCCTTTCTTGTCCGGGCAAAGCCCAGGCGATAAACCAGGTTATCCAGCCGCGATTCAAGCATGATCAGGAAATTGACGCCCGCCATGCCTTCCTGCTTTTGCGCCTTCTGGAACAGATTGCTGAACTGCCGCTCCGTGATACCGTACATGTTGCGCACTCTCTGCTTTTCACGCAACTGTAAGCCGTAGCCGCTTAATTTGATGCGTTTTGTCGGGCCGTGCTGTCCCGGGGCATAAGCCCTCCGTTTGAGTTCTTCGCCGGTTTCCAGAATCGAGAAGCTCAAGCGTCTGGACTTCTTCCATACCGGCCCTGTGTAACGTGCCATGTTTTCGTTCCTCCTGTTATGACATCTGGGCGAAACAACAACAGGTACAGATCATCACCGCAGGGTGTTGCCATTGGTACATTTCGCCGAACGCAGCTCGGTTACTTTGACAAGAGAGAACCTCCTGACAACGCCTGATACGGGACTCTGTATGCTGCTATTATTTAACGCGTAGTAAATATAGCAAAGGCCGCCATCAAAGTCAATTCATGAAGAGGCGCTTCATAATCTGTGGTATGATAAATCCGTATACGAAAGGTGGTGCCGTCCGGTTATGAATACCGTTTTTAAATATTTGTCCGATCTTCGTGTGGTGATTGCCATCGCCGTTATCGCGGTTATATTGATCGTCCGGTTTATTGTGCAGAAAATGAAAGCCAATCAGTACCGGAAACACCTGGAACAATTGGAGATTCGCTATAACACGATCAAAAGCATTCCGATTTCCTTTAAGCTGAACAAGGCGGTCGCGATCAGCCGCGTCGAACCGGAAACGATGGAAAAGGTGGCTTCCCCGC
>CAUVBZ010000093.1:0-3036 GCA_963550455.1 uncultured Erysipelotrichaceae bacterium
CGCTACGGTCTCAGCAATCTGGAACAGAAGATTCAGCAGGCAAATGAAGAATTGAAAAATGCCGCCAAGCAGATGCCGGAGGTGTTTGAAGCGGCCAACGCCGGCCAGGCGCCGGCCAGCTCCGCTTTGCTTGATATGAAGCGGCTGAATCAGATGTTGACAATCTCGTCCGATCATCTCAAGGAAATACGCGCCGCAATCGATTCCACGACGGGCGATGAAGAGCGAGCGAAGAAGCAGCTGCTGAAACTGCAGGTCATCATGAATCAGATGCAGGTGAAGATTCGGAAATATAAGCTTCCGTCGATTTCGGAACAGTATGAAGCGGATATGCATAGAGCCGGCGAATATCTGATCAGTCTGGATCGTCTGATCAACGCAAATCCGTTGAATATGCCGCTGCTGAACGGCACGTTGAAGGAAGCGATCGATTTCATTTATAAGCTGTATAACAACGTGAATAATGTCGTCGCGACGGTTATCATGGTCGAAAATACCATTGTCTTCGGCAATCGGTATCGCTCCACCTATGCCGATATCGATTCGGAACTGACGCGTTCGGAACTGTGCTTTCGCAACGGCGATTATACGCGTGCCTTGACGATCGCGATTGCGACCATCGAGAAGATTCATCCCGGAAATTATGAGCATATGATCAAGGAGAACGCCAAGAGTGCGGCCTAGAGTTTATTTTGACAATGCCAGCACGACGGCGGTACATCCGGAAGTATTGGAAACATATAAGAAATTACTGGATACCGATTATGTAAACAGCGAATCCTTGTATGAAGAAGGAACCCGGATTCATGACCGGATGGAAAAAGCCCGCGCCGCCATTGCCGGGCTTTTAGCGTGCCGTGCAAAAGAGATTCTTTTTACGGGCGGCGCCAGCGAATCCAACAGTATGGCGATCAAGGGCATCGCGCTTGCCGTGCCCGAAAAAAAACACATCATCACCTCCTGCATTGAACACAGCAGTATTCTTCATGCCTGCCGTCAGATGGAGCGCCTTTTCGGCTATGACGTCACCTATCTTCCGGTGACGGAGCAGGGTGTCGTGCGTGCGGAAGATGTCCGTCAGGCTCTGCGTGAAGATACGGTTCTGGTTTCGATCATGCTGGTCAACAATGAGGTGGGCGCCATCAATCCGATCGCGTCGATCAAGGAAATTGTAAAGAAGCACTCGCATGCCTTCATGCATGTCGATATGACGCAGGCGATCGGTAAAATACCGTGTCCGCTGGACGCGATCGATCTGGCCAGCATCAGCGCCCATAAGATTGAAGGTTTAAAAGGTAGCGGGATACTGGTCAAAAAAGAATATGTGCCGATGGAACCGCTGATTTCCGGAGGCGAACAGGAGTTCGGCCTGCGGGGCGGAACGGCCAATGCGCCGGCGAATATGGTATTTGCCAAAACGCTGCGATTGGCTTTGGAAAATGAAAAAAAATACGGATCGTATGTCCGGAATTTAAAAGAGCAGCTTCTGGCCGGTCTTGGGAATATCGAAGGGATTGTGATCAACAGCCCCGCGCACGGCGTCGATTGTCTGGTGAACTTTTCCTGTGAAGCCATTCCCGGGGAGGTGTTGCAGAATGCATTGAATCGGGAAGGATTCATGGTCAGCGCGCGCAGTACATGCGAAAGCCGATCGTCCAATCCGAGCTATGTCTTAAAAGCGATGGGGTTCAGCGACCGCCGTGCTTCGAGCTGTATCCGCATCGGACTAAATCGGCATAATACGGCGGAAGAGATTCATGCGTTTTTGGAAGTGTTGCAGGAGATGATCAGGCGCTATGGCAAAGTATGATACGATTTTGATTCGCTATGGAGAATTAAGCACCAAGGGACATAACCGCAAGGATTTTATCCGCCGGCTGTTGAAAAATTTGAAATATGCCTTGCGGGCGTATCCGGATTTGACCTATGTACAAACCTATGACCGTATGTATATCCGCCTGTCTCAGGAACCGTTTCCATATGACGAGGTGAAAACGATTATCGCGCGCGTCTTCGGCATATCCTCCTTTTCCTTTACGGAGAAAGTGGAAAGGGACATGGAGGACATCTGCATCCGCTGTTTAGAGATGGCGAAAGAAAAAGAAGGCGCCGGTCTGAAAACCTTTAAGGTCATCACCAGGCGTCACGATAAGACCTTTCCGCTTCGCTCGGATGCCGTCAATCGCATGATCGCCGATCGTATTTTAAAAAATACCGGTCTGAAGGTCGATGTCCATCAACCCCAGCTTGCTCTGCAGGTGGAAGTGCGGGAAGAAGCGGCGTATCTGACAAGCGAAAAGATTCCGGGGGCGGGCGGCTATCCGACCGGCATCAACGGAAAAGTGCTGCTCCTGTTATCGGGAGGGATTGATTCTCCGGTTGCCGCCTATGCCTTGATGAAGCGTGGCCTGCAGGTGGAGGCCGTCCACTACGCTTCGCCGCCTTATACTTCGGAACATGCCCGCGACAAGGTTTTAAGACTTGCCAGCATGTGCGCGGTATACGAAGGGCATATGAAGGTGCATGTCGTCGACTTTACACAATTGCAGCTTCAGATTTATAAAACGGCCGGCGATCCGTATGCAATTACGCTGATGCGGCGGATGATGTTTCGCATTGCTCAACAGCTTGCCATACAGAATCAATGTAAAGCGCTGGCAACGGGCGAAAGCATCGGTCAGGTCGCTTCCCAGACTTTAGAGAGTATGGTCTGCATCAATGCGGTTGTACATATGCCGGTTCTGCGTCCGCTTGTCTGCATGGATAAAGTGGAGATCATCGATCTTGCCCGGCGTATCGGAACCTATGACGTATCGATTCTGCCCTACGAAGACTGTTGTACGATCTTTGACCCGAAAAATCCGGTGACCAAACCGACGGTTGCCCGGGCTGAAGAATTTGAACGCCGCTGGGATTGGCAGAGCCAGGTTGAGCAGTGTGTAAAGACGGCGGAAAACTATTTGACGACGCCTCAGGAGAAAACGGAAGCGGACAGCTTCCTGTAAGGAGGGATAAAAATGGGCTTTTTTCATAAAC
>CAUVBZ010000094.1:0-2811 GCA_963550455.1 uncultured Erysipelotrichaceae bacterium
TGATTTGTATTCAATCAGCCCGGCCAGTTCAACCAGATAGGTACTCGTCACTTCCAAATGCATTTCCTGCATGGAGTTAAGATAAAGTCTGTACTGATCGGTCAGCTGATTCATGTCCAGATCAAACAAATCCAGTTCCTTTTCCTTGATCAGATGCAGCATTAGATCCAGGGGGCCCTCAAAATTTTCAATCGTTACCTTAAAGTCTTCCATAACCAACGGCATTATAGCAAAAACGCCGGGCAAAAAACATATGGAACACACGCCTTAAAGCCTCGCAAAAAGCTGAATCCTCTTTTCTCATACGGCGATCAGATTGATGATTTTGTCCGGTACGACAATGACTTTTTGTATCGTTTTTCCGTCCAGATGCCGCCGGACGGCTTCCAGTTTCATCGCTTCTTCCTGAATCGTCTGCCGGTCGCTTCCTTTGGCAATCGAGAAGCGTCCCCGCATTTTTCCGTTTACCTGCACGGCGATCGTAACTTCATCTAAAACCAGCTTGGCCGCGTCGAAGGTCGGCCACGCTTCAAAAGAAATACCCGTCCGGCCGGTTAAACGCTGCCACATCTCCTCGCCAAGATGCGGCGCGATCGGCGCCAGAAGTTTGACAAAGCCCTCCATCATGGCGCGCGACACACGTTTCGCTTTATAAACGTCGTTGATGAAAATCATCATCTGCGAAATCGCCGTATTGAAACTGAGCGCTTCATAATCCGCCGATACTTTCTGAACGGTGCCGTGATAGCTGTAGTCCAGCTCCGGCGTCGGCTCGTCGACGATCATCTGCTCTTCCGCAACAACACGATAAACTCTCTCCAGCCAGCGGCGCGCGCCGTCCATCCCGCTGGAAGACCACGGCTTTGACGCCTGCAGCGGTCCCATAAACATCTCATACAGGCGCAGAGCATCGGCGCCATGGCTCTTGACCAGCTCATCCGGATTGACAACATTACCCAGCGATTTGGACATTTTGACGCCGTTCTCACCTAAAATCATGCCCTGATGATACAGTTTCTGAAACGGCTCATTGTTGAAAACGACGCCGCAGTCCCGCAAGACCTTGTACCAGAAGCGCGCATATAACAGATGCAGTACGGCATGCTCGGCGCCGCCGATATAGAGGTCAACCGGCATCCAATGCCGAATCAATTCCGGATCGGCGATCTGCCGCTCATTGTGCGGATCCAGATAGCGCAGATAATACCAGCAGGAGCCCGCCCATTGGGGCATCGTATTGGTCTCCCGCACTCCGTCCCGACCGTCTATCTTAACCTGAAGCCAATCCAACGCGTTGGCCAGCGGCGATTCACCGTCTTCGCCCGGCTGATAATTGGTTACGGCCGGTAATTGCAGCGGAAGATCCGTTTCATCGACGGCTCGCAACGTGCCGTCCGGCATATGTACGATCGGAATCGGCTCTCCCCAATAGCGCTGCCGCGAGAAAAGCCAGTCCCGCAGTTTATACTGCACTTTGGGGCCTCCGCAGCCTTGTTCCTGAAGCCAGGCCAGCATTTTGTTTATGGCTGCCGTTTTATCCAAACCGTCGAGCCATGCACTGTTAATATGAACGCCGTCTTCGACATACGCTTCCCGCTCGATATCACCGCCTTTTAGCACCGGAATGATCGGCAGATCAAATTTACGGGCAAATGCATAATCACGCTCGTCATGCGCCGGAACCGCCATGATCGCGCCGGTTCCGTAAGAAGCCAATACATAGTCGGCAATCCAGATCGGAAGCTTCCGCCCGTTAACCGGATTCACCGCATACGCGCCGGTAAAGACGCCGGTTTTCTCTTTGCCCAGCGCCGTCCGCTCCAAATCGGCTTTTTTGGAAATCTCTTCTTTATAGGCATTGACTTTTGCACGCTGTTCTTCGGTCGTGATGGCATCGACAAACGGGTGCTCCGGCGCCATGATGCAGTATGTCGCGCCGAATAACGTATCGCAGCGGGTCGTAAAAACGGTAAACGCCTTATCGGTTCCGTCCACTTTAAACACAACCTCGGCGCCGGTCGACTTTCCGATCCAGTTGCGCTGCATCTCTTTTGTCGATTCCGGCCAATCCACCTCGTCCAGATCGTTCAGAAGTTCTTCCGCATAGTTCGTAATCCTTAAAACCCATTGGCGCATATTGCGGCGCACCACCGTATGGCCATGCTCGCTTTTGCCGTCGATCACTTCTTCGTTGGCCAGCACGGCTTTTTCCTCCGGGCACCAGTTGACCGGCATTTGCGCCACATAGGCCAGCCCTTTTTTGTACAGCTGCAGGAAAATCCATTGTGTCCATTTATAGTATGAAGCGTCGCACGTCCGGATTTCCCGATTCCAGTCGTAGCTGAAACCGAGCATCTTTAACTGCTGACGAAAATGGTCGATATTTCGATAGGTAAACTCGCCCGGATGGTGACCTGTTTTTAAAGCAAACTGTTCCGCCGGCAGGCCGAAAGCGTCAAACCCCATCGGATGCAGGACGTTATATCCTTGCGCCCGGCGCATACGCGCCATGATATCGGTTGCCGTATAGCTTTCCGGATGACCGACGTGCAATCCCTGCCCGGAAGGATACGGAAACATATCCATGACATAATATTTCGGCTTTGTAAAATCGTATGCGTCGGTCTTAAAAGTTTGTTCATCTTCCCAATATTTCTGCCATTTTGCTTCAATCGTCTGATGATCGTACATCTTTTTCTCCTCTTATCCGGCAATTAAAAACGGCGTCCTGCCATTCTAAGGACGTCGTCGTAACGCGGTACCACCTTAGTTTATACGACCTTCGGGCCGTACACCCTCTTTCTTGTTTTC
>CAUVBZ010000095.1:0-2769 GCA_963550455.1 uncultured Erysipelotrichaceae bacterium
GCATTCGCCCTATCAGTGATGCGGCTCCAAAATATGTGCTGTCACTGGATCGGTTCGATTATTCCCGGGATGGAATCGGCCATATCAATATCGTTGATTTTTTGATGGAGCGAAAAAATATCACCCTGAATTAAGCCGCAAATCGAGAAAAATTAAGAATTTATGGCGATATAATGATGGCATCAATGGTAACAGGAACAGTTTATACTGTGTTGATATCTCATTGCATTTCTTGTCACTGGCTTGTATTCGGTTGGTATCTGACTTGTAGGAAAGCTTGATATTCCTTGGTCTTTCTTGCATCGGAGATCACGGCGTTTATATCTCCCGGGCCAGCTCCTGAGTAAGTGGATAACGGCAATTGATGAGGCGGCAATCCGCGATCCGGCGGCATGCACCGTCTATTCAGACGTATTCGCAGTTTTCAATTCTCTATTGTCAAGGCGTTCTGCCTTGTGCGCACAACACTCGTTTGACAGGCGTTGTATGGCGCCAGTATGCTGTCTGTAGGTTATTGCGAAAACAGCGGGCGTCGATTCACAGTGCGGATTCCGCATTTCCTTTCGGCAGATAGTTTAAATCGAGCGCGCGAATGCGCTATAATGTTCCCTGCAGATAAAGGGGATGTCATGGCTGAATACGAGAATAACGCATTTTTCTGGCAGAAACTGGATACGCTGTATCGATCGGGCACCGTTGATATCGCCTATAAGCAGGGAGATCGTCATCCGCAATTTGAAAATCTGATTTTTCCGATCGACTGCGGGCTGTTGCGGGATACCAATAATTTACCGGACGGTGTATCCGTCTATATAGGCAGTGAAAAGCACGGCAGGATATCGGCGGCGATCGTGGCGGTCGACATTTTGCAGAAGTCGCTGGATGTAAAATTGCTGGCCGGCTGTAACGAAGAGGAGATTTTAGCGGTTCTGCGCTTTTTGAACCAGACGGATTTTCAGAAGACGGTTTTGATACGGCGTGGAAATAAGGTTCCAAGCTGGGGCTATTCAGAGAGCGAGGCATAGCGGAGCGGGCATTCGGTTCTGCTTCTTTTATTATGAAGGCCGAGGTGAAGAGATGAAAAGGGGTTTGGTTCTGGAAGGCGGCGCGATGCGCGGCATGTTCACGGCCGGCGTCCTGGATATTTTTATGGAAAACAACATTTTCCCGGACGGGACGGTCGGCGTCTCGGCCGGCGCTGCGTTCGGCTGCAATTTAAAGAGCCGCCAGCGCGGCCGCACGATTCGCTATAACGTGCGCTTTGCCCGTGATCCTCGATACGCCTCGTGGCGTTCGCTGTTTTTGACCGGAGATATGTACAATCGTTCGTTTTGTTACGACATCATTCCCAATAAGCTGGATCCTTTTGATGCCTCCACATTTGCCGCCGATCCGATGGCTTTTTATGTCGTCGCGACCGATGTGGAAACCGGAAAAGCGCGCTATCACCTTTGTCACAACGGCTTAAAGAACGATCTGCTGTGGATACAGGCAAGCGCGTCGATGCCGCTTGTATCAAAACCGGTCGAAGCGGACGGTTATCGTCTGCTGGACGGCAGTATCGGCGATTCTATTCCCCTGCGTTTCATGGAAGAAAAGGGATATGAACGGACTGTCGTTATTCTTACTCGTCCCCGCCGGTATCGGAAAGAGCCGTTTTCCGGGCGTACGCTGGCGGGCTTACGGATCGCTCTGCAATCGATGCCGGCTGTTTATGAAGCCTTAAAGACCAGAGCCGCACGCTAAAATGCGGAGCTGGAATATGTCGAGCGGCAGGAGGCGGCGGGGCGGATTTTGATTGTACGTCCGCAAGAGAACCTGCAGATCGGATCGCTTGAGCATGACCCGCGGGAAAAGATACGTGTTTATCAGGCCGGACGGCGCGCGGGACTCTTGCGGCTGGAAAAAATTCGAAGTTTTTACGAGCTGTAAAAAACTGTGCTATGATCATGGGCATGATCAAACGCAGACGCTCGATTGACCTGTTGAACGGCCCCATTTCCGAACAGATATTGCTGTTCTTTTTTCCGGTTCTTTTCGGTACCTTTTTTCAGCAGCTGTACAATACCGTCGATGCGATTGTCGTGGGAAATTTTGTCGGCAAACAGGCGCTGGCCGCGGTCGGCGGTTCGACCGGGACGATTATTAATCTGCTCGTCGGTTTTGTGACCGGGCTTTCTTCCGGCGCTACGGTTGTCATCGCCCAGTTTTATGGCGAAAACAATACGGCCGGTGTCCGGAAAACGGTGGAATCCGGCATGTTTCTGGGGATTGTGCTGGGACTGGCGATTATGATTTTCGGCTACATTTCGGCGCCGCAGATGCTGCGGATGCTGCGGGTTCCGGACGATATTTTCGCGTACAGTCTGACTTATATGCGTATTTATTATGTCGGCATGGTTCCGACGATGATCTATAACACGGGAGCCGGTATTTTGCGGGCGATCGGCGACTCTCGCCGGCCGTTGTATTTTTTGATTTTCAGCTGTCTGACAAATATAGTGCTGGATATTCTGTTCGTGGCCGTCATTCCGCTGGGGATTCAAGGCGCCGCCTGGGCGACGGTCATCTCTCAGTTCGTATCGTGCGGTCTGACGCTGAGGGTTTTATCGCATACTTCGCAGGCCATTCATTTTACGTTGCGCGATGTACGCTATGACAGCCGTATTTTAAGACGGATCATGGTGATCGGCTTGCCGACCGGCATTCAATCGGCCTTGTACAGTGTGGCGAATTTGTTCATTCAGACGATGGTCAACGGTTTCGGCA
>CAUVBZ010000096.1:0-2520 GCA_963550455.1 uncultured Erysipelotrichaceae bacterium
CGTGCAAAAATCCGCGAATTTACAGAAATTCTTACTCCGTGGGGATATACGATCCGCTCCCTTCAGGATTTAACGGACTTCGTCGAACCGGAAGAAAACGGAACGACCTTCCGCGAAAATGCGATCATCAAGGCGCAGGCCGTAACCGATCAGTTCGGAATTTCCGCCCTGGCGGACGATTCCGGTCTTTCCGTCGACGCTCTGGATGGCCGGCCGGGAATTTACAGCGCCCGCTGGCTCGGCCACGATACGCCTTATACCGAAAAGAACCGAATCCTGCTGGAGAAAATGCAGAATGTACAAAACCGCGGCTGTCATTATACATGCGCCATCGCCTGGACGGCCGTCGGTGCTCAGCCAGTCGTCTTTGAAGATACGGTATACGGAGAAATCGCCTTGGCGCCCCGCGGGGAGAACGGCTTCGGCTACGATCCGATCGTGTACTATCCGCCGCTTCAAAAGACGATGGCGGAATTAAGCGCCCAAGAGAAAAATGCGATTTCTCATCGCGGAAAGGCGCTGCGCAAGATGGAAGCGTGGCTTCATGAAAAGGAGCAATGACCTGTTCGGCAAAATCGGCATGTTCCTGCTGTTGATCGATCTGTTCGTTACGTTGATCTGCATGCTGTTCTTCTCCCGCGGCCTCTATCGCTTCTTCTTTCAGACACGGCATCTGGAGGCGGAAACGGATTTAACGCTTGCGGAAGCCGATCAGGCGCATGCCGCTTTGGTGGCTTACCTGAATCGGCGAAAAGAAAACATTTTGGTCGCCGATCAGCCGTTTTTTAACGAACGCGAAACCCGGCACATGCAGGATGTTCAAACCTTGGTGTCCCGTGTCCGTTTTCTGCAGATCACTTTTGCGCTGGGCGGCGGCCTTCTGCTTGCCGTCGGCTTACGGCGAGAGGATAAACGCGAAGCCCTGCGGGAATATATCGGCAGTGTGTTAACCGCGATCGGCGCGCTTTTACTGTTTGCGCTTGTATGGATGGGGGCGGATTTTGACGCCTTCTGGACATGGGTTCATCAAAGACTGTTTCCGCACAACGACTTCTGGCTTCTGGATCCGAATACGTCCATTATGAGCAATATGTACCCCACAGCATATTGGCGGACGATACTGATGGCGGGAAGCGCTTTGTTTCTGGTGTTTCTGGGCGGAATATACATGGACTTTCGCCGTCCGCATCGCTATAATGCAACAGGTAGGGAGAACCATGATTGAGTCTTTGAGCGATCTGATTTCGATTCTTCTGTTACTTGTGACGGCGCTGGTTTTTCTGCGCTTTTTGTTGATTGTTTCCGCTAAAAACAGAGAACAGAAACATAAAAAGCAGGAAAAGCGCTATTACCAGCTTTATGACAGTGCGGACGACGATGCGGATGACGACGATGGCCGCCCTTATTTCGGAGAGTAGTATGAAGCAGGTTCTTATGCTGCGTCAGACAGATTCAAAAACATGTTCACTGCTTGTAAAAGGCGGGCAGACGCATGAAATCGGACAAAGTGCGGAAGCGCTTCTGGCGGCATGGTGTCTTACCTGCGGAAGCTCCCTGCAGGGAAGACGCGACTGGGTCCGCCACCATTTCGGCGCTGTCGAAAAAATACCGATTTTAATATCGGAACGTACACAATTGCTCTATTTTCCGATTTACGGCATGCGCTCAAACGACGCCATATGGCTTTGCGCCAACGAACTGATGGAAGTAAGCGCGGCTGAAAACGGACAATGCGCGGTATGGTTTCGCGACGGTACGAAAGCCGTTGTGCCTTGCAGCGATCGGGTGATTAAAAAACAGCGCCGCCGCTGTCGGGAAATTCTGGATTTCCTCAACGGCGTTCAGGAGCATTACAGCGACGCCGGGTCTTTATTGGAACAGATTCAGGGCGGCTGGAAGAAGGCGGGCTGCATTGAGGAAGAACGCCGGGAGATGACGAAATGGACAGCGGAAAGCGACAACATACAGCGAAGCTGATTTATGTCCCGATGGTTGTTTTTGCATCGGCGATTTATGCTTTGGGATTCAACATGTTCGTACGTTCGGCGAACCTGTTTCCGGGCGGGTATGCGGGCTTGGCGCGGCTGATCTCCGAGATCACGATTCACTTCACGTCCTTTCCCGTCCGCTTTTCGATTCTGTATTTTCTTTTAAACGTCGTGACGACGCTTTTTATCTGGCGCCGCATCGGCCATAAGTTTATCCTTCTCTCCATTTTATTTTACACGCTGACCGCTTTTTTCACCGCGGTCTTCCCGGTCTTCTCCATTACGGCCGACCCGCTGCTGGCCTGCGTGTTCGGCGGTTTGATCAACGGCTTGGCGATGGGGATCGCCTTGCAGAATAACGCCAGCTCGGGCGGAACCGATTTTATCGCCGTCTATCTTTCCATGAAATTCAACTCGCCGACCTGGAACTATCTTCTGGCCGCCAACGTCGTCGTCCTCTTCTTAGCCGGCTTGTTATTCGGCTGGAACCAGGCTCTATATTCCATTATTTTTCAGTTTGTCAGCACGCAGG